>CAWDOZ010000179.1:0-14591 GCA_963803935.1 uncultured Fibrobacterota bacterium | reverse complement strand
GGTTCGGTCAAATCATTGGACGCAACAGAACTCCCGCACGGCCTTAAATCAACGCGGTTGGATTGATCAGGTTCCACCCTACCTCTCGCGGGCGATCTAAAATCTCGGTAACCAAAATGTTATTTCCCAACCGCTCTTGAAGCGGGAACAAAGGATTGGTCTGCGTGTTGGCTTTCCTGTTCCGCGATCGATAGCGACCTCCTGCATTTCTACCGCTTACGTGGATCATGATGTCGTTTGCCGCGTGACACCGATTTTGCGCATCGCGTCGAAGCGCGTGCCGACCATGAGAACCGACAATGATCCATTACCAGCGTCGAGGGAGCCGCATGTCGCAAATCGTCGTTATCACCGGCGCGGGAGCGGGCGTCGGCCGTGCAGTCGCCGAGGAGTTCGCTCGGCACGGTTGGTCTGTAGCGCTGCTCAGTCGCGATGTCACCCGACTGAACGCCGCTGCAGCTGAACTCGTCGAGCGCTATGGCGTGCGCACCCTCGCCATCCCTACCGACGTCGCGGATGCAAATGCGGTGGAGGCCGCGGCCGATAAGGTGGAGCGTGAGCTGGGGCCGATCCACACTTGGATCAATGTCGCCATGGCCACTGTCTTCGGCGCAGTGAGCGACATCTCCGCTGCCGAAGTGGAGCGTGGCACCCGCGTCACTTATCTTGGCCAGGTCCATGGCATGATGTCCGCATTGAAGCGGATGCGCACCCGAAATAATGGCGTCATCGTCAATGTCGGTTCGGCGCTCGCCTATCGTTCCGTGCCGCTGCAGGCGATCTATTGCGGCGCGAAGGCAGCGATCCGTGGCTTCACGGACAGCCTGCGATCTGAAATCATTCATGACAAGCTCGATGTACAGCTCACCATGGTCGACCTGCCCGCGGTTAACACGCCGCAGTTCGATTGGGCAATGAACAAGACCGGGCGCCGGCCGAACCTGTACCGCCGATCTTTCAGCCCGAAGTGCCGGCGCGCGCCATCTATTTTGCGGCTACCCACAAGCGCCGCGATGTCTGGGTGGGCTGGCCGACGATCAAGGCGATCCTCGCCAACCGCATCGCGCCTGGCCTGCTTGATCGCTACCTGGCCAAGGCGGGATATTCCGGCCAACTCACAGACGAGCGGGAACCTGCCGACGCGCCCGCCAACTTGTTCGAGCCGGTGTTAGGACCTTATGGGGCCCATGGCCGCTTCGACGCCCGTGCGCGAAACGCCAGTTTGGAGATGTTTACCGAGCGGCACCGCATGGCGCTCCTTGTGACATTAGCGTTGGTTGCGGGCGCCGTGTTGTACCAGGTCGCAAAGCGCCTGGACATTTGAACACGCGGCAAGTGGGAACATCGGCGAGTTGCCGGATCTAACTAACTCATAAGCTTTAGAATAGAACTTTCGTCGGAACCCTGCTTTCGAACGGACGTTAAGTAATTGCATCCGACAGCCCGCCGGTTGCGTGGGCGCGGAGTGTGTTTTGCCCGACGTTGAATTGCTGCTGGATTGCCGGTCGTCTATTGGCGAATCCCCACCTGGTTCGCCGCTACCAGCGCGATATATTGGATCGACGTGAAAGAGCCGGCTTTGCACTGTCTGAGCGCGGGGGGGACGCACAGCCATTGGCGAGTTGCCTCTGACATTGGCGCATTCGCGCTTCTGGATAGTGCAGCCGCCGTCATCGTGGCACTCCGAAACGGCTTGTTCCAGTTAAATTTCGCGACGGGCAACACTGTCCTACTTGCAGGCCCTCCATTTGATCCGGCCCATTTTCGCTTCAACGAGGGCATTTGTGACGCGCATGGCCGTTTCTGGGTTGGCGTTATGTACGATCCCTTGTCGGATATTGCTGTGACGAAGCCGAAGGCGGCGATGCATCGCTTCACTTTTGCGGACGGTTTCACGGCTGCCGGTGATTGGAGCGACCTGCACAATGGCTTTGCCTGGGACGTCGACGGTACCGCATTCTATTGGTCACACTCCCACGCCCATGCGGTTTTCCGTGCACCGTACGATGTCAAATCCGGCACTGTAGGAGCGCCCGTGGCGTTCGCCGACATATCCCCGAATGAAGGCGTCCCTGATGGCGCTGCGATGGACGAGGAAGGCTGCTACTGGTGCGCCATCCATGGCGGCAGCGCTCTGCATCGCTACGATGCCGACGGGACGTTCTCATATCGCGCGTAGCATTGCCTGTCAGCCAACCGACGATGTGCGCATTTGTCGGACGCGATCTAGACGAGATGGTGGTGACCAGTGCGAGGCAGAAGACTAACGCCGGAGCAACTCGCGCGCGAGCCGCAATGCTGGCGGCCTTTTCCGACTGCAGCCCGGCGTCCGGGGCGTGGCGCGGCCATGCACGCTGCGGTGAGACCCTTGTCGCGGGAACCGCTGCGTGGCCGGTCGGTATCGATCTGGGACGGAATATCGAGCGGCGCTTCACGCCGTGGAGGAACATGATGTCGATCAATGTGAGCGAATTCGTCTGGAAGCGCCTGCAGGAATGGGGCTTGAAGCGGGTCTACGGCTATCCCGGCGACGGCGTCGGCGGCTTGGACGTCGCGCTTCAGAAAGCCCTGCCCGACATGGAATATGTCCAGGTGCGGCACGAGGAGATGGCCGCCTTCATGGCTTCGGCTCACGCGAAGTTCACCGGCGGCGTCGGCCTCTGCTACGCGACGTCAGGCCCTGGCGCGATTCACCTTTTGAACGGGCTTTACGACGCCAAGATGGATAATCAGCCGGTCGTGGCCATCGTTGGACAACAGGCGCGGAGCGCACTCGGCGCGCATTATCAGCAGGAAGTGGACCTGGTCTCCTTATTCAAGGACGTGGCGAGCGACTATGTCGCGATCGGCACGGTCCCCGAGCCAGGTGCGGCACATGGTGGACCGGGCTGTGCGCATCGCTCAGAACAAGCGTTCCGTCACCTGCATTATCCTGCCCAACGATCTGCAACTGATGCCCTACGAGGATCCGCCGCTCGCGCACGGCACAACGCATACGGGCGTGGGTTCCCGGCCGAGAGCAAGGTTCCGAGACATCAGCGGCCTGCGGGCGGCAGCCGAAGTGCTGAACAAGGGCAAGAAGGTCGCCATGCTGGTCGGCGCAGGCTGCCTCGAAGCGACTGACGAAGTGATCGCGGTGGCCGACAAGCTCGGGCGCCGGCGTAGCGAAGGCGTTGCTGGGCAAGGCCGCGGTGCCCGACGATCTGCCGTTCGTCACCGGCGGACTTGGGCCTGCTTGGCACAAAGCCCTCATGGGATCTGATGCAGGACTGCGACACGTTGCTGATGGTCGGCTCGGCTTTTCCCTACAGCGAGTTCCTGCCGAAGCCCGGGCACGCGCGCGGCGTGCAGATCGACATCAAGGGCGAAAATCTGAGCCTGCGGTATCCGATGGAAGTCAATCTCGTCGGCGACAGCGCCGAGACGCTGAAGGCGCTCCTGCCGCTGCTCGAAGCAAAAGACCGACACGAAATGGCGCGACACGATCAAAGAGAATCTCGAAGCGTGGTGGAAGGTGCTGGAGAGCCGCGCGATGGATTCGGCGGACCCGATCAACCCGCAGCGCGTGTTCTGGGAACTGTCGCCGCGCCTCCCGGAGAATTGCATCGTCACCGCTGACAGCGGCTCGGTCGCAAACTGGTACGGGCGCGACCTGAAATTCCGGCGCGGCATGAAGGGCTCGCTCTCGGGCTCGCTCGCGTCGCTGGGCGCCGCGACGCCCTATGCGGTGGCGGCGAAGATGGCCTATCCGGACCGGGTGGTGATCGGCACCATCGGCGACGGCGCCATGCAGATGAACGGCATGAACGTGATGATCACCGTTTCCAAATACTGGAAGGAATGGTCCAATCCGCATTTCATTTTGATGGTGCTGAACAATCGCGACCTGAGCCAGGTGACCTGGGAGGAGCGCGTACAGCTGGGCGACGGCAAGACGGAAAGCACACAATCCATTCCCGACTTCCCTTACGCCAAATACGCGGAGCTGCTCGGATCTGAAGGGCATCTTCTGCAACGATCCTGAGAAGGTCGGTGCGAGCTGGGATGAGGCGCTAGCCGCGGACCGGCCGGTGATCCTCGAGTTCTACACCGATCCCAATGTGCCGCCCCTGCCGCCGCATATCACGTTGAAGGACGCCGAGCATTTCATGACCATGATGCTCCATTTCGATGTTGCCGACGGCCGGTTCTGTCCGCTCTTTACCGCCGGATCCTTCTTTGTAAAAGGAAGCGCGACCAGGCTTTTCAAAGACGTCCATCTCATGGTACAGGATCCGCTCCCGGTTATCCCGGATTTCGCGGCTGCGGGCGCCGATGCCATTACCGTGCACGCGGAGTCGCGCGGGAATATCCACCGCGCCCTGCAGCTCATCGGCGAACAGAAAAATGCCCGGAATCCGGAGCGCGGCATCCTTCGCGGCATTGCGGTCCTTCCCGGAACGCCCCTTGCTTTTGTGGAGCCGCTGCTTCCCGAGGCCGACCTGGTCTTTCTCATTGCGGTAAACCCCGGATACCCGAACCAGAAATTCACCGAGGCTACGGCCGACCGGTTCCGGAAGCTTCGCGCCATGGCAGGCACCGGACCGGATGCGCCGCTCCTGGCCATCGACGGCGGCATTACCGCAGATACCATCGGTAAAGCCGCCTCGCTGGACCCGGCGCTCCTGGTCAGCGGCAGCGCGGTTTTTGAAAACGGTCTCATCGCCGAAAACTTCAAACGGCTGAGCGATGGTGCAGGGAGGAACCGATGAAGAACCGATGGTCGGACGGTGATGCAGCCGCATTCGTTGCGTCGAAAACCTCCTCAATAGCGCCCGAGTTTGCGCAGGTTATCTATGCAACCCGGCTTCTCGGCAGCGAGCCGGACCTCGCCATGCACGGCGGCGGCAACACCTCGCTCAAGGGCACAGCGGCCGATTTCCTGGGCGATACCCGTCCTGCGCTCTTTATCAAGGCATCCGGATGTGCATTGACCGACGCGACTGAGAAGGACTTTACCGTTCTTGACTACGATACGCTCATGCGGATCACCGGTTCGCGGCAGTGGGACGACGCGGCGATGGCCGATGCCTTCCGCTTCTCTCTGCTGCGCCCCGGCCCCCGGCTTCCGTCCATCGAAACGCCGCTCCATGCCCTTCTGCCGCATGCCGTTATCATGCACACTCACCCCGCCGCCGTTCTTGCGCTCACCAACCGTCACGACACCCGTGCCTGCATCAGTGAAGCACTGGGCACGCAGGTCGCCGTCATGCCCTATTTCGCGGCAGGGTTTGCATGCGGGATCGAGGCGCTCGAAACCGTGCGCCGGGAGGCCCGCTGCAGCGGGCTTGTCATAGGGCACCATGGCCTGGTTACCTGGGGAGAGACCGCGAAGGAGGCCTATGCGGCAACGATACGATTCGTGTCGCTTGCCGAAACCTGCCTCGCCGGGAAAAAAATCAGGGCTCTCAGCTTTCCGCAGCACGGCGCACCGGCAGGGGAGCCGGCCGTGACCTATGCCGCCATCGCCCCGGTGGTGCGGGGAACGCTCTCGCCGGCCTCGGGAAATCCCGACGCACCCAGCAGGAAGATCGTGCTCAAACTGCTTGAAGACGAGGCGCTCCGCGAGCTTATCGGGTCACGGGAAGGCCGCAGGATTGCCGTCACTTCGCCCCTTACCCCGGACTACCTTATCAGGGTAAGGCGATTCCCGCTCTTCATCGAGGATCCCCGGCTCGACGATACCGCTTCGCTGCGGGCCCAGATCGTTGCCTCACTGGACCGCTACTACGACGAGTATCGCGCCTTTATCGGCAGGGTTAACCCCGCGGCGGCGCCGGTCGACGATGCGATGATATATCCGAAAGCCATTCTCATTCCCGGAATCGGCTGCATCTGCATCGGTGAAAACGAGGAAGATGCGGCCATGGCAGCGGATATCATGGCACAGGGGCTTGCCGTCAAGCGGACGATTTACGAAACCGGCGGTGAGTATGTACCGCTTTCGGATGAGCACGGGTTCGACATGGAGTTCCGGGCATACCAGCGTGCAAAGATGAAACCGGGCGCCGGCGATACCGTTTCCGGGGCGATCGTCCTGGTGACTGGGGCGGCAGGCGCCATCGGCATGGGCATCTGCGCCGCGCTTTTCGAAGCGGGATGCCAGGTGGCTGCCGCGGATCTTCCCGGCGCAGCGCTTGACGCCGCAGTGCAGGAGTTTTCGGACCGGTTCGGCAGCGATCGTGTTCTCGGTACCCCCCTGGATGTTACCGATCAGGATTCGGTCGCGCAGGGGTTCGGGCGGATCGTCCGGCGGTTCGGCGGGCTCGACGGGGTTGTCGTAAATGCGGGGATTGCGCATGTTTCACCGCTCGTCGACATGGATCTCGATGCCTTCCGGAAACTCGAACGGGTCAACGTGGAGGGAACGCTGCTTACCATTCGTGAAGCGGCACGGCTGTTCACGCTGCAGGGCATCGGCGGGGATATCGTGCTCATTTCGACGAAGAACGTCTTTGCGCCCGGCGCCTCCTTCGGCGCCTACAGCGCCACCAAGGCCGCATCGCACCAGCTTGCCCGGATCGCCGCCCTCGAACTCGCTCCGATAGGCGTGCGGGTCAACATGGTGGCGCCGGACGCCGTGTTTTCGCATCAGGGCCGGAAGTCGGGTCTGTGGGCCACGGTGGGTCCCGGCCGCATGCGCGCCCGGGGTCTGACGAGGCAGGCCTCGAAGAGTATTACCGGTCGCGCAACCTGCTCAAGGCAAAAGTCACGGCAGACCATGTCGCCGCAGCGGTGCTGTTTTTCCTTGCGCGAAAAACGCCGACCACCGGTGCGACCATTCCAGTCGACGGGGGATTGCCGGACGCGACGCCGCGGTAGGAGTCTTTATAGTAAAGTATTGTACCGCACCGACGGCGGAACCGGCAACGGTGGACGTTCCGTCGGAAACCGGCTTCCCGGTTTCCGCGTATTCGCTTGATGCTTGTCGCTTGCAACTTGCAACTCATTTAATGTGCGCCGCGCACAACCCTGAAGCCCACCGTTGTTTGATAATCGGCCGGGTTATCGCTGTTACGGCACCAGGAGCACAGGATGTACGTAATGGCATAGCCGCTTGCAAAGCGACCGAAAAGGCCTCCGCGCTGTACCCGTTCTCCGGTGGAAATGGCGGGGCCGGTCGGGTTGGTTTGTGCCGCCGAGGAATAACCCGCGTACCAGTCATTGCACCATTCAAAAACATCCCCGGCCATATCGTACAGCCCGAACGCATTCGGCTTCTTTAAGGCGACCGGGAAGGTGCTGTTTATTGTATCATCTGCAAACCAGATCGCATTGGAGTCTATTGCCAGGGTATCGCCGGTTGTTTCCGGGGGATAATTCCTGCCCCAGTAAAAGTCCGTTGTCGTTCCGGCGCGATACGCGTATTCGTACTCCGCCTCGGTCGGCAAACGGTACCCGTCTCTGGAATAATCGATAACCACCGAGCCGAATGTGTCAACGGGAAAACCGGCATAGCCGTTGTAGGAGTAAACGGTATCCAGACCCGCCATTTTGCTCAATTTATTGCAGAACAAGGCTGCATCGAACCAGTTTACCTGGTCAACCGGCCAGCTGGATCCTGAATCGTAATAGGACGGGTTGGTATCCATTACAGCAAGGTATTGCTGCTGCGTTATCAAGGTCCTGGACATCGCAAATGCGCTGAGGGTCACGGTATGAACCGGAAGACCGTCGGTAACTTCGCCGCCTGAATCGCTGCCGCCCATCCGGAACGTGCCTGCCGGAATGTTAAGCATGGTGGGAAATGAGGCTGATGTGGTAAAGCTCCATACCTCGGACCAGATGCCTGCACCGGTTTTGTCTTCGGCATTTGTCCGCCAGTAATACGTCACCGCGCCGGAGAGGCCGGAGATGGCGGTTTGCGTGGAGGTCACGCCCGTTTGATCGAGGATTGTTGTTGTAAAGCCGGCGGCGCTTGCAATCTGGACGGTATATGACAGGGCTCCGGCAGATGCACTCCACTTCAAGGTCGGTCCGATCGGCTGCAGGCTCGCTCCGTTCGCCGGCGAAACAAGCATCGGGGATGAGGGAACCGACGGCGAAGTTGGACTCTTGCTGCATCCGGCCATAAGGACCGCTGCCAGGGTCACCCCTGCAAACAACCATTGATTTTTCATTATTGCTCCTGTTTCCAAGCGTTCGTTCCGCATATGCCTGCAGGGTATATGCAAAGTAAAGGTCAGAAAATTAATTGCAATCTGGTTATTAACCATTTCAAAGATGAAAAGATGAAAATAATCAATCGGTCCGCGGGTATTCAAGCGGTAAAACTCAATAATGCTTATGAAATTCTCGATGATAGCTGCTGCATATCAGTATAGACAGGTATTTACATCTTGTTGATGAGAAGTTTAGAAAATTAATCTATCCTGTTCAATGCAGAATTAGTATTTTGTAGTGAGAACTACAAAAAGGAGGGGTGCAGTCATGAAGGGCGGAAAAATTTATTTTGTTGCATCAATTTTGTTGTCGCTCGTAATTTCACAGGATTCACTCTTTGCCCAGACCGCTTCCTGGCGAATAACGACGAGCGCCGTTCCCTGGGTCGACAGCGGATCGCGGGCCTCCACGGCCTGGGCGGCCACCACCAATTACATCGAGCTTTTCCCCGACACCCTCTACCAGACTATCCAGGGTTTCGGCGGCTGTTTCAGCGATAAGGGCTGGGATGCGATGACCAAGGTGAGTGCATTGCAACAGGATTCGGTGATCCGCGCCCTGTTCGACACTTCAGGGTGCAATTTTAATGATTGCAGGTTGCCGATAGGGGCCAGCGACTTTGCGGATGGTTACTATTCGCTTGACGATAGCTCCGGCGATTACGCGATGACCCATTTCAATCTCACCCACGATTCGACCAGGATAATACCCTTTATCAAAGCCGGCATGGTTTACCAGCCGAACCTGGTGGTCTGGGGTTCGCCGTGGACGCCCCCGGAGTGGATGAAAACGACGGGGACCTACTCCGGGGCCGGAACCCTGAAGCAGGACACCCAGACGCTGGATGCTTATTCCCTGTATCTCGAAAAGGCGGTGAGAGCATTCAAGGCAAAGGGAATCACCATATCGGCGCTGACGGCGCAGAACGAACCGACCCAGGGGGCGGGCCAGAATTATCCGAGCTGTGTGTGGTCGAATACCCAGTTCATGAACTTTTACCAGAACTACCTTATTCCGAGGTTCCTGCGGGACACTGTCAATGTCAAGCTGATGCTTGGAACCTACTGCTGCGGGGATTCCCTGAACTGGATTATAACGCCCATGGCCGATACGGCCATTGCAAACCATATTGCCTTGTTCGGCCTTCAACATACCGAGTTGGGCTGGGAGCCCATAGCGAGGACTTATCCCAAGGTTACTATTTATGAAACGGAAACCGACTGCTGCCACGCCGATAACTGGGCCGGCGGCGTTGAGGAGTTCGACTTGCTTGCTTCGTTCCTGAACGGCGGCGCGTCAGTTTACAGCGAATGGAACATGGTTCTTGACCAGACGCGCGAAAGCGGCTGGAACTGGCCGGGTGGGCAGGCCACCATGATTACGGTAGACACGACTAAAAAAACGATCACCTACCAGGCTGAATATTATGCCGCCAGGCAGTGGTTGTATTACATAAAGCAGAATGCGCGCCGGATCAAACTGAACAACAGCGACGCTTCCTACAAGGGATCGACATCGGCATACCTCAATCCGGATGGTTCCATCATTCTCATGGCCAGCAATGAAGCCACCGGTGCCTATGCTCTCACGGTTAAACTGGGAAACACGAAAATTGCCGCCTCCCTTCCGGCAAGCTCACTCAATACGTTCAGAATTCTGGGTGCAACCCCGGTCAAAAGCGTCTTTGCCGGAAATCAGGTTTCTTCCATCGTTACCAACGTCCATGTGCGTAATGGAGCTCTGCTCTTCTCTGTTCCGTCAGCCGGGTTGATACATGAAATTGAATTTTCCCTCAGCGATCTTAAAGGAGCAGCCGTCTGGTCGGCTCTCCTGGCCGGCAGCGATCTGCACGGAGAGGGCGTGCAGTCGGTCGCGATGCGTCCGAGGGGCGGAATTCCTTCCGGCACCTACCTTCTGGACATGCGGATCAAGGGAGCAGGGGTGGGATCAGGCAGGAGTGGGAGCTATAGAAATAAGGTGCTGATCTACTAAGATGAAATCTTTATGCCTTTAAGGCCATTGGAGGGGGAAGCTGCTATGCGGCTTCCCCCTCGCTTTTTCCCGGCCGGTAAACCACCGTCCTGTACGCCGCCTGCTCCTGCAATGCCAGGATTGCGTAGAAAAAACACTGGAAATCCTCCTTGCATCTGCTAACGAATATTTGGTTCTTCCCCGGGCCTTTCCCTTTTATTCCAGATGCTTTTTCCAGACAAATATCGTATCTTTAAAATAAGCCTCACCCTTAAGAGATAAATAATCAATCGATTGAAACCGTAATCCGTACGGAAGCTTGCTATAAATAAAATTTGACCTGGACAGTTCCCTTTATGAGTATTTCCTCAAACCATCTTCCCACGGAATGCTGCGATTCGCCTGATTGTTGCTCCCATAAAAAGAAGCCTGCACTCGCAACAAGGCTCCTGGGCCAGGGGCTCAGGTTTTCGGGCTGGTTCATCGGATTCGCGGGGCTTTTTTCAATAAGCGCTGCCTGCCCGTTCTGCGGGAAAGCCGGCTGTCCGGTGGGTGGAGCCAGCGCAGGCATTGCGGGCCTCTTCTTCGGATCCCTGGCCCAATGGGGGGGATCGATCTATCGGGCCGCGGCCGGATTCTTGAAGAGTCGATTGTAAAAAAAAACTGTTATTTACGTGGGGGAACCGCTCCAGCGGTTCCCCCTATTTGAGTAATACCAGGCCCTCGCTTAATTGCCTTACCAAAATAGCGATCTCGTCACATGTCTTCTGACCGGCGGGGTGGAAGGAATTTCAATTTTCTTGGCCGTAGAAACGAGATTTGCAGCCAGGAATGATGCCCACCAGGATGGCGTATCAGTGTCCGGACACGTTGTCGCATTCGCGTAATAAGTGTACTGGGCATGGGAGCTGACCGAACTCGTATACGTCAGATTGCCGGAGGAGCTGTTCCAGGTAATGGTCACCTGCTCGCCCGATGTTGTGCCGGTTATCTTTATTTCACTGCAGGAGACCGAATCTATCGATCCCTTGAAGACCGTACTATATAACGGCCATTCATCCTGCAGAAAAAGATCCGACCAGCACTCGGAGTTGGTTTTTCCATTGGGCGTTGCAATGGTATTGGAGGAAATTATAAGGGTTTCCGGAAAGTACTGCGATTGTGTTCCGGTCATATACCAGGTTCCCGGAAGCCCGGTGCCTGAGCCGGTCCTGGTGAAAACCCCTGTGTCGCACCCGTTCTGGCAGTAGCGCAATGTCAGGGTTGAACCGGAAATATTGTAATATACGCTAGGAGGCGGGCCGCTTGAAGTATCGTAACCCGTAACGAGGGTTGAGCCGTTGCAATACGAATATGCGGTAATCGAATCGTATCCGCTCGGCCTTTTGATGTAGACGCTGTCCCCCGAGGTCGTATAGGTATACACGACAGTTCCGTTATTTCCTCCTCCTCCTCCTCCTGCAGGGTTACTGCTCTTGCTGCAGGTCACGAACAGCACTCCTGCACAAATGCACAATACAATTGCCGCCTTGCGCATACCCCACCTCCTGTGATAAATGTGTCCATAGACCCGCTTTGAGCAGGATCCGCATAACACCATAGAGTAAAAATTTAAGCAAATTTTAAGCCATAATGAGGGGATTCGGGGGAAATGTCGGTATGATTATTAAAAAGTGCGGTGCTGGACTTAATAAAGATGTGGTGGGATAACGTGGATTAAAAAAAGCTGGCTGTGAGGAAACCAGGTAAATAGATTCCCGGTCAAAGGACTTTTTCTTAAGCTTGGGTTCCCATGATGAGGCATAAACTACTCATAATAAAAAACCGGCTGCCGCCCCTGAAAGGCGACAGCCGGAAAAGGGTTCCCGCTGAAAAATTTCCATACTTGCCTTATGGCGTCAGCGGCACCGCCAGTTCCCTTTCCAAATCCCCGGCTTTGAATCGAACGATATACAGGCCGTTTGAGAGTTTAAGCCCCTTAAGCGAAATCCGGTAGCTCCCTGCGGATTGCACTTGATCGAGAAGCGGAATCTTTCTGCCGCTGACAGTATAGATCGAGATGGCGACCGGCGACTGCCGGTCAAGGCCATACGTCAGCATCCCATTTTCCATCCGAGCCGAGGGAAGGACCGACTTATCGGTTGCTGAGAGCACCGAAACCGGCGCTGCGGCAAAGAGCCAGGCACCCGACCAGGCGCCGGTGCCGCCCGCATTGGTAGCATTGACACGCCAGTAATAAATACCCGAGGCGAGGCTATCCTTCAGAGTATTCGAAGCGAGGCCGGTCTGGCCGAAAACCGTGGTTGCAAAATTGCTTACATTCGAGATCTGCAAACCGTATGAGGAGGCGTCGATTACCAGGCCCCAGGAGAAGGTCGGTTTCAGGGAGGTAATTGCGGAATTGGTAGGCGACAGGAGCGTTGGCGCGCCTGGAATCCCGTTTACCGTCGAAAAACTCCAGACGCCCGACCATGCGCTGGTTCCGCCGATATTGGTTGCGTTCGCCTGCCAGTAATAGGTGGTGTTGAGCGCAAGACCGTTCGTCACGGAGGTCAGGGTGGTAATGCCTGTTTTGTTAACGACAAAATTCGCGAACGTTGCGGATGTAGAAAGCTGCACTGCATACGATGTTGCGGTTGCCGCGGTGTTCCAGGTGAGCGTCACCGAGGTTCCCAGGTTGCCGGTGTTATTTGCGGGCAGGGAGAGAACGGGGGCGGCCGGCGGCGGACCGGCAGTGGTAAAGTGCCAGGCACTCGACCAGACCCCGTTGGAGGCTGCCGAATTTACTTCCCAGTAGTACGTCGTGGAATAAGCGAAAGTATTGGGGACAAATTGCGTGGTGGTACTTGACCCTTGCCCGAATGATGTGGACAAATCGGAAGTGGTGAATATATCTATCGTATAGGATCCGGCATTTGCCATGGAATTCCAGGTGAGCGTGAGCGATACCGGTTGATTCACTGCACCGTTGGCCGGGGAGGACAGGGTGGGTATAACCGACGTCGTAAAGCTCCATACGCTTGACCATGCGCTCGTTCCACCCGCATTCAAGGCATTTACACGCCAGTAATAAGTTGACGAAGCCGCATAGCCTCCGACGACCGATTCCGATGCTGTTGAAATTCCGCTCTGGTTGAAAATAAAATTTGAGAAGGTGGAGGAACCTGAGATTTGCAGCGTATAGGAGGTTGCCCCGGAAACCGGATTCCAACCCAGGGTCGATTGCGCCGTTCCGCCGTTTGCCGGAGTATTCAGCGTCGGCATGGCCGGCGCGTTCGGGACCGTTGAAAAACTCCATACGGCCGACCATGCACCGACTACGGACCCGATCGTCGCATTGACTCGCCAGTAGTAGGTTATCATCCCGGCCGATAGTCCGGTAATGAGCTCTGATGTAGCCGAAAGCCCGCTCTCGCTTAAAAGCGGCGCGGAAAAGGTAGTGCTGACGTCGACCTGCAGCATATAGCTCGAAGCGCCGCTCAGCGCGTTCCAGGTGACGGTTTCCGAAAGCGGCTGATTGGCAGCGCCGTTTACGGGGGTTGAAAGCGTCGGCTGTCCGAATGACACGGTGACGGCAAAGAGCGCCGCAATCACTGCCGCCTGCAGGGTATTGGAATTGAAAGGCATGGCATTCTCCTTCCTTGAAAGGTGGTTGGCCGGGGCTTCCTCAGGGCAGGAAGATTTACGGAAACCTGTCCCGATACTAATTTAAAAAATGCTGAGTCTGGAGTCAAATTACCGGTGCAGGTTTTTAAGGAAACACACTTGGTTAAATAAAGCAATTTGTGTACCAATAAGCTGATTGATGGCAGCTCTGCGCATCTGGCCGAGTGAAATGATGTAATGGATATTCTTTCGAATGGAATCCTGCAGGTCGCGATGTGCTACTTTTTCATGGTATTATATTGATTAACATTGTTTATGGTGCCGGCAGTGTGAACACCGAGGAGATAAGCATTTATTCCGGTGGCCGCCGTGCTTAAAACAAAGCGCCATGCGCCATGCCGTTTTTGCGCCAGTTTAAACAGCTCAAACGAAAGAAATGATTCCGCTGCGTGGAATACGATTGCCGAACCGATAACTCCTGATAGATTTCTGTCGCCGAACGCCGTGAAAACGGGGTCGCATTCGATGCCGCCGCCCCTGATTATCATTCCGGTCGTTGCAAAGTCTGCAACAAATGCCGCATGATTTCCCCACCAGGTCGAAAAGAACAAATCTTTTTCAAGCGGTGAAGGCCTGGGCTGCGGCGAATCTGTACCCGGAGGAATAGATAACGCCGCCTTACCTTCGAAAGTATGGTTGGAATCTCTGATCGAATCGCAAGAATTTTCCGCAGAGGTCATTCCAGAAAATGCTAAAATGATGGCACCGCATATGACAAACATGGAATCGAAATAATGCAATGTCGGCAATTC
>CAWDOZ010000178.1:0-37725 GCA_963803935.1 uncultured Fibrobacterota bacterium | reverse complement strand
TAATCACACTAATAGCGGGGAAAAACCGCTAATGGCGGTAACCGCATCAATCGGTGCAATGGCCGGGAGCATGGCCCACCTCTTAACGAAAGGATACCAATATGGATGCCTTGCAGTGCTATCTGAGGGAAATATCCCTTAAAAAGTATGAGCCGATAACAAAACAAGAGGAACTGGAATTGGCGCGGCGCATTCGCGCCGGCGATGCGACTGCGGTTAAACTATTAATAAATGCCAACCTGCGGTTTGTGGTAGGAATTGCCCGGCTCAGCCGATCCGTGCGACTCCCGCTTGCGGACTTGATTGCCGCCGGCAATGAAGCGCTCGTTGGTGCGGCGGGGGATTACAGCGACAAGGAGGAGTGCAGGTTCATTTCGTACGCAGTCTGGCGAATTCGAAAAATGATGTTGGTCGAAGCCGCCGACCATTCGCGGACGGTTCGTCTTCCGCGATGGGTTGCCTATAAGCTGTTGGTGCAGTTGCGATGCCTGCTGTCAAGTCATCCTCTCCCCGGAAGAATAACGAATGCTCAGGTTAAGGAGTTTTCACGGACCTCCGGAATTCCAGGGGAAATCATATCCCGCGCCATCGATGCCGATGCCCTGCAGGAAAACCGGGTGGGCCCGGACGAGCTTGCAGGGGAGTGCCTGGAATCCGAGGAACTGGAGCAGGAATCATTTTCCGCCGCTGTGGGCCGTGCACTTTGCGTTATCAAAAATGGTCAGGATCGGGAAATTATCAGGCGCTACTTCGGGCTAGGCCAGGGAGTACCCCTTCGAATTCATGAAATAAGCCGCAGCATGAATGTGCAAAAGGATAAGGTGCGAAAATCCATCAGGGAGGGTGTGGCGCTGCTCCGGAAATCCGGCTTTTTACAGGCGCTCTATAGGACTGAGTGCAAATGAACGATCAGTCCGGCGTTATTGAAACTTTCAGGAGCTCGATGCCTGCCTGAGGAGCGATGGAAAGAATTTTCTCGTCGCGGTAGAATTCTAGATACAGAATTCGCCTGATGCCGCTATTGGCGATAAGCTGGAAGCAATTCCAGCAGGGGGAGGCAGTGACATAGATATCGGCGCCGCCGATTGCCGTGCCGTGTTTGGCTGCCTGGATAATGGCATTGGCCTCTGCATGAACGGTCGCGATGCAGTGCCCGTTTTCAAGCATATGACCGACATCGTCGCAGTGGGGCAGCCCCCGAATGCTGCCGTTATATCCGGTAGAAAGGATGGTCTTGTCGCGAACGATAACCGCTCCGACATGCTTCCGGTCGCAGGTGGAACGGGCGGCGGCCTGGATCGCTATCCTCATGAAATATTCATCCCAGGAGGCACGGGGAGCCTTAGCCGGAGCGGAATGGGCGGCAGGCGCCCGGTCGGTTGATTTTTTTGATTTTCCAGGCGTCATGGTTATTTTAAATCGTCAAGAAGACGGACGCGTCGTTCATGGCGGCCGCCTTCAAAGCCGGTCGAAAGCCAGGCTTCGACAATGGCATAGGCTTTTTCCGGTGCGGTGAGGCGACCTCCCAGGACCAGCACATTTGCATCGTTGTGCCTTCTGGAAAGCGCTGCCATTTCTTCGGTCAGGCAGAGGGCTGCACGCGCACCCTTTACCCGGTTTGCCGCGATCGAAGCGCCGATGCCGGTGCCGCAAAAGACAATGCCGCGGGCAAAGCTCCGGTCGGCAACGGCTCCGGCAACCCTGAAGGCATATTTCGGATAGTCGTCTTCCGAATTCAACGCCGGTTCGCTGACATCGGCGACCTGAAATTTTTTATTCAGAAGCCAGATCTTCACCGCTTCCTTAAGCTCCCACCCCGCGTGATCACTGCCGATGACGACGGCGCTTTCATTCTTTTCCATTAATTTCCCTGTTCTATAACCTGTTTGTCCGGATGAACCGTGGTGCCGATACAGCGTTTGCATGTATGTCGGGGCTCAGGCCTTCCCTCCGATTTTGCGGATAATTTCACCGCTTGAATAACCTTTGAGCTGCGGAATAATCGCGGTTTTCCCGGCATGCTCCCTGCCTAGTACCTCCTGCTCGCGATAATTTCCACCCTTGACAATGACATCCGGTTTTATCCGGCGGATGAGAGAGAGGGGTGTGACTTGATCGAAGAGAGTAATATAGTCGACTCCGTCGATGGCGGCAATCAGGTGCGCCCGGTCTCCCTCGGGATTGATGGGAACCCCGCCACGCCGGATCCGTGCAATGGATGCGTCGCTGTTGATCGCCACAACCAGCATGGCCCCGAGTTTTTTTGCTTCTCGAAAGAGATGGACATGGCCCCGGTGGAGTATATCAAAGCAACCGTTTGTAAATACTATGGTTCTGCCCGATTTTCGCGCTTCAGCACACTTTCGTGCAAGCTCCGCAGGGGTAAGCAACTTTGCATTATAATTCTTGTCAATTGCCGCCCGGAGCTCGGCAAGCTCGACAGGCACAGTGCCGATTTTTGCAACGACGATGCCGGCCGCCCTGTTTGCAAGGGTTACCGAATCGCCAAGACCGTAGCCGCTTGCGAGCCCTGCGGCCAGCGTTGCCACAACGGTGTCCCCGGCCCCTGAAACATCGAAAACCTCACGTGCCAGTGTAGGATAGTGCTGAACGGACTTTTTATCGACCAGGGTCATTCCTTTTTCTGATCTTGTTACCAGGAGTGCTCCGAGAGAGAACCGCGTACGGATTTCCGCCGCTGTTTCCGCTATAGTGACATCATCGTTGCCGAGCGGCACGCCGGCTATTTCTCCGAGTTCTTTTACGTTAGGCGTCACTATTGAGGCGCCCCGGTATTTATCCCAGGCGGTCCCCTTGGGATCCACAATAACCGGAACATTTCGTTTGCGGGTTTCCCGGATGATACTTGCGCAAAGTTCGGCGGTACAGGTGCCCTTTCCATAATCGGAAAGCACGACGACGCCTGCTTTATCGAGATACCGCAGGGCCTTTTTTAAGACGGAAGCTCCTTCACGGGCTGGAAAGGCATCCTCTTCGAAATCGATTCTCACGATCTGTTGATGCTCGCCGATGACCCTGGTTTTTGCAATCGTCCTGCCCGTCGATACCATGGGAACCAGGTCGACATTGTTCCGGGCGCAAAGGCGCTTGAAAACTGCGCCGAAGTCGTCGTTTCCCAGAAGGCCGAGGAGCGTTACCGGCGCTCCGAGGTGAGCGCAGTTGCTGGCGACATTTCCCGCACCGCCGAGGGTATCGCGCGTTTCCGAAACCTTTACAATTGGTACGGGTGCCTCGGGTGAAATCCGGCTGACCGATCCGAAATAGTAACGGTCCAGCATGCAATCGCCGATCACGAGAATCGGCCGGCCGGAGAAATCAAGGAGCATGGTCAACTACTCCCCGTTCCACCAGGTCGCAGATGATGTGGCCGATTAAAATCTGACATTCCTGAATCCGGGGCGTATCGTTTGAATCGACGACTATCCGGAGGTCGCAAAGCGGCGCCATACTGCCGCCGCCGCACCCGAGAAGACCGATAGTGGTGCATCCGATTGCATGCGCGACCCTCAGGGCCTCGGTAAGATTGGCGCTCTTACCGGAAGTTGAAATGCCGATAACGCAGTCCTCCTTCCGTCCAAGTGCCTCGACCTGGCGGGAAAAAATCCTGCCCGCGCCATAGTCGTTTGCAATGGAGGTCAGGATGGAGGTGTCGGTGGTAAGGGCAATGGCCGCGAGTCCACGCCGTTCCATCTTGAACCTGCCGACAAGCTCGGCGGCAATATGCTGGGCATCGGCAGCACTGCCGCCATTGCCCAGAAGCAGGATTTTGCCCCCGCTCTTGAGCGTTTCCGTGATCCGGTCGGCGGCGGCAAGGATGGCTCCTTCCAGCGCCTCAACCGATTTTGCGGCGGCAATATGGCTCCTGAGCGATTCAAGAATCAGTGAAATACGGCCTCCCCCTGCGCTTTCGGCACCGGACACCGGCGCGAAGTTAGTCTCCAAAATATAATTTGCTTCGGATTTCGGGGGCATGCAAACTCGGGCATCGGAGATTGAACAGGCGTGTGTGCCATGATTTCGATTATATATCCGAAGGATTAGTATTTTAATCCATTAAAGGCCCAAAGGAGCATTCCATGATTCTTGTTACCGGAGCAGCCGGATTCATAGGATTTCATGTTGCAAGAAAACTGTGCGATCGCGGAGACGAAGTTATCGGGATCGATAACCTGAACTCCTATTATGATCCGGCACTTAAGGAGGCGCGTCTCGCCGAGCTTAAAAACGAAAATCGCTTTTTATTCGAAAAAGTTGATATTTGCGATTTGGCCGGGATGGATGCCATCTTCCGGCGTTTCTCTATCGACCGCGTCTGCCATCTCGCGGCTCAGGCGGGGGTCCGGCACTCGCTTACCGATCCCTGGAGTTACCAGAGGTCGAATAGCGAAGGTTTTTTGAACATCATCGAACTGGTACGGAAGTACCGTCCCCAAAATTTTGTGTACGCCTCGTCATCGTCGGTCTACGGTGCGAATACCAAGCTGCCGTTTTCGGAAGATGACCCGACCGACAGCCCGCTTTCGCTTTACGCTGCTACGAAAAAAGCCAATGAGCTGGTTGCCAAATGCTATAATCATTTATATGGAATTAGTGCCACGGGATTGCGTTATTTCACCGTTTACGGTCCCTGGGGGCGTCCGGACATGGCCCTCTTTAAATTTACCAGGGCAATTCTTGCGGACGAGCCGATCGATGTCTATAACAATGGCCGGATGCGCCGCAATTTTACCTACATCGATGATATTGTCGCCGGAACGCTCGGCGTGCTGGATCGGTCGGCTCCCGGCGAAATTTTTAATGTCGGCAATGACCGGGCTGAAAACCTCATGGATTTCATTGCGGAGATAGAGAAAAATTGCGGGAAAAAGGCAGAAATCCGATTTCTGCCGCTGCAGGCGGGAGATGTCGTCGATACGGTGGCGGATATAAGCCGGCTGAAAGCAATTGGCTACAATCCTGAGACCAATATCGATCGGGGAGTCGCTGCCTTCGTTGGCTGGTACCGGAACTATTACGGCAGGTAGCCCTGATTTGAACCGGCTTCAGGTCAAATACCATATTTTCTACCGATCTTCAGGAGACCCGGTCAGGAAGTGGGGCTCGTCTTTGGCGCGAGGGGTTGAGGTTGTTGGAAAAAATTAAGAGTTTTTTTCTTGCATCGGGCCTGAAAATCATGCTTGCGGGATTCGCCGTCAGTGCCGTTGGAATTGTTTGCTATATCAAGATGAAAAACGGCAATCCTCTGCTGGACCGCCTGGCATTTGGAACAACCTGCGCCGGAATTGTGATTTATCTTGTGGGACGGGTCGGAGTCACACTCCAGCGTCGTGAACTGCGCCGGAGCAGGCAGCGTCGGGATCTCGATTCCGGGGATGACACGACGTGAAAATCAGGGATCTTCTGCAGAAGAACAGCATTCTCATAGGTCTGGAAAGCTCCGACAAAAAAGAGATCCTTTCCCAGATGGCCCACTATATGGCGTCGATTTACAATCTCTCCGACGGCGCCGGGATTGCCCGCAAAATTCTCGAACGCGAAACCGACATGTCGACCGGCATCGGCTTCGGCATCGCTATCCCCCATGCCCGTGTCGACACGGTCGGGCATATCTACCTCATCGCCGGTCAATCGATAAACGGCATCGATTTCAACTCCATCGACGAGCAGCCGGTGCATCTCATCTTCATGATCCTCTCTCCTGCCAACGCTTCGGCGGAGCATACGCACATCCTCTCTGCACTCTCCCGCATCATGTCCTACGAGAACATGCGGAAGAAGCTCATTGCCGCGGAGACGGCCGATGAGTTTCTTGAGCTGATAATCAATGGTGAGGATAAGTACGTAGAATAATGAATAATCAAAAGATACGGGAATTTTAAGGGGGGAAGACTCCCCCTCACGGAATCCCGGCCGCAAAGAATGCCGGTATTCCGCTGCCCCCTCTGTGTCGTCGAAGTTCCTCTTACCTGGTAATCCTCAGTGTCTTTTGATCCTTTGGGTCAATAAAGTCAATCAATAAAATCCCGCTTTAAAAAAAGCCGGAAGATTGTAATAGACTTTGCCCAAAATATTCTTTTGTTACGCAGGTTGTTTATTTGAAAAATCAAATTATGTTGTATGGCCGGTTCTGCTTTTCATGCCCTTCCAGAGTTTTTTCTACCAAAGTAGTTACATTCCTTTTTCCTTATTGTTTATCCTTCAAGTCCCTGATCCCTGAGCCACATTTCCGCCTCCTTCGCCGCCATGCACCCCGTACCCGCAGCAGTTACCGCCTGCCGGTATTTGTGGTCCTGAACATCCCCTGCTGCAAAGACTCCGGCAACGCTTGTTGTCGTTGAACCCGGCGTGGTTACGATGTACCCCAGGCTGTTAGTCTTAATGTCCCCTTTGAGAAAAGCGGTATTCGGAACATGGCCTATCGCCTCAAACGCTCCGGCCACCGGGAGGGAGGAGGTATTCCCGGTAATGGTATCACGAAGCGTCAGGCAACTCAGGACCTTATCGCCGATGAAATCCTCAACAACCTTATTCCAGAGGATCTCTATCTTGGGATTGTTATTCGCCCGTTTCTGCATTATGCGCGTGGCGCGCAATTCTTCTCTCCGGTGAATAAGATACACCTTTGAGGCAAACTGGGTAAGGTGCAGGGCTTCCTCAATTGCCGTGTCGCCGCCGCCGATGACGGCAAGCTCCCGGTTGCGAAAAACAGGCAGTGCTCCGTCGCAGGTCGCGCAGGCGGAAATTCCGTGACCCCACAGCCGCATCTCCGAATCGAGCGGAAGCCGCCGAGCTATAGCACCTGAGGCGACGATGAGCGCATCGGCCTGAAACTTCTCGCCATTCGCTGAAAGAAGCGAAAATGGCCTTGCGGTGCAATCGGCCTCCAGAACGTCGTCGACGATCATGCGGGCTCCGTGCCGCAGCGCCTGTTCCCGCATGTTCATCATGAGGTCGGGTCCCGTGATCCCGTCGGGAAAACCCGGAAAATTTTCAATTACCGTGGTAATCATGAGCTGCCCGCCCGGTATGCCCCCCGCCTGGAACCCCTCGAAGAGGAACGGTTCGAGGTTGGCCCGTGCAGCGTAAATCGCCGCGGTTAATCCGGCAGGGCCGGACCCGATGATGATCAATTTTTCCTTCATGAGGCCTCTATGGAAAGGTAGTTAAGGTTATAGAAGAACCGCTTTTTCGACCTTCGACCCGGTTCGGACGAGCGAAGTCCGTCAAAGCTCAGGAAAGATACCGTTCGCCGGTACCGGTCGCGCAACGCAGGAAGCATCCAGGGGTCCTGCTTAGTTTAGTTCATAAAAAATACTCCGGTGGCGAGGGAAATCCATTTTGAAATCTCGCATTGCCGGGGGCTGAAGTATTTTCTTTGGTAATGATTCCAATTCTTTATGAAGACCGCCATATTGTGGTGGTGGATAAGCCCGCCGGCCTGGCGTCTATTCCGGAACGCGACTGCTCAATCGACTGTGTCATGTCCCTCATGGAGCGTCAGTTGCGGCGCAAACTCCTGATCGTCCACCGGCTTGACAAAGACGCAAGCGGAATATTGCTTTATGCAAAAAACCCCGAATCTCATAGATATATGAACAAACTCTTCAGCGACCGGCTCATCGAAAAAACCTATGCTGCAGTCGTTCACGGCATCGTCGTGGAGGAAGAGGGGACTATCGAGGCGCCGATCAGGGTATACGGCTCGGGAAGAATGGGAGTCGATGAGGTGCGGGGTAAGCCCAGTCTCACCGATTTCAAGGTTATCAAGCGACTCGCCGGTCACACCTTCATCGAGGCCTATCCCATTACCGGACGCAGGCACCAGATCAGGGTGCACTGTTACTATAAGGGCCATCCGATTGTCGGGGACTCCCTGTACGGGGACAAAAATCTCCAGAAGAATTATCCCCGACTCCTTTTGCATGCAAGGAGATTGGTGTTTACCGGGCTCAACGGAAAACGCACGGAGGTGGAATCGCGCCTCCCCAGGGAATTCCTGCCGATTGTCTCTTAGATATTTCCGCGGAACTAAGACCGTTCCCACGCAAATGTCAGCACCGACCCGAGTACCTCCTCACCAGAAGCAAGCATGATGAGCCGGTCGAGCCCGAGCGCCACCCCTGAACAGGGAGGGAGGCCGGCTTCGAGAGCTGCAAGGAACCGGCGGTCCAGGGGAAGCTCTTCCTTGCCAAGGCTTAGCCGCTGGGCATTTTCCTCACGCTGCCGAAGTTCGTTTTCATGCCTGTCTGCGAGCTCCTCAAACCCGTTTGCCAGTTCAATGGAGCCATAGTACACTTCGAAGCGCTTCGCGGTGCGGGGATCGTTTTCGTCGATAACCGCCAATACCGCCTGATCGGCCGGGAACAGGGAAATCGCGGTTATGACATCCGGGGGCAGTGAAGGCTCCACGATGGTTGCCATAACGAATTGCAAAGCATCGGTCAAAGTAGCAAAGGGCGGAACCGCAAGGTTCCGGGAGGCGCACACGGCGATCACCTCCTCAACCGAGGTGTTCAGGGGATCGATTCCCGTTGCCTTGAAGGCATCGGCATAGGTTGTCTTGAGGATTTTTTTCGCACCGAGGACTTCGATTAAGAAGTCGATCGTTTCGCCGATGAGCGCCTCCATACCCCAACCAATTCTATACCACTCGAGCATGGTGAATTCAGGGTTATGGATCCGCCCCAGCTCGCTGTTACGGAAAACTTTCCCGATCTGGTAAATATCGCCATAGCCTGCGGCCAGAAGCCGCTTCATATGGAACTCCGGCGACGTGCGGTGGTACACTTTTTCTCGCTTAAAACCCGGAGTCCCGGGCACCGGTGAGTACTCCGCGGAAAAAATGTCGAAGATGACAGTCAATGGAGCATGCGGCCGAAAGTATCGGCGTTTCGACTTCGATGATGTTTCTCGAAGCGAAAAAATCGCGAATACGATTCAGGATAGCCGCACGCTTTTGAGCGGTGCTCCAGGACATGGTAGGACCAAATTCAGAAGGCATGGGTATGCGGTACGATGGTGCAGGGGTTCAAAATCTTGAACCCCTGCGGATGATTATGTCGACCGTTGCAGGTACTCGCCGGTACGGGTATCGATTTTCAGCTTCATGCCGGACTCGATGAAGAAGGGAACGTTGACCTCTGCCCCGGTTTCGAGTTTGGCTTTTTTCGTGACATTATTTGCAGTATCGCCGCGAACCGCTGGTTCGGTATAGGTGACGATCAGGTCGACAAAAGTAGGTGGAACGACACCAATCACCTTTTCGCCCCAGAACATGACTTCGCAAACTGCATTTTCCAGGATCCAATCTTTGGCATCGTCCATGACCTCGCCTGAAATTTCGATCTGCTCGTAATTTTGGGTGTTCATGAAGGAGTAGCGGGTACCGTCACTGTAGAGGTACTGCATGCTTACGGTCGAAATGTCGGCCTCTTCGAAACTTTCGCCGGACTTGAATGTCTTGTCGAGCACCCGGCCCGTCAGCAGATTCTTTATCTTCGTCCGGTTGAAGGCCTGCCCCTTACCGGGCTTCACAAAGTCATTTTCAACGATAATCCACGGCTGGCCTTCGAATATGATCTTGGCCTTTTTCCGGAATTCGCTGGTATCGATGGTTCCCATTCTAAGACTCCTCAGGTTGAGCATTAAAAATTAAAGTTCTGTAAAAATAGGATACGCCCGGGGCAGGTTTAATAAGAATTTTAAGGGAGTAAGGCTTAATTTGAAAGACTTTGGTGGGGGAACTATAAAAATGGTTCCCCCGCCAAATGCTCTTAAATCACCAAAAGCTACAATTTTATCCGGAACACATTCGTCTGCCGAAACCCTGGAAATCCCTCCCGGACCATGAGGTCCAGGGATTCGAGCCATGAAAGCTTACCGGCTTTGCAGATTTTGGTCTTCCCATCACTTGAAAGAAGGGTACACACCATTTTCGGCGAGGAACCCGAAGCGGGAAGGCACAAGGTAACCGCATCGAGACCGTTCCAGCGAAGCGAAAGGGAATCGCGGGACCAGAAGGCTGTGAGCTGCGCCTCCCGGGATGTCGCAGTGTAGTCAAGAATCGCATCCGGGCAATTGGGAAACCCGTCGACAAAGGTCCATGCAATGCGCCGCGGCGCCGGTAGCGACCATGTGCGCAGGAAACCGGCGATGGTGCCCATTTCCTTTGCCCGGTAGTCGAACCCGTGGAGCTCGTCGGGATAGACTTTGGAAATAACCGGCACCTCCTCATCCTGGAGGGCTTTGACAAATTCGGTGACTGTTTCAATCGGGTAGATGCGATCGTGCCCCGCATTGACATTATAGATCGGTCTGCCCCTGAGGTTGCCCGGTTCCAGCGGCATACCGACCATGGGAAGCATGCCTCCGAATCCCGAAACCGCGATAAATCCTGCAAACGGCGCCGGGATCGTGTTGGCTGCGGCATAACAGCCGGTTGCTCCGTCGGAGACACCTGCAAGAAAAACCTTGTCGGGGTTGATCGGGTAGTGCAGGGACATGAAGCGAAGCGTTTGCATGATGCGGTAAAGCCCCCCGGGGCTCCACCAGGGGGTGTACCGGTTTCCGGAAGGACTGGCAAGGAAGAGCTTGAACGTGTCGGCAAGGTCAATGAGCATCCGGAAAGCGGAGTCGCCCTTGTCGTTGCGCGTCGATCCGATGCCGCCATGCAGGTAGATAATGAGCGGGTAGGTGCTGTCGGGTGCCGCCGCAGCCGGGGTCTCATACCCTAAACACCAGGAATTACCGGCGGTGTCGGTGAGCCACTGTTTCTGCATACCGCTGGCAAAGGCGGTTCTGGCCGACTTGAATGCGGCGCTTATGGTTGCGGAGTCACACCGCTCGACGGCGAGTTTCCGGCGTGCCTCGGGTGAAGGATTGACAAAATAGTTCAACACTTCGCTTTCCGAGGCTGCAGGAAGCGTTTTTTCGGAACAGCTGCCGAAGACGCCGCAGAAGCACAGGAAAAGTGCGGTACGGCGAAGCACTTTCCGGGTCATAGCACCGAGTTGCTCCGCATAAAAAGATCGAGGGAATCGAAAATTGGAACTGCACTTTCGAACCCGATTTTCGCGAACGATTCCCGTATATTATCCCCGGGTGCAATCACGGCCACACAGCCGTTTGCCCGGACAATCATGTGATGAAAGTTTAGAATGATACTCATTGCCGCGGCATCGAAGCCGGTCACCAGACTCAGATCGAGCGCCACTTTCTCCTGGTTCCCGGCTTCAAGCTCATCGAGCCGTTTGCGGACGAGCGGTATGGAGTTCACAATGAAATTTCCCGAAAAGCGAACGATGCGCCATAGCCCCCACTCTTCTATCGAAACTGTCAAATCTATCGTTTTATCCATATCTCCCGTTAGTCCTTCGAAGAGGTCCGACGCTAAAGTATAAATAATAGCAGGTCTCCTTGCAAGTTCCCGCCGCAAAAGTTGCATAGAGCAATGTTCAATAATCACCTGAAGGGGTGATCGGGCGGCACCACTGCAAAGATGCGGCTCTCCCCTCCCGAACATCGGAGGACGAGCGCGGTTGGCATTTCCGGCCTATCGGGATCCGCCTCACGCCCCGGATGCTTGCGGAAAGAAAGTTCTGCCGGCAGGGTAAATACCGTGTCGAACCCCGGTACCGTAATCTTTACTTCAACTGCCGATGGGCCGGAGCGAACGCTGCAGGTACAGCCGATGCCGGGTGCATAAACGGCATGAAATGAACTCTCCGACGACAATGCGGCGTCTTCCGGATCGGCGCAGGCAGGGTAACCGTACTCGTGGTCCGGAAGATACACTACGGTGTCGGGAAGAGGCGCCTCGACGGTACGGGTATCCAGGGTATCGGTTCCCCTCTCCCGGAGGAATGCGCAATCGAGCCGGTTGCCGCAGGAGCTGGCGGATCCAGGGCGCAACCTGCATCGCCAGAGCGCGGGACAACGCACCGGCCGGTCCGGTCGAAACAACGCTCACCCTTCCGGTGGGCCAGCGGATCCCGAGCAACCCTCCCCGCGGCAGGCCGAACCGCACCACTTCGGTTTCCCGTGCGGACCGCCCGATAAGGAGGTCGGCCGGTACGAAAACTAAGGCCAGGCATACAACCGCGACCAGATAGACTTTAAGGAGTTCCGCCCGGATGGCGGCCGCTCCGACACATGCCGCTATATAGAAAAGGAGAAGTTCAAGGGGAAGCGCCGGAAAATGTGCCTGGCTCCAGCCGAAATGGCCGCCGATTTTTCCCACCTGCACCACGACATCCATGCACCGCTCCGAAACCCAGAGCGGAATAACGGCAGCAAAAGGCACCAGAGCCTGAAAGAGAAGACCGGCGAAAAACGCCCAGAGCGAGCCGGTCATGGCTGCGACCGCAGCTATATTGGCAAGGATACCGAAATAGGATATGACGCCGAAATGATAGAGAAGAATGGGCGCGGTGGTGAGAAAGCATATGAGTGAAATGGAGAGCGACGAACCAAGGAAGGAGGCTGCGCGGCGGAAAATCCGGTTCCGCGGCCTCGGGGTGTACCGATTGCAAATGGGCATGAGCGTTATGAGCCCGAAGGTCGCCGCAAAGGAGAGCTGGTAGCCCGGAGAGAAGAGACATTCAGGTGAAATGGTCAGCAAGGCAGTTCCGGCGAGGCCGAGGGCCTGCAGCCCATACCTCTTTTTTTCGAACACCAGCGCGGCAATGACTGCGGTTGCCATGATGGTCGCCCGGATGAGCGAGGGGATCATGCCGATGAAGAGCGGATATGCCCAGAGCACCGCGATGACGATCACCCCCATGACGGTCCGGTTCAGCCGGAAAAGTCCAAGAAAGAAATAGAGCGCAGCGGTCAGAATGACAATATGGAGACCGTCGATGGCGATGACATGGTAGATGCCCGACTCCTGGAATATCGTCTTGATATAGGGGGAAAGGTATTCTGTATTATCAAGTATCGATGCCGTAAGAATGGCGCGGTTGTCGTAATCGTCCACTTTATCAAGAGCGGCAAGAGTAAGGCGCCGGAACCCGGCCGAAACGGTCTCGACCGGCGATCGCCCCGAGGCGAGAACCTCGCAGCTCCCGGCGGTTATCTTCCCAAAGACGCCCTGCGCCATCATCGCGGTGAACTCGTCGTATTCAAAAGGGTTCCGCCGTATCCGGGGAGGGCTGAATACCCCGAATGTCATCACCTGGCCGAACTGCGGTGGTTTATTATGGGCGGTGCAGTTGAGGGTGAGCCCGCGAAGTGCGGGATACGAAGCTCCCGGCAGGGAATCGATTCGAAGGAGAAAGCGATAGTCTTCGTAGTACGGCATCGGCGGGGAAGTCACCTTGCCGACAATAAGGTGCGGGAGCCCGTCGCCGGCCCAGGTCTCAAGGGCATTACAGAGCACAACCTGATGGGCCCGGCGCGAGATACAAAGGATAATTGCGAAGAGGAAAAAGAAAATTATTCGAAGGACGGGAGGACGGAGGAGAATGCCGAGGGCGGCAAATATAATAGTTACAATGATCCAGAGAGGTGCAGGCAGAAGATGATTGACATGGGTGCAGAAGTTGAAGGAGAGTGAGTAGGCGAGGGCGATGCCGAGAGAGACACCGATCCAGGACAGGAAACCGGGGAGGCGGAACCAGAGGGAGAGGGAGGGAAAAAGATGAAGGAGGCGGGATGATGGACGAGGAAGGCGAAAAGGATGATTGCCCGAATTTTCTAATTTGCTAGGATCATCCACGATCAGTCATCCCGGGATTGATCAGTTGACAAACCGATCAGGAGATTGGCGGCTATGAAGCACATTTAGTTACATAGGGGCTATTTACGAATTGCACTTACCATTTTAATCAGAGCTATTAACTTCCCTAGTGCCAAAACTCAGGCCATATACCCCCCGCCCGGCTGTCGCCACCCTCCCCGCACGCGGGGAGGGGCATTGGAAGGAGGATTATCTTCCCCTCTCCACTTGTGGAGAGGATCAAGCCGCGGGCGAAGGCCGCTTCGGAACGGGGTGAGGCGATTTTTTGCCTTCTTCCTCCCTCATCCCTCCACCTCCATCCTTTTCATTACTATGTTACTTATCTCCTTTGGATTCCCCTTCCCGCCCGTCAGTTTCATCGCCTGGCCGACGAAAAATCCCATGAGTTTCTTCTCCCCGGCACGGAACCGCTCCGCCTCCATCGGGTTGGCCTCGATCGCCTTGCTCACCGCCTCATCCAGGAACGAGGCATCGGAAACCTGCACGAGCCCGTGCTCGGCGATGATTGCCGCCGGTTCCTTGTCCTCTGCTTCAATGAGCGATAGTACCCTTTTCCCGGAGTTGGCGGAAATGGTGCCCGCTGCCAGCTCTGCAAGCAGGGAGGCGAGACGTTTCGGGGTCACGCGCAAATCGCTTATGGCAATTTTCTTATCGTTGACCATATGCAACAGTTCGCCCATGATCCAGTTGGCCGCGGTTGCAGCATCGTTGCAATGGGTACAGGTTTCCTCGAAATAATCGGCAGTCGGCCGCTCTGCGGTCAGGACTTCTGCGGAATAGGCATTGATGCCGTACTGCGCCTGGAAGCGGCTGCGCCTTACGGCCGGGAGTTCGGGCAGCGCAGCCCGAATCGCTTCGATGGCCGGCCCGTCAATGACAAGCGGGACCAGGTCCGGATCCGGAAAGTAGCGGTAGTCATGGGCGTCCTCCTTGGAGCGCAGCGGAGCCGAGGTATTTGTCGCCGGATCCCACTGATAGGTCTCCTGGCGGATGGTACCCCCGGAGCGCAGCACATCGGCCTGGCGCAGGACCTCATAGGTAAGCGCCTTTTCGAGGCTCCGGAAGCTGTTCATGTTTTTGAGCTCGACCTTGGTGCCGAGCTTCGTTTCGCCGACGGGTCGAAGCGAAATATTCGCATCGCAACGCAGGCTTCCCTCTTCCATGTTGCAATCGCATATGCCAAGGTATTCGAGGATCTGCTTGAGAGCCATGAGGTAGGCGTAGGCTTCGGCCGGGCTGCGCATATCGGGCTCGCTGACGATCTCCATGAGCGGGGTGCCGCACCGATTGACATCGAAGAGCGAGTCCGCGTCCTGGTCGTGGACCAGTTTGCCGGCGTCCTCTTCGAGGTGCACGCGGGTAATGCCGATCTTTTTTTCCACGCCGCCAACAACGATGCCAAGCTCGCCCGGGCCGCAGACCGGCATATCGTACTGCGAGATCTGGTATCCCTTGGGAAGGTCGGGGTAGAAGTAGTTCTTCCGCGCGAAGATCGACTTCGGGGCAATGGAGCAGCCGACGGCGAGGCCCATGCGCACGGCCATGCCGACCGCTTCACGGTTGAGCACCGGGAGCGATCCGGGAAGCCCGAGGCAGACCGGGCAGCCGTGGGTATTTGCCGCATCGCCGAACGGGGTGGTACAGCCGCAGAACATCTTGGTTTTTGTCAGAAGCTGGGCGTGAACTTCAAGGCCGATAACAGTTTCAAATTCCATACAGGCTCTCTTTGTTAAACAGGTTTCTCAGATGACACAGCATTGACCATTACCTTTCTATGATTCTGTACGCAATCTCCTGCCCCTTCAGCTTATCCTTTCCAAACTTTTCCGCTCCTTCGCGGGAGTCGAATCCCGTGATTGCCAGAAGGTAACCGGATCTTTTTTTTGCCACGGTGAAACGGAGGTGCGATTTCCCGGCATGGCGGGTAAGTTTCTTTTTAAGTGCTTCGGCATGTTTCTTCACTTTAAAAGGGCCGATCCGCACCAGATACTCCACCTTACCGCGTTCTTCATCGATTGCCGCCGCAGATCCGATATTCGGGAGAGACGGGTTCTTTACCGTTTCGGGCGGCGGCGCCGAATCGGAATTCGGCACGGTTTCCCCGACCCGGTCACGTTCGAGCATCAATTCGGCATAGGGAGCAAGCGCTAATGCAAAGGGCTGCAGGGAATCCCTCATGCCGAGCCTGCGGGCGCAGGTCAGGCGGTCGAGCAGCGCATTGGCGACAAAGCATTTGTCGGGGCTGGTAAGCGGGACCTTTTTCAGGAGCACAAGCGCTCCGCGACAGTCGTTGCGCTCCATCGCCTCTTCGGCAAGCGCCACCCGGGCTTCGTTCCGGCTGTCGCCCTCCCCGTCGTCGGCAACCGATTGCCGCATTGCAGTGGCGGAAGCCCTGTCCCCCCGTGCGCGGGCCGCAGAGGCGGCAAGGAGGCAGCACATTCCCGGCGCATCTTCAAAGCCGGCTGCGCGCTTGTAATAGGTAAAGGCGGTGGCATAGCTCCCGAGCGCGAAGGCGAGGTCGGCCCTGCGTCGGCAGGCGGCGGCGATCTGGGTATCGGGAAGGGTTACGTCGTCCGCCATCTTTTCGTACAGACGCGCCTGCAGTGAGCAAGGCGAGCGGAGAATGGAATCGGTCAACCATCCCCCCTGAGCGCCCGCGACGAGCCCGCTGTCGGAGGGAATCATTGGTGCGGCAGTTGCAGCGCAAACAGCAATGGCGAGCGCCATCGGACGGATTTTCCGGCAGAGCGATATATGGTGCTCGATCCTTGATGGTCTTTTACAGATAATCATGCATCCTATTTCCGGTATTTCATTGATCTATTGCGAAGCAGCTTTGTCACACTGTCGCACCGTCACATTTATTCTGTTACCCTGTGCCCCACTATCTTACCTCATCCTTCCCGCATCCCCCCTCAAGCTCCCGTATCCGCTTCCCCCTTCGCCAGACCTCACGTTTTGTCTGCACATAAATAAAGAGCATGGGGAAGAAACCGAGCATTATTCCGGTTCCCAGTGCGGCAAGAACATAAAGGTATACCGGAAACGACCTCGTCCGGAAAAAGAGAATGCTGACGCTTACCTCCTGCCTGAAGGCGGGCTGCATGAACGTCAGCGTGAGGGTCATGACTACCACTACCGTTATTACCAATAGTAAAAGCCAGCCGGCCGTTCGCATGGTTTTACTCCCTTTCAGCAATGAGTGTCATCCCGCTCGACCGCACAATCTGCGCCGTCAGGACCGTACCCGGAGGCGCTCGTAAGCCCCGGACGAGTACCCGTTTGCATCCCCGGTCCTGCCCCCGAAGGAAGGATTCGCCGCGCTTTTCGAGAGGGCCGTAGACCATGATCTCCGCGGTTTGCCCTACCAGGCCTTCGTAGAGGTCGCGGGTTATGGAGGTCTGGAGCGCGATGAGGCGGTTCAGCCGCTCTATCTTTATATCGCGCGGAAGATCGTCCTTGAGCTTTGCCGCCGCAGTTCCTTCGCGCGCCGAATAGGCGAACATAAATGCGGTGGTAAACCTCACCTCGCCAACCAGAGCGAGCGTGGCGGCGAACTCCTCCTCGGTTTCGGAGGGAAATCCGACCATAAGGTCGGTCGTAATATCGGCATCAGGCAGGATGCGCCTGATCATGGACACAAGTGACAGGTACCGGGCTACCGTGTATTTACGGTTCATGAGCGACAAAATGCGGTCCGAGCCTGCCTGGACCGGCAGGTGTATATGCCGGCACAGCCCGGTGTTTTCCGCCATGGCGCGGATGAGCTCTTCGGTACAGTCCTTCGGGTGCGAGGTCAGGAAACGGATGCGGCTGAGGCCGTCTATTGCTGCAACCCTTCGGAGCAGCCCCGGGAAATCCAGACCGTTATCGCTGTACGAGTTGACATTCTGCCCTAAGAGGGTCACCTCGCGGACGCCAGCTGCCGCGCGGGCCGTAAGCGCGGCGACGATCCGGTCCGCCTTCACCGACGTTTCGGGTCCCCGGACAAAGGGGACGATGCAGTAGGCGCAGAAATTGTTGCATCCGCGCATGACCGGAAAAAATTCGCTTACCTCCGGCTCGGGGGGCGCTGCCGGACCGTCCCCGCTTCCGCCGAGATGGCGCATGAGCACCGCTTCCGGATCGGCAAGCTCGGGTGCACCGATCACCGCGTCAATGGCCGGGATCGACTCTTTGAGCTGCGTTCCCAGCCGCTCCGCCATGCAGCCGATGACCCAGAGTCGCTGCGGGGCCGGGTGCTTTGCGGGCCGCCTTTTTTTTGCGGCAATTTCGGCGATTCTTGCCCTTGCCCGGGCTTCGGCATGTTCCCGCACGCTGCAGGTATTGACGATAATGAGAGAGGCCGCTTCCGGAGAAGACGCCTCGTGCCATCCTCGATTGGCAAGCGCGAGAAGCAGGGAGTTGGAATTGGCGGTATTCATCTGGCAGCCGAAGGTCTGGAAATATACGGATGGCATGGAGCAAAAATAGTTCATATCCCCCGGCTGCGGACGATGTTGCGGCGCCCTGCACGCGCCTGCCTTCCCGGCCGAAGGTCCGGACGTCATGAACTATTTTAACCTGAAAATCGCCCCATGCCGCTTAATCGAGGGAGTCGACATGTCCCATATCGAATGGATCGCCCTGAATTCAGTCAAGGGACTGGGGCCGGTCCGGATTAAGCATCTCATCGATTATTACGGATCCGCTGAAGAGGTATTCCGGCGGAGCGGGGACGAGCTGGTACGCGAGGGCATCATTCCCGCGACATGCATCGCCGGCCTTTTGGGCAAAGAGCTCCGGTCTGCGGCGGAGAGCCAGGCAGCTCGCGCCGAAAAAGAGGGCGTGGAAATATTCACGCTTGCCACGCCGGGGTATCCTCCGTATCTCAAGGAGATTTTTGCCCCGCCGCCGGTTCTTTTCGTTCGCGGCGATGTTTCGGTGTTTACCCTTCCCTGCATAGCGATCGTGGGCACGCGTTCGCCGACCGGCTACGGCAGGGCGGTGACCCGGTCGCTGACCGGCGAGCTCGTGGGCCAGGGACTTGCCATTGCGAGTGGGCTTGCACGGGGGATCGACACCATTGCCCATGAAACCTGCCTTGAAAAGGGAGGACGGACCCTTGCGGTGCTCGGGTGCGGCATCGATTGTATTTACCCGTCCGATAACACAGAACTGGCGAGGAAAATCTGCAACACCGGGGTTCTCATTTCCGAGTTTCCCATGGGGACAAGGCCGGAGGCATACAATTTCCCGCGTCGCAACCGGATCATCAGCGGGCTTTCCGCCGGGGTTCTGGTGGTGGAAGGTGGGGAGAAGAGCGGAGGGCTCATAACTGCTTCCTATGCCCTGCAGCAGGGACGTGACGTTTTTGCGGTTCCGGGCCCGATTACCTCGCCGCAGAGTATCGGCACGTTCAACCTGATCAGGGAAGGTGCGCTCCCTGCGCGCAGCGGCGCCGAAATTGCCGATGCGCTATCGCTCTTCGGCAAGCTTCGGCATAAGAAGCCGGATGCAGGCGTCACCCCGGGCGGAGGAGACGGGAGCGTCCAGCTGTCGCTGCTTTCGGAAAGTGAACGTAATATCTATGAAACACTCTCCGAGACGCCCCGCCGCATGGACGAACTTTCGGTGCTTGCCGGAAGACCGGTCATGCAGCTGTTCGATGCGTTACTCATGCTGGAGCTCAAAGGACTGGTACGGCAGCTGAGCGGCCAGCTTTACATAAGGGCATAACCATCCATCGGAGTACGGTTGGGCGAATGAATGGAAAACAGGTTATCGGCTTATTCGTCATCGCGGCGCTGCTCTGCGGGGCAGGGTTCTTTTTCTTCGGGAAGCAGGGGATCTACTATCTCCTCCGCGAAGAGAGGGCGAAGAGCATGGAGATCCGGCAGGGCCGGCATACCATTGACTCCCTGCGGCAGGAAATCGCCAGATTGAGCAGCGATACCGCTTATATCGAACGAATTGCCCGGGAAAACCTCGGCATGGCCAGATCGGACGAAAAAATTTACAAATTCATCGAGAAACGGCAATGAACGGAGAACACTCACTCATCACTCGCTTCTTCCGGGAGATCCGCCGGACCGTGCTCGCCGGAGTCTTTATCCTGATTCCGCTTGTCCTGTCGGTTGTCATACTCTGGCGGCTCTTTGAATGGGCCGATAAGGCGCTCCCCGGCACTCTCGGGTTGCGGTGGCCTCCGTTTGCGGGGCTTTTCGTTTCGCTGCTCATTGTTTACCTCGTCGGGCTTGCCGCCAAAAACTGGCTGGGCAGGAAGGTCATCGCAACCGGCAATGCAGTCATCGTCAGCATCCCGATTCTTAACAAGCTCTACCTGATTATCAAGCAGATCGTCGATACGGTAACCCTCGACAAGAAAAAGCTGTTCGAGCGGGTGGTGCTCCTGAAGTACCCGCATGACAATTGCTACGTGATTGGATTCGTGACCTCGGAAGACAACCAGCAGTTTTCGGCAAAGGTCGGGAAAAACCTGATGGCGGTTTTTGTCCCCAACGCTCCGAACCCGACAACCGGCTTTCTTTTTTACGTTCCCGAGGAAGAACTTGTCACCATCAATATCCCCGTCGAATATGCCTTCAAGCTGGTCGTCTCTGCCGGTGTGCTCGGTGTGCGGGAAGCCGGCGGGGGGAGGAGCCGGTCCGGCTTACCCGGAGCAGAAACTGGCTGCAGATTTTCCGCTCCCGGCGCGGCGGCGGCAAAAAGGCCGATGACTCTTAGCGCTGCCCGGGGGCTCCCGGGGCAGCACCGGCTTGAAAAATGCGGTGAGTTTTGGGAACCAAACCGATGAGCATCGAAAAAACCTTCGCCATCGTCCTGGACCGCATTCCGTTTCGTGAATCCAGTTCCATTGCCGCCCTCCTGACGCGGAGCCTGGGGCGTGTAAGCGCCATTGCAAAAGGGGTGCGGCGTTCTCCACAGCAGGCCCTCGTGCTGGAACGGGGCCTGCTGGTGGAGATTGTCATCTATGTAAAGCCGAATCGCGATCTTCATACCGCCGGGCAGGTCTCGGTTGCGGCTTATTACCCATCAATCCGCGGCGACCTCGGCAAGCTCGCCCTTCGTGATGCCGCCCTCGAACTCATCCTCAAGTCGGTACCGGCTCCCGAAACCCAGACTGAGCTATTCGATTTTGCGCGCGAATATCTCGAACGGCTCGAAGCGGCGGATGCGGAAGCCCTCCCGGTCCATGAGCTTTGGCGATTCTTTCTCGGGTGGGCACAACACCTCGGATTCATGCTCAACCTCAGGGAGTGTCTCCGCTGCGGGAGCGAATCGGTTGCCGTCGAAGGGGGAGCCCTTGCAATCGAGCGCGGGGGACTCCTCTGCCGGGCCTGCGGCGGCGGATCAGCATCGGGATTTATACCCGGGCCGGTAGTTTCATTTCTCCGTGCGGACGGCAGTCCGGAGAGCGACCGGTTTCCAGAGCCGCTTCCCGGCGCGGTCCAAAAGCGGCTGACGCGCCTTTTTGCCGATTACTGCCGGTTTCATCTCGAAATTCGATCCGAGCTCAAGGCAATCGGATTTCTCGAATCCGTTTTCTTCTAATCGGTTTGGGTTCAGCAACTACCTCTTAGACCTTGATTTTTTTAAGGCTCAGAGGTTCCTTCATCATAAGCGGACAGGGGAAGGGGAATTGCGGCATTCATACCGAGTATTTTAATTAAATGTTTTTTTCAATGCTTTGCAGGGGGAGCGGGACGCCCCGGCATGGTTACCTGAAGCCGGAGCAATCGATACGAGAATGAAGACATACCATCAGAGAATAATAGACATTTCCAGCAAGGTAGACCGCTTCGTGAGGGGCGTCTTTACCGACCTTATCGTCGAGGGCCCGGAGATCGATGCCCGGGCATTGCAGCAGCATCCGCATATGGTGGTCTCCACCCACCGTTCCCACGTCGATTATTTCCTGATCGGTCATCACCTGTATTTCCGGGGTTTCAAGAACATGCGGTTTGCGGCCGGGGATAACCTGACAAAGCTTCCCTGGATCGGGACCCGGTTCCGTGGATTCGGGGCGTTTACGGTAGCGAGAGAGATTGCCTTTGAGCGGAATTATGTGAAAAACCTCTGCAACAAGGTCGTTTCCATGATGGCGCAGCGGGAGGCGGTTATCGTGTTCCCGGAGGGAGGCCGCAGTTATTCGGGCTCGATCCTTGAGGTGAAAAACGGTATTCTCGGCGCCGCGGCCCTCATGCAGGCGCAAAGCGCCGGCGAGGATGTTTTTCTGCTTCCCATGGCTATCTCCTACGATTGCCCACCTGATGTTCCCTGGTTCGATCTGCTCTTGACCGGGAAAAAATTCCGACGCCGGACCCAGCCTTTCCTGAAGCGGCTTCTCGGTAATATCTTCTATTTCGGTGCCGATTTCCTTGCATTTGTGCCTTTTTTCTTCGGGAGAAATCTGGGGCGACGGTACGGCGCAGTGTATATCGACTACGATGCCCCGATTGCCGTGCGATCGATCGTTGATGTGGAAAATAACCGGACGCCGGGCAGCCGGGGCGATGCTTTTTTCGAGCATCGCGCCTCCATGCAGAAAATCGCCGAAGCCATGGCGGGACGGTTCTTTGCCCTCTATCGCATACTCCCGATGCATGTCCTTGCCTATATCCTGCAACGCAGCGATCCGATTGTGCCCGATGCCGCGGCTATACAGGTGCCTTCGGTGCTCGATACGCTGCGCAAAGCCGGCAGAAATATGAAATCGCTCGACCTGTTTCAATCGCCGGGAGCGATTATAGCCGAGGGCCAACGACAATTGCTTCGCCTCAAGGCGGTTGCGGTGCGCCAGGGGGTATTATCGGTCAGAAAAAAAACCATCGTCGACTATTTCGCCGCTCCGATCATCGAGGCGGTTGAAAAGTAACCACCGGTTCCCGAGGAGGCCCCATGGTGTTTGAACAGTATCTTGCCATACCGACCGTTGTCGACCTTGAAAGCGACGACAAAGTGGAAGCCCTGCGGGAACTTGTCGCAGCCTTCTGCAAAGCCACCGATATACGGAAACCGAAAAGTATAATCGATGAGATCCTGCGGCGGGAAGAAGCCTCCTCCACCTTCATCGGTCAGGGGCTTGCCCTTCCGCAAGCCAGGGTGTCGATAAAGGAAGAGTTTGCCGTGGTTGTCGGTCGCAGCAAAACCGGTATCGAGTACAATGCCGCTCGGGGGGCTCTAGCCCATATCATTGTGCTCCTGGTATCCCGGGAGGATGCCGATAATGCCCGCCAGATACAGCTTCTATCGGAAATGGCCGATTTCTTCAAATCGGATGCGATCAGGGAGGCCCTGCTGCTTCCCGAGGAAAAGGTTGATATCAGGATAATCCTGAAGTCGCTTAAAAAAAGCGGGGGTGCTCTGGAGAAGGACACCCGGCGCCAGCGTCGGGACATCATGCCGATCCTGCGTAACGCGATGAACCTGGCGCGTGAGATCAAAGCCCGCGCAATCATGGTGTTTGCCGATGCGGTGCGGGAGAACGAATTCCTCGACCAGATCAAGACCGGCGCGAAGCTCATCGTGGTAACCAGCAGCAGGACGCGCTTCGACCCGAAGGGCGACCGCCGCATAAAGGGGTTTCTTCTGGCGCCGGCCATTACCGCCTCGCGGACCGACCAGATTAAAATAGGCATCCTGCTCGGTTTGACAAGAGGGCTCATAAGCCGCGGCGACGCGGTCGTCTGCATTTCCGGCAAGCCCGGCAACGAGATCTTCGACACCATTGTAGTCATCGATGTCGAGAAGGAGTACGATTTCTTCTTTGCCACGACCCAGAATATCGTTCCTCCGGAAGTCAAACCGGAGGTGCTCGAACGGCTCATCGCCATTGCCGGAGAGATCGCGGTGGAGGGCCGCGAGGGTAAGCCGATAGGGACAATCTTTGTGGTCGGCGACACCAATTCGGTCACCGCCCATGTCCGCCAGCTCATCATCAACCCGTTTCGCGGTTACAGCGAAGCGGAGCGCAATATCCTCGATCCGAGCCTCGCAGAGACGGTCAAGGAGTTCTGCGCTATCGACGGCGCATTCATTATTACCGGTGATGGCATTGTGGTGTCGGCCGGAAGCTATCTCCTGCCGGCTGCGGTCGACGATGCGGTCCAGATTCCCGGAGGGTTCGGCGCTCGCCACGCGGCGGCGGCGGGGATTACCGCCTGTACCAATGCACTCTCGATCGTTGTCTCAGAATCAACGGGCATGGTTACGCTGTTCAAGAACGGCATGGCAATGATGGCCCTCGCCCGCCCGGTTCGGCATGACAAAAACGAGGTACAACGGCTCTATTAAAGGCGGTCGCCGTGGGCCGATGTTCCATTCTAACCGTGCTCAAAGCACGGATAGCGCTATTCCTCGTTATTACTGCATGTATGGCCCATGGCCGGAGCTCGCCATTGCGGCCCGCTCTATTTGTTGTTAAGCAGGACCTGCTGCTGAAAATCGAAGCCTTACCGCATGATAGTGCGGCGCTCCGGGACAGCGCGGTGGTTCTCTATGAGCGCTATCCGCTCTCCGGAAAATTTCCTTCTTTTGCGTTTGACAGTATCGCGAGGAAGATCGAAAGGCTCCTTGCTCGCCACGGTCGGGTGCGTGAATTAAAGCTCCGGGATCTGGATACCGTCCTTCCCGCTGCCGCCGATTCCGGCGGGGGTGCCCGGTATTTTTTTGTCCCCTGCGCGATCACCGCGGTTGTGCATGAAAAAAAACAGGAGGTCGGCAGCTTTGTCAAGCTCAACCGTGAGGGGGACTTTGTCCCGACGAATGTCACGCATGTTCTCGGCAGCCGTTCGACCGATGTTATCGTTCGCTTTGTGATGGTTGACCTTGCCGGCAGTGCGGTCATTTTTGACGATCGGGAGAGCGTGACGGTAAGCGACGATGAGGCGGTCAGGGGCACTCTCCCGAAGAATGAAAGCGCGGGAAAACCCGCCGGGGACCAGGTCGCGACCGGCGTTATGCGAATTGCGTCAAAAGTTGCGGTGAAATTGCGGAAGAGATTCTGGAAAAAGTAATAAATTTAAAAAGTATTTTATCTCATTCACCTATGCCTGCCGACCAAAAACCAAAAAAACAGAAACCGCAATTTAAGGGGCCCCCGCCTCCACGCACGTTCGATGCGATATGGCAGCGGTACGCATTCTGGGGTATTCTCGTACTCTGCACGGCCGATATCCTCTGGGTGATTTGGGGATCCCGCTATTTCATATTGCAGGACCTTCCCGATCATATAGCCCGCGCCTCGATTCTCAAGGATTTCTGGCTTTCTCCGTACATACGGCACTATTTCCGGCTTGCTCCGTTCCCGGTTCCCTATATTGCCTGCGACATTTTAAATGCGGCACTTTTGTCGGTATTTGATTCGTACGCGGTCATCAAAATTTTTGCAACGGTTTCGGCATTGATCCTTATTGGCGGTGTCGGCTATTTTGTCCGGCGAACGGCGCGGTCGCAGCCCGAACTGGTTCTTTTCCCCTTTGCAATTCTCTGGGCGAATGTCTTCCTCAAGGGCAATCTCAATTTCATTGTCGGAGTCGGCGCGCTGTTTTTCGTCCTCGGCATCTGGTGGCCCCATCGCTGGAACTGCTCGCGGCGCCGGGAGGCAGCGCTTGCACTCGGGGGCATTCTGCTCTACTGCACACATCTCATAGCCATTTTCATGATGCTTTTCATCGCCGGTATAAGCTTTCTTCTGCATTGCGGTAAAACGAAAACCTTTGAGTATAAGAAATTGTGGCCTGCTTTGCCTGCAATTGCAATCATTGCAGCCTATTTTGCCTGGAACGGCTCGGGCGGGGAAACAATGGGGCCGGTTAAGGCCACCATTCCGGCGGCTTCGGGCTACTTTCTTGAAAAGTATCACTCAATAAGCAGCTTCTTCAATGTCTTAACGGGATCGGACTGGCATCTGTTCGTGCCGCTTATGGCGCTGCTTCTCGTCTGGGTGCTGGTATCGCTCCGGCATTCAATCCGGACAGAGGAATCGATAGTCCTTCTCGCGCTGACCGGCATGTTCCTCCTTGCCCCTAATGAATTACATGGAATGGTCATTCGCCCCGACGAACGCATCTTGTTTATCCTGTTCCTCTGGGCATTGAGCCTGGTTCGGTTTCCTCAAAAAGGGAAATCCTGGTGTCGCTACTCCTGGATCCTCATCATCCTTGCTCCCGGGTTGATCCAGAGCGCGAAAATAAAGAATGCCTTCAAGGAATGGGATGCGGAAAGCAGCCCGTATGTTACCCTGATGCAGCAGGTTCCCCCGCATTGCCTGGTGTGCGACCTGGTGTATTTCGAACGACACACCTTCATTCACTTTTATAAACTTTTGATACCCGAAAAACAGGATGTGGTTCCGGGATTGTTCGATGAAAAAAACGACTGCATCCGGTATCGCCAACCGCTGCCGAATCCGCCGATCGATCCCATCGTTACCGACTCGCTGCTGAGAATTTACGATTATTTCATCGCGCACGGCATGAGCGAACAGATCGTGCAGGTAGTGCAGAAGCGAAAATTGTCGGTTGTCTGGTGTACCGAGGAAATTGCATTGCTTAGGAGCAATATTAAAACAGCAGGAGAATGAGGGCACGGCACGCCGTGCCCCTTTGCCGGCTTTATTTTTTCGAATACGTATACGTCAGTCCTGCCGACAACGCTTCCTTCACCTGCAGGGAAGCGCTCTGCTGGGTTGTATAGACCAGGAAAACAGACAGGTTGAGCATCAGGTATTTGGAAAAGGTAAAAATGGCGGTGTTTTCCCAGTCTACACGCGGCTTGCGCCATGCGCCGTTTGCCGTTGTCCCGGAGTTCTGCTCCGCCAGTGAACTGACGATCGCCTCGTAAACCCTGAGGTCGCTCGCGAGCGTGGCCGATTTCTTGGCATTAGCCGCATTGAGGTCCATATCGAACTCCACGCCCCCGTCGTTCGTGGACTCGGTAGCGCGGACCTTGGTTGCAGTGTCAAGCTGGTCGCGATTGACATACTGCTGCATGGCAACGCCGGCGCGTGTCGACCAGGTGACGGTCGGGGTCTTTTCGAGCGTTTTGCTCATGCCGAGCGCCTCGGTAATGTTAAGCGGGTTGATGTACCGGGTAAGAAGCGTGTCGCTGCGGTCCTCGAATTCGCTGATCAGGCGGGCGCTCGCGAAAGGGCTGGCCCACCAGTCGCGCTTGAGCCGCAGAAGCTCCTGGCCGTCGATAAGATCGATCGATTTCTGGGGCAGGCTCCAGATCTTGCTCGTCTGAGATTGTACCTCGGTCTGGCCGTACTGGAGCTTGAGGGTCGTCTGGGAGTTGAGCGAATCGTCCCACTGCTTATCGGCGATGCCCAGGAATTGCGAATTCCAGCTGAACGATCCCGCTTCCCCGCCCACCCAGCTGTTACTGTAGGAATTTACCACCGCGCCCACATTGCCGGTGGCGTCGATCTTCCAGGGTGCGGCGGAGAGCGGGGAAAGAAAACCGCTGCAAGCGAACGACAGCAGTACGGCTTTTGCCGGAAATTTCATGAGGCCTCCCTGCAGGATTGAAGAAATTGAAGGTAAAATGCAAAAATGTATTAAATCGAAGAAAAAAGCAAAAAGCGGGCCCGGAGGGGAGATTACGATGTGGTGTCCGAGAGTTAGAGAGTTCGAGGGTTGGATGGTTCAAAGATTAAGTTAAAAGATCTTATTTCTGCTCAGAATAAATGGCTGAATATCTTATAAGCTTTACGGTTCCCCAACTACAAGAAATCCTGATAATTCCCCGCCCGGCACCAGACCTTCAAACCCCGATATTTTGTAACCCCTCCTGCCAGGGCAGACACCAGACCTCGCCGATTTTTTTCGCATGCGGGTCCCGGCTGAGGCAGAATGCCTCGCACCGGGGGATATCCGGGGCAAAGCGGTTCAGGGTTGCGCAGTCGCGCTCCGCTATTGCGCTTGTGGACTTAATTTCGACAAGCGCGGTCGGCATGCCCGGCCTGTCGATGATGAGATCGATTTCCGCGTCCCCGTTAGTGCGCAGATAGGAGAACTCCCAGTCGTTGTTGTGGTAGGAGCTCATCCGCATCAGCTCAAGGATAATGAAATGCTCGAATGCCTCTCCATAGGCATAGGTTCCTTCCTGGAGCGGCACCCCAAGGGTTCGTTCGAGGGCCCGCTTGACGCCCGTATCGAAGAAGTAGAATTTCGGATTGGCGCGCTGCCGTTTCCTGACCGATGCATGGTAGGGCTGCAGAAGCGTCCCGATCAGCGTGTCTTCAAGAATCGAAAAGTAACTTTGTACCGTCTTATCGTCAACCCGGGTATCTTCGGCAATTTTCGAGAAATTGATGATTCGGCCGTTCGATTGCGCGGCGATTTCCAGAAACCGCCTGAATGGGTCGAGCTTCCTGACGATCTGCTCGGCGACGATCTCCTCTTTAAGATACGTAAATGCATAGGCCTGGAGAAACCGCAACTTGTCTTCGGGAGATGAATATTTCAGAACGCCGGGAAGGGTACCCCAGGCAAGGGCCTCGGAGAGATCGAACCCATCGCCGAGCTCCTGGCTGGTAAATGGATAGAGACGATAGACGAATGCCCGGCCGGCAAGAAGATTGGATGCCCCGCGGGCGAGCTTCCTGCCGCTCGACCCGGTCAGGACGAAGCGCCGGGTTGTAGACTCGATGAGCCGATGCACAGTATCCAGCAGACGGGGAACGCGCTGGATTTCATCGAGCACCACCCAGGCAATTTCGGGGGGGAGCCCGAGAACGCGATTCTCAAGTTCGGACGCATTGCGGGCAAAGATATCCTCCTCAGCGGCATCGAGAAGATCGATGAAAAGCGACGATTCCGGGGCAAAAAGCTGATGCAGGAGGGTGGTTTTGCCGGTTCCGCGCGCGCCGAACAGGAAATAACTGTTGGATTTTGAAGGGGTTAGAGTTCTATGGACCATACTCCATAAATGTACGACATTTCCGGAGTATAGTCCAGAAATGCTTTGGAAGCAAACTTTGGGTCAGGCTGATTGAAAACATTGTCTGAACCACGATTACACGGATTAAAGAATTTATCGGATTGAAAGCGAATTCAGTCCTGACATCCGAAATATTATGGAACTTCAATTAAATCTCGATATCGAAAAATTTTGATAAGTTTACCTTTATCAAATTTCAACTCCAACCCATCAACACCCCATGGCGATTTAAACCTGATTTGCCAATCACTCATTCCAATTATATCTTGCTTGTTTTCAGGCCGAATGGCTAAATGGCCGTAATTTAGAGCTTTCGCACTAAAGCACCAAATATAGTCGAATTTGTTGTTTTCCTTTAATAAAACCTGGTAACATTCATCTTGACTTGCAGATATAGTGAACCCACAGGCTGATCCTGTAGTGGTAGTATTGAAAATTTCTACAAAATAAGCAAGTGCCGAAATCAGAACGAGCAACGAAATTAAAGCTAATATAGAAGCAAAAATAACCTTAATAAGTTTAATTAATTTTCGTCTCGATAAAGGTCGCATTATTAAACAAACAATGCATCCAATAAGCAATAGAACCAAAAACGTTGTGCCTAAGGGGGAATTGATAATTTTCACGCATCGCACCCTTTCCCACCATTACTCAGTTTGTTTCCAGTAAAAAACTCGCATACTGCCAAGGTGCAGCTGAGAAGGCATGGAAGCCTGTGCCAAATTTAATACCAAAAATATAATTATTCCCGATACAATCAAAGCCCCTACCGATACGTACTAAAAGTGTTATTCCCGCAAGGAAAACTCATCAACAACTAATAGTCCGATCGTAGATTGTTTGAAACACTCGGCCCGTTCATCCGGTCTAACTAGGGGAGGATGAAAATCAGTGTCCTTGGTTTTATTGTAAATATTCCGCATTAATTCAACGAAAGCAGCGTCCTATGGTACGAAAAAAAGTAATAGTTCGCGACATCCACGGCCTGCATCTCCGGCCGGCCGCAAAGATCGTCAAAGCATGTTTAGGTATGGACAGCAAAGTCACCCTCCGCAAGGGTTGCCGGAATGCGAACGGCCGCTCGATCCTCGAACTGCTCCTTCTTGACGCCGAATCCGGCAGCGAGGTCGAAATCGTTGCCGAGGGCAAGGAAGCCGAGATCGCCCTGAAGAGGGTCACCGGCTTTTTTGAAGAGGCCTGCGTGGTTCCGTAGATAGGCTGAGGGACCTGCCGGAATTTCCACGGCAGCACTCCTCCCCGAGGTATCCAAAGCTCCTCCTGATTCTCTGCTCCATGGGTGAGCCGCATTGCCGTTTTCTGCTGCACCGGAGGCCGCTCAGCGGTGTTGCCTCGGGGAATACCCGGCATAGTCGATCTTCCCACTTCTTCCCTCACTGTCTCGAAGAGTATTTTAATTGTCCAAGGCCGATATATTGAATAATTCTCACTAAGATCGTGAACAGCCATCAGCGCGCGATAAAATTCAGATAATGAGCTCATTTCGTTTTTATGTGCGCGAAGGCGCCGATTGCTTCATCCACCCGACTGCGGCTACATTCGCCTCGCTTGCTACCATTGCGGCCATGCTCCTGCTCGCCAGCGTGATGGCCGCAGGGGTATTCAACGCAAAAAGGTTTCTCGATACGGCCGAGGGAAAGGCCGAAGTCGTTGTTTATGTCAATGAGGCGACCTCGGCGGACTCCGGTGCGCTCAAAACCCTTGCGCTCGCGATACGCAGTCTGCCGCAGACCGGCTCCGCGACGCTCATCACCCGGCAGGCGGCCTGGGATCGCTTTGCAGCACTTTACGGCAAGGAGATGCTCAGCGCGGTCGACGAGAATCCCTTTCCGGTCTCGTTTGAATTATCCCTTAAGCCGGGTTACCAGGCTCCCGGCGAAGCAGCGGCTTCCCTGCAGAGCGAAATCATGGCGCTTGGCGGTGTCGAATCGGTCCGGTACGCCGGGGAGTGGCTGACGTTCCTTGCCCGCTGCCGCCGGTATTTCCTTATCGGGGTAATTGCGCTGGCAGCAGTCCTCTTTATCGCCCTGTTCACCACTATTTCCAATGCGGTGCAGCTTACCGCATCGAACCGCAGGGAGGATATCAGGGCCATGCGGCTGGTAGGCGCCACGCGCTTTACCATTGCCATGCCCTTCATTATTGAAGGGATGTTGCAGGGGCTTGCCGGCGGGATCATCGGCGAGGGCGGATTCTGCCTCATCCGGATTCTCTTCCATTACGAACGGTCCCTGCGCCTGGTGCCGATACTCTGGGGACCGCCGCTTATGCCGGTCCTCTTTCTTCTACTCGGGGTGGTATTCGGTTGGATTGGAAGCATTTTCGCCGCTCGCCGCTTTCCGGCCTAGTCGGGCTGACTATTCTCGGTCTTACCCTTGTTGCCGGAGCCGGGGGCAGGGCTGATCGTATTGGATCGGGTGAGGAAGGGGAGATCAGGGGGAAGACCGATGCCCTTGACTCTGTTCGCACAGAAATCGACTCCCGGCGCAAAAAAATCCACGAGCTCGAAAAGGCTGAGGGCAGTACTCTCGACCGTCTCCGGTACCTGGAGGCCAATATTGCGGCGTCCCGGAACTATCTCCTCCTGCTTTCACAAAAAATCGATTCCACCGGGGCTGCCGTCCGGCTTATCGGAGACTCCCTGGAAAAAGCCGGCGCCGAACTTTCCGATCGCCGGAGGCTCATGGGTGAGCGGTTGCGCCGGGCCTATATGGCTCCCCGCGAATCGCCGCTCATGATCTTTTTCATGGCGCGCAGCCCGGCCGAAGCGATTCAGCGTACGCGCTATCTCGAGGCGGTGCATGCCTACAACCGTGCCCTTGCCGACAAGATAGGGAGTGAGCAGAGGAATTTTAACGCCCAGAAAGCTCAGGGCGAGGCAAGGCGCTCTGAACTGGCGGAACTGCTTGCCGAAAAGACCGGTGAAAAAGATCAACTGGTGCTGGAGGAGGCTCAGCGTCGTGTGATCATCAAGGAAATCCGGTCAAAGAAAAAGGCTTACCTTGCCAAAATCGCCGAGCTTGAGGTTGCCCGGAAGGAGTTGGACCGGGTGATCAAGCTGCTCGAACAGAAGCATCGGTATGTCGCTCCCCGGAAGCATCCGCTACCCGGGGCTCCGGCTACTGCCTTCGAAAAGCTGAAGGGCGACCTTCCCTGGCCTGTCGAGGGCCCGGTTCTGGCCCGCTTCGGCAAAATCGTTCACCCGGTCTACAAGACGGTGATCACCAATAACGGCATCGATATTGGGGCTACCAGCGGTCAGGGGGTTAAGTGCATCGCCGATGGCTCGGTACTCTATACCGGATCCATGCGTGGACTCGGGAGGCTCGTCATCGTCGATCATGGGAACGGTTACCTGACGGTTTATGCTGATCTGGCGCAAATCGCTGTTTCGACCGGGCAGAAGGTTGAGGCCGGCACCATTGTCGGTAAGGCGGGTGAGGCAACCGAGGAAAACGGGGCACAGGTACACTTCGAAATTCGCAAATCAACCGACTCTCTCGATCCCCAGCAGTGGCTCACCCGGCGATAAGGGGTGAGGGAGTTTGATGTATTTTACTATAATGTTTACCCTCACCTGGCCACATTGCATTGGGCAGAGCCGCATCAAGGAGGTCCTTGAAGCGGCCATTGCCAACCGGTCCCTGGGTCATGCGTACCTGTTTTCAGGGGATGAGGGAGCCGGCAAATTTGCCGCTGCGCTCGATGTCACGCTATCGCTCCTGTGCGAAAGCACTGCAAAACGGCCTTGCCTTGCGTGCCCTTCCTGCAAAAAAGTAATGGAGTACTCTCACCCGGATTTTCACCTTATAATGCCGGTAATTCTCGGTACGGAGCATAAGAGCGATGGCGACCTGAATGCAAAAGGCTGGGCCGTTATTGCTGAGCGCGCAAAGGAGAGGATCCGTGATCCGTATTCGGCGCCCGATCGCTCCAAGGCGCCCTCAATTCCCGTCGACTGGATACGCGAGGTTACCCATACTATCCGGGGCGGCTCCTATAGCGGCGGCGTGAACGTGGCCATCCTCGACGGCGTGGATTCCCTCAAGGCGGAATCGGCGAACAGCATGCTGAAAATCCTCGAAGAGCCGCCTCCCGGCACGGTTCTCCTGCTGTTGACAGATCGGATAAGCGAGGTGCTTCCGACCATCGTTTCGCGGTGTCAAATAGTGCGCTTCGCCTGGCTTTCGCCCGACGCGATCCGGGCAGAACTGGTCTGCCGCTTCGGCGAGGAAGCCGCGAGTGCAGACGGCGGCATTACCGATACCGGATCGCTCGGCAAATCGCTCGAACTTTACAGGAACCCGGCCGCCGGGGTGATCGCTGATGCAGCAGCCTTTCTGGACCTCTGCGGAGAGGGCAGCTGGATGGAGATAGCGAAACGGATCGATGATATGGCCGACTGGAAGGATCTTGCCCGGTATGAAAAATTCTTTGCTGTTATTATGGACCTGGTCCGTGAAGCGTTCCTGCAGGAACTGCCGGCGAGTGGGAACGTATTTTTAGCGAAGCCTGTATGGCGGGCGAAGAAGTCGCTCACCAACGCGCAGGTTGCGGCAACACTTGAAATATGCGGCAGATCGATTGCCGCGGTGCGGGGGTACGCCGGTATTCTGCTGGTGCTCTCCAACAGCGCCATTGCATTAGCGGAGGTATTTGGTGGCAAAAAACAGTAAAATCGTCGAAGTCCTTTTCAAGGGTGAACGTCGCGCCATTTATCGCGACCGGAATGAAATTGATATTAAAGAGGGGGAATATGTGATTGTGGAGGCGGAGCGCGGGCAGGATATGGGCGCCGCATCCACCATCGGCCCGCTCGTGAAGCTCAAGCGCGGCAAGGGGGAAACCCGGAGCATCATCCGCAAGGCGGTACCCGAAGACCTCGAATTGCTCGCGAGGAACAAGGAGAAGGAGAAAAGCGCCTTCAAGGTCTGCAAGGAAAAGATAAGGGATTACCGGCTCGACATGAAGCTCGTGGATGTCGAGATGCAGTTCGACGGAAGCAAGATCACCTTCTATTTTACCGCTGCGCAGCGTATCGATTTCCGTGAACTCGTCAAGGACCTCGCGTCGGTCTACAGAACCAGAATAGAACTGCGCCAGATCGGTGTTCGCGACGAGGCGAAGCGAATATGCGGCCTGGGCATCTGCGGCCGCAAGCAGTGCTGCAGCGCCTTTTTAAACGAATTCGAGCAGATCACGACACAGATGGCGAAGGACCAGCAGCTTGCCCTCAACCCGGTAAAGATCTCCGGGAACTGCGGTCGCCTCCTCTGCTGCTTGCGGTACGAGGACAGCCTCTACCTCGATCTGTTCAAGACATTCCCCGAACTCGGTGCAACGATACGGCTCGGAGGGAAAAGGGGAACCCTGACTTTTATCAATATTTTCACGGAAAAGGGGCTTCTGCGATTCGAGGACGGCTCGCAGGAGTGGCTGACATCCGAGGAAATCAGGAAGGGAACGCTCGAACATGTCACCTGACCCCGCCACGGTCGCTCCAAAGCGCCTGCTGGTCACCATGGCGCTTCCCTATGCAAATGGGGACATCCACCTCGGCCACCTGCTCGAAGCGGTGCAGACCGATATCTTCGTGCGGTACCAGAAACTCTGCGGAAACGAGGCAGTCTACGTCGCGGCCGACGATACCCACGGCACGCCGGTCGAACTCACGGCATTGCGGCGCGGCATAACTCCCGAGGAGCTCGTGAGCCGCGTGCGTGAGGACCATATTCGCGATTATGCGGGATTCAATATCGGATTCGACATCTTCTATTCGACCAACTCCGAGGAAAACCGGCTTTACGCGGAGACCATCTACGCAAACCTGAAATCCAACGGGCTTATTGTCGAACGCGAAATCGACCAGTTTTACTGCGAGCATGACAAGCGCTTCCTGCCCGATCGGTTTATTGTCGGCACCTGTCCTAAATGCAAAACACCCGGCCAGTACGGCGATGTATGCGAATCCTGCGGCACCATTTACCAGCCGACCGATCTCGGTGACCCGCACTGCATGATCTGCAACCGGCCGCCGGTTATGAAGCAATCGAAGCACCTGTACGTCCGGCTTGAAAAATGCGAGCAGTTCCTGCGCGATTTCATCGCCCGGCCGGGCCTGCTGCAGGACGACATGCGCAATTTCGTGAAAGCCTGGATCGACGACGGGCTTCGGGAGTGGTGCATTTCCCGCGATGGGCCGTATTTCGGTTTCAGGATTCCCGGCACGGTCGACAAATACTTCTACGTATGGCTCGATGCGCCGATAGGGTATATCTCCTCGACCGATCGCTGGTGCCGTGATCACGGCCGGCGTGTAGAAGAGTTCTGGTCCAGGGAGGCCGACGCCCGCGTCGTGCACTTCATCGGCAAGGATATCGTTTACTTTCACTCCCTGTTCTGGCCGGTCCTGCTCGATAATTCCGGATTCAAGCTACCGTCAACAATTTTCGTGCACGGCTTCCTGAATATCGGCGGCGTGAAAATGTCCAAGTCGCGCGGAACCTTCATCCTGGCAAAGGACTTTACCGAAAAAATCAAGCATCCGCAGGCAGCCGAATTTCTTCGCTTCTTCTTCGGCGCGAAGCTCGGCCATACCGCTGCCGATATCGATTTCAATGCACCCGAATTCATCTCCCGTGTCAATACCACGCTTGCGAATAATTTCGGCAACCTGCACCACCGGGCATTTGTCTTCTGCGACCGCTATTTCGAACATCGCATTCCCGATGCCCCCTGGGACTCCTCGATCGCCGCCGAGGTGGAAAGCGCCGCCGCGGCCATCGCTCAGTGGTATGAAAATGCGGAGTACAAATCGGTTGTGGAGCGGGTGCATGAGCTCGGCAACCGGGGTAACAAGTTCTTTCAGGATGGGAAACCGTGGGAACTCATCAAGACCGATCCGGCCGGTGCTGCCGGCATCATGGTGACCTGTATCAACCTCATCAAGTCCATGGCGGTGTTCCTGAAGCCGATGGTGCCGTCCCTGGTCGCGGATCTTGAAGGCCAGCTCGGCCTTGACCATCCGCTCTTCTGGAGCGACCATTCCTTTTCGCTTTCCAACCGGCCGCTCGGAACCATCGGGAAACTCGTAACCCCGCTTACCGACGAGGACGTGGCCCCGCTCTTCCCAGGGCTCGAAACTCCCGCCCGGCCGATTTCGTCCGGGCCATCGCAGGAACCCATCGACATCGATGCTTTCCGGAAAGTCGAGCTGCGCGTCGCCAGGATCGTCTCCGCCGAAAAGGTCGATAAGTCGAAAAAGCTCCTCAGGCTCCAGGTGGAGCTCGGCGACGGCATGCGGCAGATCCTCGCGGGAATCGCGGAGTCGTACACTCCCGAGGAGATTATCGGAAAACAGGTTATTGCAATAGTTAATTTGAAGCCCGCAAGCCTCATGGGGCACACTTCCGAGGGCATGCTTCTCGCCGCAGGCGGTGCCGACGGCAAACCCATTCTTCTCGCTCCGGAGAAGCCGGTATTGCCGGGGGCAAAGGTTTCATGAGCCTGTTCAAGGGAGCCCGCGAACGGATTACCGTGCGAAGCTTCGACGGACCGGCGGTCGACCGTCTCGCAGCTGAACTTCGCATCCCCTCCGCAGCCGCACGGATTCTCGTCGCACGCGGGATGATTGATGCGAATGCCTGCCGGGAGTTCTTCCACCCGTCGATGGACGGCTTTCTTGACCCCTTCCGGTTCGCCGGTATGAGAAAGGCAGTCGATCGCATCCGCCTGGCAATCGACAGGGGCGAGAAAATAACGGTTTATGGCGATTATGACGTAGACGGAATCACCGGTACCGCGCTCTTGACCCGCTGCCTCCGGCTCCTGGGTGCCACGGTCGATTATCTCCTTCCGTACCGTCTGATAGACGGCTACGGCGTATCTTCAGCCGGTGTGCGACAGATAGCCGAAAGCGGTGCGAGCCTCATTATAACCGTCGATTGCGGAATTACCGCCGTTCCCGAGGTCGCGCTCGCGACCGCGCTCGGGCTCGATGTCATCCTGACCGATCACCATGAACCCAAGGAGACGCTTCCCGCCGCGCTGGCCATTCTCAACCCCAAGGTTGTCTCGTGCGACTATCCCGACCGGGATCTTGCCGGGGTCGGTGTCGTGTTCAAGCTGTGCCAGGCGCTCGCGCAGGCAACGGGGAAGGGGCTCCCGTTCTGGGAGCAATTCCTCGACCTTGCGGCCCTCGGGACCGCGGCTGATATAGTCCCGCTTGTCGGAGAAAACCGCATAATCGCCCGGTTCGGATTCGAGCGGATGCATACCACAAAGAACGTCGGCCTTGCCGCGCTTATCGCGCAGCAGGGACTATCCGGGAAAAAATTTTCGACGAGCGAAGCGGTTTTCCAGCTTGCACCCTGTATCAATGCCGCCGGGAGGATCGGAGATCCCCGGCGCGCCGTGGAATTGCTCCTTACCGACAACCACGGCATTGCCGCTGCATGCGCATGCTCTTCACAAAGGCCCTGGGTACAGGTGTAATCTCGACCGCCATAAAAAAAGGCACGGCAAAAACAAAGCTGGATTGAAGCAGCAGTAAAGTCCATGACTACGCTAAACAAAGCAGCCGCTGAAGTCATTGTTCGTAATGCTGAAAAGGCTAGTGTTGAGAGGGTCGCCAGCTCCAAGCGGAGCAAAGTCAGGAGTTGGCGAAGAGAGAACATCCAACGACGAACGACGAACAGCGAGCGACGCCTTTTCCGTTCACGCCCTCACCGACGTTACCGGCTTCGGCCTGATCGGCCATGCCCGCGAAATGGCCCTGGCCTCAAACGTCGGTCCTATATTCGACTCCGCGAATATCCCTATCCTCGAAGGCACCCTCGAAGCCACTGCTGGCTACATTCCCGGAGGCCTCAGCGAACCGCGATTTTGCGGAATGCATGGTCAGTCACGCGGAAAACGTCCCCAATGAAATTCGCACTCTTCTCTACGATCCCCAAACCGCCGGCGGATTGCTGATCTCCGTGGCTGCGGAAGGTGCTTCAACT
>CAWDOZ010000177.1:0-15713 GCA_963803935.1 uncultured Fibrobacterota bacterium | reverse complement strand
GGAAGCGCTGCGCGCGTATACGGAAGGGCTGGCGAAGCTGCGGGTGTTCGATGCGTTGGGCGCGCGAGAATTGCTGCAGAAGGCTGCGGAGCTGGAGCCGAATCTGGCGCTGCCACATGTGGGGTTGGCGCGAGCGTGGGAATTGCTGGGATACGACGAAAAGGCGCGCGCGGAGGCGAAACTGGCGGTGGAACGTTCAGGGGGATTGCCTCCGCGAGATCAGCGCGCGATGGAAGCGGAATATCGGGAAATAAATTCGCAGTGGGATCAGGCTATTTCGATCTATCAGGCTTTGTGGGTTTTGTATCCGGATGAGCCGGACTACGCACTGGAATTGGCGAATGTGCAGACGGCGGCGGGGCAAGGCAAGGAGGCGTTGAACACATTGCAGAAGCTGGAGAGCGTTCCGCAAATGGCGGACGATCCGCGAATCGAGCTGGGGAAGGCGCTAGCGGCGCAGTCAATGTCTGACGTGAAAAAACAGCGCGATCAATGCAAGGACCCAGGTCCCGGTATTTGTCAATGCCGACAAGAGGTTCCCTACGGCCTGGTCATCCGGGTCATTGCCGACATCCAGAATGCGGGAGTTGTGAAGCTCGGTCCCCGACCCAGCCGCAGGCGCCCAGGAGCGAAGAGTGACGGTTATGGCCGCGGGCGCTCACTTCTATCGAGCAACTGCCGGAGGGAAAGCCTCTCACCGAGACCGGTTTCTTCATCTCCCTGGCGCTGCACCTGATCGTCCTTGTCGGCATTCCACTGCTCCTCATGGTTACCGAGCGCACGGTTTCCTTCCAGCCGGCCGCCGACCTTCCAGCTTGTCACTGCACCGCCGACGCTCGCGCCCGTAACGCCGAAGGCCGGTCGCATACATAAAAAGGCCGTGAAGGAGCCCGTGCACAGACGCGAGGTTCCAAAAACCGGCGAGAAGCCCGTTGCGAAAGAGAAAGAGGAGACCGAGGAGAACGTGGACGAGCTCGCCTCCATGCTCAACGAACTGCCCAAGGCCGCGAGCATTGCGACGGTCGGGGATTTCAAGTACACCTGGTACCTTGAAAATGTCAGCCAGAAAATCGCGCGCTACTGGAACCCGCCGACCGGGAACAGTACCGTCTCGGTGGTCGTATCGTTCACGATCCACCGGGATGGCTCAATATCCGATCCGGAAATTGCCAAAGGGTCGGGAAACTCCAGTCTCGACAATCTCGCGTTGCGTGCAGTAAAACTGGCGGCGCCCTTCGGTGCCCTGCCGCCGGGCTTCCCTTCAGATAATCTCGAACTCAGCTGTACCCTTATCCCCACGAGGAATTAGTCTTGCCATGATTCGAAAACTACTGGTAGTCGGTGCGATGCTCTGGATGTGCGGCGAAAGCCGGGCCGAAAAATTCAATCTCAATATCTATGCGGGGAAGTACGACAGCATACCGATCGGCATCGTCGATTTCAGGGCGTCCGGTACCGATCTCGGGCCGGACGCCCTGCCCTCGGCCGTCATTGCCAACGACTTCGACCTGTGCGGTCGCTTCCAGGTGGTCCGGAAGCCCGCATTCGACAGTGCCGCGTTTGCCGCACAGAATATCAGCATCTATATCGACGGGACGGTCTCGCAGTCGGGCGGCGCCATCGTGTTCACCTGCAATGTCAACGACATCAACGCACGCGAACCCCTGCTCAAAAGGGAGTACCGGTGTGCGCCATCGCAACTTCGCGCCGTAGTTCATGGTTTTTCGAACGAGCTGTACACCCTTCTGTTCGGCGACAAGGGCATATTCCTCACCCGTGTCCTGTGCGTCCGGTCGGCAGGCAGCACCAAAAATATCGCCATCATGGATTTCGACGGCTACAACAGCCATTACCTCACCGGCGGCAAGGCGCTGAACATCTTCCCGGCATTTGCCGACTCCACCACCTTCGTCTTTACCTCCTACCTGCGTGGCAAGCCGGATATCTATCGCGAGCCGATCCGCGGCGGTGCCGTCTCGGTCGTTGCCGCCAGCCGCGGCATCCAGTACTCGGCGCGCGTGTCGCCGGTCGACGAGACGGTCGTCTATGCCTCGTCGGTGCGGGGCAGCCTCGATATTTACACCTGCGCGCTCGACGGGAGCGGCAAGAAGCAATTGACCTTCGGCAACGGGCGGATCGAGACCGCGCCCTGCTGGTCCCCGAACGGCTACCAGATCGCCTACACATCGGACCGTTCGGGGAATCCGCAGATTTGCGTCATGGACGCCGACGGGGGAACCAGCACCGGATCACCCATGTCAGCGGCTACTGCGACGCCCCGGCGTGGTCGCCGAAGGGTGACCGGATCGCCTTTACATCCATGGGCGGCGACGGCAAGCTCGACATCTGGGCGGTGTCGCCCGACGGGTCCAATGAGGTGCGGTTGACAAATGGACCCGGCCACCACGAGTATCCTACCTGGTCGCCCGACGGCATGCTCATCGGCTATATCGGCCGGAGCGGGGGGAAGAGCGACTTCTATGTCATGAAACCCGACGGGAGCCATGTGCGGCAGGTAACGAAGACGGGGGATGTTTCGATGCCGGAATGGGAACACTTCTAATTAGTTTTGGTGGGGGAGCGCGTAAAGCCGCGTCTCCGACACACTCCCGTAATACTCAATTGAGGTAGGAAAACCATGGAAATCATACTGAAGTCGGAAAATGGTGGTAGAGGGAAACCTTTTCGTCAGAGGTGATTTATGATGCGGACGAATCGAAATTCGATAAGGACACCTGATGAGGAATATCTGGATGATGTAAAATACCGTCAGGAAATGGCCAAAATTCTGCGTGATGATCGGTTTGGAACGACCGAGGAGGAGCGGACTAATTCGCTGAACCGAGCTAAGAAATGGGTCCATGGATTAACGATAGGCAGCGGAGTTTTCGCCGCATGGGCAATAATTTATCCCTATCCTTACAATATTGCCATAGCTGCTCAAGTCGCCGTTTTTATCATTGCAGTTCTATCGTTCAGGATATTTTCCGGACTGGTTAAATTAAATTCAACAAAACCAAAAGGCAGCCCCTATCCGAATCTCTTGGTTGCCTTATTGTTGCCGGCCGTTGCGCTTTCCGTCAGGGCATATAGTTTCCATGTTTTATCCTGGACAAATTTCTGGATTCCTGCAAGTTCAATATTGCTGGCATCGATTATCATTGTTGTTATGTCCTATCCGGATATTCTGAAGCTCCTGGATAACGCTCTTTTGGGGATAGTTATTTGCATGACCTTCAGCTACGGACTATCTATTAATATGAATACCATAATCAATCCTGTGTTCGATCATAATTACACAATATGTGTTCTTGATAAACATTCCTATTCGGGAAAGCATACCAGTTATTACCTTAACGTCGGTCCCTGGATTGATGGAACATCGGTGAAGGTTATCAGCGTTGATAGAGACTATTATATTAATAAATTGATAGGCGATTCGGTTTCTGTAGTTGTAATGTCAGGCGGGTTTAAGATCCCCTGGTATTATTTACAATGATCCCATATCCGCTTATTTGATCGCGGTTGTTATCGACACTCTGAAAAATAGGAAAACCTCAACTCGCGACAAACTTGCGCTATAACTCGCGACAATCCCTTCCCACATAAACTATATAAATAATTGGAGATGTCAGGCAGAAAAAGTCTTAGAAAAACCAAAGGATTCAGGTCTAACTTCTCACCAGGGATGAAATTACATGAAAAATATGATTCTTAAATGCAGTGCCATAGTCCTTCCTCTTGTTATTCTCCAATCCTGCGGCTCCATCACGGTCCTGCGCACCCGTGAGCTCAACGCAGTCCGGGATTCGCTGAAAATCGAAATCGCCGCGCTGGATAAGAAAATTTCAGACCAGCAGCAGGAGCAGAACGAGCTTTTGCGCCAGATCCGTGCCGACCAGCAGGTGCGATTCAGCGATCTTGACCAGAAGATCATCGAGCTCGGAAGCAACCTCTCCGAGAACCAGTACCGGCTCTCGAAAATCTACGAGAACACCTCGGACGTCCAGAAGCAGCTCCAGGCGAAGCTTGTGGCCGACTCCACCTCGGCAAAAACCCAGAGCTCGGAGATCGACAAGCTCTTCCAGATTGCCAACAGCGATTTCAACGCCGGGCGGTTCGACATCGCGCGGAGCGGCTTCCAGGATCTTGCCACCCGGTTCCCGGAAACAAACCAGGGACAGGAATCGCAGTTCTGGATAGGGGAGTGCTTCTATGCCGGCAAGGACTACGATAAGGCCGAACCGGCCCTTCTCCTGTATGTCAGGAACTACCCGCAGGGTGCAAAGGCTTGCACTGCCCTCTACAAACTCGGGCTCTGCTACGAGAAACTTGACAAGAAAAAATCGCAGGAGCTGGTCTGGAAAAAACTGGTTGAAAAATACCCGGAATCGGATGAAGCGAAACTGATACAGACAAAGGATAAGGATAAAGGAAAAAAAGAAGAATAACAACATGGTCAACAAAGCGTAAATGCCGAGGCTACATGACTGACAATTCAATTTCAAGACTCCCGGTTCTTTTCATTGGTCACGGAAGTCCTATGAACGCCATCGAGGACAATGTTTTCTCCCGACAATGGCAGGAGCTTGGGAAATCCCTTCCCGTTCCCCGTGCGATCCTCTGCATTTCGGCTCATTGGGAGACCAACGGGACCTTTGCAACCGCCATGCCGCACCCGCGGACCATCCACGACTTCTGGGCCTTCCCGCCGGAGCTTTACGAAAAAACCTATCCCGCGCCCGGAGATCCGCTGCTTGCGGAAGAGTGCAGTCGCAGCATCACCGCCGCAACTGTCGGACTCGACCGGGAATGGGGGCTCGACCACGGGACCTGGAGCGTTCTCTCCCGCATGTATCCCGACGCCGTTATTCCGGTTGTCCAGCTGAGCCTCGACCGGAACATGCCCGGTTCCTTCCATTATGCGCTCGCAAAGGAACTTGCACCGCTGCGCGAGCAGGGGATCCTCATCATCGGCAGCGGAAACATGGTCCACAACCTTGGCCGTATGATGGTAAAGGGCGCCGATTTCAACGAGCCCTTCGGCTTCGACTGGGCGCTTGAAGCGAATGAGCTTTTCAAAAAACTGCTGCAGGAGCGGCGGCACGCCGAGCTTGCCGACTACCGTTCGCTGGGAAGCGCCGCCCGGCTCGCGATACCCACTAATGAACATTACCTGCCCATGCTCTATGCCATTGCGCTTCAGCGCGAGGATGAGGAGCTTTCCTTTTTTAACGACGCGCCGGTCGCCGGGTTGTTGACCATGACCTCCTTTACAATAGTGTAGGGTCCAGGGCTCCATTCGCCATGAAATAATCTGAATAGATCCAAAAGAGATCATTTATTTGACTTTCCCGGGTTTAACAGGTATATTAATGAATAATAATTCATTAATATGGGAGCTCGAAAGATTATGAGAACCCGAGAGGGAAATAAGGAGCAGGAGATATTCGAAGCGGCCATCAAGGTTTTTGCCGAGCAGGGGTATTTCAAGGCAAAAATCAGCCAGATCGCCGCCGCCGCCGGGCTTGCAACCGGCACCGTGTATCTCTATTTCGGCAAAAAGGAGAGTATCCTGCTCAAAATATTCGAGCAGGTATGGGGTGAACTCTTCAGGCTGATCGAGCGCATTCACGGCCGTGTTGATCTGGATTCCCGCGAGAAATTCGAGACCATCATCGATGCCCTCTTCGATTATTTTACCTCAAACCCCTCGCTGGCCCTGGTTTTTGTGAACGAGCAGCAGCATCTCATCCACAAAGATGCGAAACAGTTCACCCGTTTTTATGATAAAACCATGGTCTTGAGCGAAACCCTCATGCACGAGGGGATCCGCGCAGGAATATTCAACGCGTACCTCGACGCGCAGGTGTTCAGCGCCTTTTTTTTCGGCGGCCTGCGCCATCTCTTGCACCAGTGGGCGGAAAATCGACCGGGATTCTCGCTTGGTGAAATCCGCCAGACCATGAAACTCGCCGTATTTCATGGGATCGGTGCAAGTGCGGGGGATCGGCGGGAATAATCCGGCATTTATGACCGCGGCGTATCAAAAAATGAATTGCAGTTCATTATATTAGATAGGAGTGACAACCTATGCTTTGTCGGGCAGTGCGATATGTTCTGGCGGCCGGAGTATTTCTTGTTGCCGGGGGTATGGGCCTAACAGCCGGAGAGACCCGGAACCTCACGATCGATCAGGCTGCGGCCATGGCGCTTGCTAATAACGATAAGATCCGGCAGTTCGAAGAGCGGCTCGCCCAGCGGCATTTCGATAGAGGAGTGCCATCGGAGCCTTTCTCCCGTCTGTCGGCCTGTCCGGCGGTTATACGCACATGGACAACCCCTTGACTTTTGATCTGGATCCCATCCGAAGTGCCATGCTGAGCCTCGAAGCATCCAATCAGGTGAATTTTGCCAGTATTGCCTCACAGATGGCAGGCGGTCCCGCCATTACCGGCCCGTCGTCGGCCGGCTACCAGTCTATTTACCAGAAGGCCTACGGCGCCCTGAGCAGCCAGGTGCCCGACTTCATCGATACGCTGCAGAAGCAGAATTTTCCGAGTGCGCAGGTAACCGCTGTCCTGCCGCTTTTTGCCGGGGGCAGGATTGTAGCCGGAGTCCGTGCGGCACGCGCTGAATCGGAAGTGTCCTCCTTTGAGCTTGATGACGTGCGCAATAAAACCCTGCAGGAAACGATTGATGCCTATCTCGGGGTAGTGCTCCTGAATAATGTTATTGCCGTTCGAACCGATGTACGCGATGCCATGCTCGTGCATTGCGGCCAGGCGGAAAAGCTCGCCGTACAGGGGATTATCGCCCGCTACCATCTGCTGCGGGCAAAGGTGGCGGTCTCCGAGGCAGAGCGTAATCTTGCGGAGGAACAGGACCGGCTTGCAGTGGCGCTCATGGCACTCCGGAAATCGCTCTCGCTCGACGAGCATGCCGACATCCAGACCGCAGACAGCCTGGTGTACCGTCCGCTGCCCGACTCGGTTGACGGTTTTGAGGCGGCGGCATCTGCCGGACAACCGCTTCTTTGCCTTGTAGGCCGTAAGAAGGTTCTTGCTTCAGAGAAGGTAGCAGCACAGGAGGGGTCCATGCTGCCGCAAATCGCCGCGTTCGGACAGTATGCATTCTTTCCCTCGTACCTCTCGGCGCTGCAGCCGCAATGGGTGGTGGGCGTCAATGCAACGGTGCCGATTTTTGCCGGCGGCAGCAACATTGCCTCACTGCGCTCGGCACGCCACCTGGTCAAGGAGGTCGATGCGCTCGAATCGTCGGTCCGGCACGATGTTTCGCTCTGGGTCACCAAGGCCTACCAGGATATGCGCGCAGCCGAACAGCGTTACCGCCGAAGCGGCGCCGATGAGGAGCTTGCCGCAGAAAACCTGCGGCAGTGCCGGAGCCGGTTCGATGCCGGTTACGGCACCTCGCTTGAAGTCATCGATGCACAGCTTGTCATGGAGCGGAACAGCATCGACCGTCTGGTCGCACTCTTCGATTACTATCACGCCATGACCGATCTCTATACCGCGGCCGGGCGGACCTCCTCGGTTGTCGGACTTCTCTCATCGAAAGGATCATCCCATGAGGAGTAAGCGCATGGCACTGATTGCCGCCCTTCCCGCGGTTCTCCTGGTTGCAGTCGTCGTTTTTCTCCTTGTCGCAGGGAATCGTCGCCGGCCGCAGCTGCTCTCCGGAACCGTGGAAACCGCGCATGCCGACGCTTCTTCGAAAATACCCGGCCGCATCGATTCTCTCTTCGTGCATGAAGGCGACCCGGTATCGCGGGGAGAGGTTATCGGCAGGCTCGAAAGCCGCGAGATGGATGCCAAGGTCGATGGAGCGCGAGCGGTCATGGCCGCGGCAAGGGCACGGATGGAAATGGCGGCCAACGGCCTGCGTCCGCAGGAACGGCAGGCGGCAATGAATCTTTACGAGCAGGCGAAGGCACAGTACGAGTTGCTCGAAAAAACATGGAATCGCATCAGCAAACTTTACGCCGACAGCGTGATCAGCACGCAGGAGCGGGATCAGGTCGAGACCCAGTTTACCGCCGCGCGCGAACAGATGGAAGCGGCAAAGGCACGGTGCGACATGGCGCAGGAGGGAACGCGGCCGGAGGACCGCGAAGCCGCTGCCCAGCTGTTTCTCCAGGCGCAGAGCGGCTACACTGAGGCTTGCGCGTATGCAGGGGAGCTGTCGCTGCGCAGCCCCATAGACGGATTTGTGGAAAAAACCATTTCGCGGGCGGGTGAAATTGTCGCCGCGGGATATCCGGTTGTGACCGTCGTCGATACGGCCGATGCCTGGGTGGTTGTCCAGGTGAAGGAAACCGCCATGCGCCGGTTCCGCATGGGTGCGACCCTTGCCGGGAAGATCCCGGCGCTCGGCGACACAACGGTTGATTTTCGCGTAAGCTATGTCTCGCCCATGGCGGATTTCGCCCTGTGGCGGCCAACGAACCAGCGCGGGGAGTTCGATGTCCGCACCTTCGAAATACATTTGCGTCCGTCATTTCCCATCGGAGCCCTCCGGGCCGGGATGACGGTTAATTTTACCCTGTAAGGTGTGTCGCATGTTTCAAATGTCCCGTAACGGCATGGCCGCCCGGCTCCGCCATGAGTTTCTTCGTTTTGCAAAGGACCGGGCGCTCCTCAGCCTGACGCTGCCGGTCCCTGCCGTGCTCTTCACCCTGTTCTGCCTGATATACGGCAACGGCAGCATAACCGGGATCCCGGTGGCAGTCTGCGATGCCGACAACAGTTCACTTTCGCGTACCCTGATGCGGGCTGTCGGTGCATCGGGCACCATGCGCATTGTGCAATCTGAGACCAGTCTCGACGACCTTGACAGACTGCTGCGGCAGGGCAGGGTCGCCGGCGCCTTTTACTTTCCATGCGGCATGGAACGGAACATCAAACGGGGGGAGCAGGCATTTCCGGTATTCTACAAGAACTCCCAGAACGTGCAGGTCGGCAACCTTCTCACCCGGGAGGCGACTGCGATCTTCCGGACCGTCAACGGCGGCGTGCTGCTGCAGAAATTCAGGGCCGGCGGGCTGACCCGCGACCAGGCGCTCGGGATCGTCAATCCCGTCTTGACCGATGTCTCGGTTCTGTATAACCCGAATTTCAATTACACGCAGTTTCTTTGTCCCGGTCTCATCTTTGCACAATTCCAGGTCATGATCATGATCGCGGCGATCCTCCTTTTCAACCGCGATTACCGAAACGCATCCGGCAATGATTCCGCGGCGACGCGGGGCTCCGCCCCGGCCGTGCTGGTCGCCCGTTCGGCGCCCGCGTGCGTGGCTTTTGTCGCCATGGCGTCACTGGTGCTGTTTATCCTTTTCCCGATATTCAATATCCGGATCATCGGCCCGGTGCTCCCGGCATTCGGCGCGGTAATGCTCTTCATCGCCGCCTCGTTCATGCCCGGCATCCTGATCGGGCTTCTCGTCAGGAAGGCGGTTTCGGGCATGGCCCTCGGGATCCTCATCAACATGCCGGCGTTTATTTTCAGCGGGTTTACCTATCCGCTCCGGGCATTTCCGGGGCCTTATAAGCTGCTTGCAAATGCCCTGCCCTTTACGCATTTCGCCCCCGCCTTCTCACAGATTGCCTTTATCAATGCTCCGCTTCCATACGCGATGCCCGGTCTGGCCCGTCTCGCGCTCTTTGCGGTGGTGCCGCTTCCCTTTGTCCTGATCCTGCTTCACCGCGAACCTGCCCGTGCCTTTCCCGTGCAAGCCGAACCTGCACAAGCGACGGGCGCATGAACGGAACCTTGCCCGCCCCTGCACGCACGCTCCGGGCACGGGCGCTTGCCGGCCGGTCGGTTTTCCGGCGGGAGATCGGGATTATTGCCGACAACGGATTTCTCATTCTCATGGTCATTGTCGCACCGCTGCTCTATCCCTTCCTGTACAATACCGTGTACGTTCACAAGATGGAACGACGCGCATCGATCTGTGTGGTGGACCAGGATCGCACCGGAGCGTCGCGGCAACTTATCAGGGATTTCGACGCCCATGAGCTTCTTGCCGTACGTGAAATCCTGCCCGATGTGTCGGCCGCACAGGATCGGCTCAACGCTTTAAAAACTTCCGCGGTTATTGTCATTCCCGCGGGGTTCGAAGCCGACCTCGAACGCGGACGCCGGACCCGGCTTGGAGTTGCCATTGGCAACCTGCGGTTCCTTCCCGCAAGCGACATAGGAAAGGCAATCGGGGAGGTGCTCTCTTCCCGTGCCGGGGCCACCATTGTCACCGCGCTCGAAAAAAAAGGTCTCAGCAACGACCAGGCGCTCAAACAGTCTGAGCCGCTGCACCTCATCATCCAGACTCTTTACAACCTTTCCGAGAGCTATGGCGATTTCATTATCGCGGGGCTCTTCATGCTTATCCTGCAGCAGACGCTCATCATGGGACTCTCCGGATCCATGGCCATGGAGCGGGAAAACAGGACCATCGGAGCGCTTTTCGACGCAGCCGGGAATTCGGCAGCGGCGGCAATTGTCGGCAAGGGAGGCTTCTATATATTCCTTTTTTCGGCTCACGCCGCAGTCTACTGTTCGCTCTATTACCTGCTGTATCGGATACCCCTCACCGGATCGGTGCCCGCATTGGCGACGCTTATCCTGGTTCATCTCATGACGGTCACGGCAGTGACCCTCCTGATTGCCTCCTTTTTCCGAAAAAAGATAACGGCCATGAGTATCATGCTTTTCACTTCCTACCCCTTTTTCTTCATGTCCGGGTACTCCTGGCCCGCCTATTCCATGCCTCCTTTTCTACGGATGGTCGCCGCGCTTTTTCCATCGACCCCATTCTTCAGCGGGTATACGATCGTTACCCAGATGGGCGGCGGGTTCGGCGATGTCCTGCCCCAGCTCATGCACCTGCTTATTCTTCTCGCCGCAGGGACTACCCTCTTATGGGTGCGGCTTACCGCGCTGATAAATTCGGAGCAGGCGATCGATCGCCATGCACGGCAAGAGGGCTGCTCGAACATTCAGTAACGCGGAGACGTTCTCCATCCTTCATTTCCGGCCTCGTGTATTTTTACGGACACTTTTATTCCGGTTCATCCCATTCACGCTGCCGAGTCATGCACCAATTCAAATTTTCCCTGGAAAAGACCGACCACCGTACCGCCGCCCGGGCCGGTGTCCTGCGTACGCCGCATGGCGCCATCGAGACGCCGGTTTTCATGCCGGTCGGCACGCAGGCTACCGTCAAGGCGCTCTCGCCCGCCGAACTGGTAGAGTGCTCGGCGAAGATCATTCTCGGGAACACCTACCACCTGCACCTGCGCCCCGGCGACGAGCTCATCCGCGATGCGGGCGGCCTGCATAAATTCGCCTCCTGGAGCGGCGCGCTGCTCACCGACAGCGGCGGCTACCAGGTCTTCAGCCTGCGGGATATTTCGAAGATCACCGATGACGGCGTCGAGTTCCGTTCGCACATCGACGGGTTGTCGCATTTTTTTTCGCCCGAACGGGTCATGGAAATCGAGCACAACCTCGGGGCAGACATCATCATGGCATTTGACGAATGCCCGCCCGGAAAGGCCGATGCCGCCCATGTCGCCGGGGCGGTGGAGCGGTCTTTGCGCTGGGCGGCGCGGTGCGCCGAGGCGCATGCCCGGCTGCCCCTGCACTTCGGCTTTCCGCAGGCGCTCTTCGGCATCGTGCAGGGCGGAACATCCGAGGAGCTTCGGCAGCGGTGCGCGGCAGAGCTCGTTGCCATGGACCTGCCGGGGTACGCGATCGGCGGGCTTGCGGTGGGGGAGGACATTGCCGCGACCTACCGGGCGGCAGGGTTTACCGCCTCGCTCCTGCCGCAGGAAAGGCCCCGCTACCTCATGGGGGTCGGTACGCCGGTCGACATCCTTGAGGGAATCGAGCGGGGGATCGACATGTTCGACTGCGTGCTTCCCACGAGAAACGCCCGCAACGGCTCCGCCTTTACCAGTGGCGGGAAGGTCAACATCCGGAATGCCTGCCATACGCGCGATTTCGACCATCCGCTCGATTCCCTGTGCAGCTGCATGACGTGCCGGAATTTCAGCCGGGCCTATTTGCGACATCTCTACATGGCCGGCGAGATCCTCGCCCTGCGCCTTTTAACCCTGCACAACGTCCATTTTTACCTCGAGCTGGTCCGTATTGCCCGGTTGAAAATTTTTTCGGGCGACTTTGCAAATTGGAAAGAAACCATGATCGGTTCCCTGCTGAAAAAAAACGAAGTCGCCGGAACCGGTTCCGAGCTCGACACCTCTCCCGAACTGCCGGGTGACAGCCGATGAAACGGTCTCTGCCCCGCCGACGGGCTCCCCGCACCATCCAGGGGACCAGTGAGGAGATCCTCTCCTTCATTGAAACCCACGGCATCGTGGATAAGGATACCGCCGAAAATGCCGCTGCCGAGTACCGCCGGACCCTGGAGCGGGAGAAGCAGGAGCGGATGACCCGGTACGTGCTCGACCTGCACGGCCTGACGAGCACCGAGGCGGAGGCGCGGATCCTGTCCGGCATCGGTACGTGCAGGGACAAGGGAATCCGGGAGGTGCTGGTCATTCATGGCCGCGGGCTGCACTCAAGCGCGCCCGAGGGGCCGGTTCTCAAGACGCTCGTTCACAGCTTGCTCGAAGGAAAACTCCGGGGTGCGGTCAGGCGTTACCGGCCCGGGACCCCGGCTGAAGGCGGCGAAGGTGTGACCGTGCTGTTTCTTTAAAATGTAAAACTGCAATTCTTGATTTTTTTTGCCAAATAATCATAATATCAAAAAAAGATTATAAATCGGTGATAAAAATGCGAAAAATCGGCGGTTTATTGTTCATTATTTTTGTCATTGGCGCGGTCTACGTTCTGGGGCCGCGGCCCGGACCTCACGAAAAGGTGAGCATCGTCATTCATCGCGGCAGCACGAGCCGCAGCATTGCCGATTCGCTTTCCCGGCACGATATCATCTCCCTGCGCCCGGCTTTTCTTGCCCTGCTCAAATGGTCGGGCACCTCCCGCAGGATCCATGCGGGGAGGTATACCTTTTCCACGCGTGAAGGGGTGGTCGCGGCCGTATACGAGCTGGCAACCGTCCGCCCGAAGGAGATAGCGGTCACCATTCCCGAAGGCCTGACCATCGAACAGACTGCCGCGCGAATTGCCCCGGCGCTCTCCTTCGATACCACGGAATTCATCGATCTCTGCCGCGACTCCGCGTTTGTCGCCGAGGTTGCTCCATCCGGCGCAGCGTCCCTCGAAGGATTCCTGTTCCCGGATACCTACGCCTTCACCGACGGCACAACGCCTGCCGAGGCTATCCGGCGCATGGCCGGGCGATTCAGGCAGAAGTGGGCAGCGATCGATACCGTGTCCCCTTCGCCGCAGGGGCTCTCCGAGATTCAAGTTGTGACCCTGGCCTCGATAGTCGAGAAGGAGGCGGAGGTTGCATCGGAACGGCCGCGAATCGCGGGCGTCTTTTACAACCGGATCAGGATCGGGATGACCCTTGGCGCCGACCCGACGGTTCGCTATATCTTCAGAAAATTCAGCGGGCCGCTGCTCGCGAGCGAGCTGGGGTTCGACTCTCCCTACAATACGCGCAGGCATCCGGGACTTCCGCCGGGGCCCATATGTTCGCCCGGGCTTGCTTCTCTCCAGGCTGCTCTCTCTCCGCTCCAGTCGAATGAGCTATATTTCGTTGCAAAGTGGGACGGGTCGGGCGAACATGAGTTCTCCACGACCAATGATGAGCACAACCGGAAGAAGATGGAAATCAGGTACAAAAATGTGCGTCAACTGCATCAAAAAGGATTGCAAGTACCATGATTAAGAATCGTTTGGCGGCAGTACTTTCCGCAGTTGCAGCTATCGGGCTGGTTTCCCTTGCCGGCGGGCAGAACGGCACCGTGCCGATGCGGCCGCCCATGGGGCAGGGAGCGCCCGTTGCCGACTCCTCGGATGCAATTGCGAAAAAGATAATTGACGCAAAGGTACCGGTATTTATCGATTTCTGGGCGGTGTGGTGCGGCCCTTGCCGGATGCTCATGCCGACCATCAAGAAACTTGAGGATGAATATGGCGGGAAAGTGCTCTTTCTCAAGGTGAATGTCGACTACAATCCCCGCATGGCCTCCTATTTCCAGGTCCAGGGAATACCCGCAATATTCATCGTCAAAGACCGATCGGTTATCCGGCAGCTGGTGGGATACCGTCCGGAGTCGGATTTTCGATCTGCGCTTGACGAGGTCCTGGCAATGCCCAAGGCGAAAGATAGTACCAAAGCCGGAAATGGTTCCGGGGGAAAGACTCCGCCCAAAAGCGGCAGCACCCTTTAAATCCGCCCTCCGCCACGCCGCGATACCGCTCCACCGGGAATCCTATGACCGTCGCAATCAACGCTAATAAACTGACTAAAAAATACGGCGACATGACCGCCGTGGACGGCATCTCCTTCCGTATCGAGGAGGGAGAGTGCTTCGGCTTTCTCGGCCCGAACGGGGCGGGGAAGACCACCACCGTCAAGATGATCCACTGCTTCTCGCCGATTACCTCCGGAACGGTAACGGTATTCGGTAAATCCAGCACCATCGATAACCGTGAAATCAAGAAGATGACCGGGGTGATTCCGCAGGAGATCACGCTTGATGTCGACCTGACGGTCTATGAAAACCTCATGGTTTTCTCCCGGTTCTTCGACATACCGCACCACGAAGCACGGGTGCGGATTGCCGAGCTCCTCGAATTCGTTGAGCTCCAGGCCAAGGCGAAGAGCAGGATCCATGCGCTTTCGACCGGCATGAAAAGGCGGTTGCTCATCGCCCGGGCTTTACTCAACCGTCCCCGGCTCATCATTGCCGACGAGCCGACTACCGGGCTCGATCCGCAGGTGCGCCACCTGATCTGGCAGCGGCTGCGGCTCCTCAAGAATCGCGGGGCGACCCTCATCCTGACGACCCAGTACATGGACGAAGCCGCCCAGCTCTGCGACCGGATCGTCATCATGCACCAGGGGAGGATCCTGAAGGAAGGACCCCCGGCGCAGCTGGTAGCCGACGAGATCGGCAAGGAGGTCGTCGAGATCCGCGTTCCCCGGGAAGAGGATGCCGGCCTCATCACGAAGCTTACCGATATCGCCTGCGGCCATGAGCGGGCAGGGGATACGCTGTTCTTCTACTGCCGCGACGGGCGCGACCTCATGAAGAAGGTGGTCGAGCTCAACCTGCCCAATGTCCTGAACCGTCCGGCCACGCTCGAGGATGTGTTCCTGAAGCTCACCGGAAGGAGCCTGGCCGAGTGAACCTTTCCTACCGCCTGTACTTCGTTTTCCTGCGCAACCTGACCTCGTATAAGCGGTTTGTGATTCCCACCCTTATCGTCAGCCTCGGACAGCCGCTGTTTTACCTCATCACGTTCGGGATAGGAATGGGCGCCTACATGGGCTACTTCGGCGGCAAGCCGTACCTGTATTTCCTCGTGCCCGGCGTTCTGGTGTCGTCGGTGATGCTGTCGTCCTCCTTCGAGTGCCTTTATGGAACATTCGTCAAGATTGTGCATGAGCACCTTTACGACTCGCTCATCGCCACCCCGGTATCGGCCGAAGATGCGGTAGCCGGGGATATTGCCTGGGGTGCCTTCCGGGGGCTCATCAGCGGCGTTCTCATGCTGATCGTCGCGGGTTGCATGGGGATTTTCCCGGCATCGGTTGT
>CAWDOZ010000176.1:0-5304 GCA_963803935.1 uncultured Fibrobacterota bacterium | reverse complement strand
CCCCTCTGGTCGCATCGCTTCTGGAACCCCTTTTTGAGGTACCTCTTGTCAAATACTGCGTATTTACCAGGGCCAGCGCCGGGCAGATCGCCAATCAGATCGGCAGCGGGATTGCAATTCCGGGAAACGACACCATCAATAACGGAAGCGGCGGGCTCATGAGGTATCTTCCCACCGAAATCCCCCCCTCAGAAGATGACCAGCGGCGCATCGAAGCGGTTGTTGATGCATTTTTCGACAACCTCAAGGACCAGAAAATTACTCTGACGATGCCTATGGTCCAGGAACTGCTGCGATCTATGAAGACCAATATCGATGCCGGAGAACTCATGACCTGGTATGCCAGGTTTCGCGCTGAAACCGGCTGGACCCGGCGGAACCTGGTTCTTCCAACTATTGAGAAACGAGAAGAAGGAAGGCTCTTCAACGATCCCGATGAAATACGCTGCCGTCAACTTCTCAATAGTAATTGAACCTGCGCTATCCGCAAATCCGGAGTCGAACACATGAAGATTCTGATCGTCGGTCATACCGGCATGCTGGGAACCGATATGCTTTTTGCCGCACGGAATGCGGGCCACGAGGTCTATGGAATTGACTATCCGGACATCGACATCACCCGTCCCGAGAGCATCCGTGCCTGTCTGAGAAATAGCAGGCCGGACGCTGTCATCAACTGCGCTGCTTTTACGGCTGTGGATGCTTGCGAGATCGAGACCGGCAGGGCATTTTCGGTTAATGCCGAGGGTGCTGGGAATATTGCCCTCGCCGCGAAGGAAGTTGGGAGCATGTTTGTGCATTACAGCACCGACTATGTATTCGGCGGGGATGCAACCGTGCCCTATGTAGAGTCGGATCCGACCGGGCCCCGATCCGTCTACGGCAGATCAAAACTTGAGGGGGAGCGACTTGCCGGAGCGAATAATGACCGAACATTCATTATCAGAATTGCATGGTTGTACGGAACCGGCGGCACCAATTTTGTAAAAACCATGAGGGAATTGGCAAAGAAAAAAGAAGCAGCCGGTTCTCGCCTGCAGGTGGTAAATGACCAGATCGGATCTCCTACCTGCACGATCGATGTTTGCTCCCAAACGCTCATTTTGCTGGAAACCGGCCGTTTTGGTCTGTACCACAGCACCAGCGAAGGGCAGTGCTCATGGTACGACTTCGCCAGGGAGATTGTCCGTGCGGCCGGATTTAAAGCGATTGTCGATCCCTGCACCTCTGCAGAGTTCCCCCGGCCAGCGCCGCGCCCCGCATGGAGTGTGCTGGAGAATGCCGAACTGAAAAGCCTCGGTCTGAATCGCATGCCGCATTGGAAAGAGGCATTTTCGGCCTTCCTGGAGCGAGAAGTGCAATCTCCGTCGTAAGAGGTTATTTTTCCACTACTATGAAAAACATTCTTGTTACCGGCGGAGCCGGTTTTATTGGTGCCAATTTTGTTCACCATCTTCTCAATCGCCGGGATGACCTTCGAGTCATTAATCTCGATGCCCTTACCTATGCAGGCAATCCCGATAATCTCCGCTCCGTGGAACGCGATCAACGCTACCGGTTCGTTAAGGGCGATATCCGGGACTTCAATCTGGTTACCTCTCTCTTTGCGGAATACGGAATCGATACGGTTGTCCATTTTGCGGCAGAATCCCATGTCGACCGGAGTATAACTGATCCGGACCAGTTTGTTCAGACCAACATTCTCGGAACCCACACGCTTCTTCGCGTTGCAAGAACTTCCTGGAACGAAAATTTTAACGAGAAGCGGTTTCTGCATGTTTCCACCGATGAAGTCTATGGCTCGCTCGGTCCGGACGGCTACTTCACCGAAGATACACCGCTTGCACCTAACTCCCCCTATTCGGCGAGCAAAGCAGGCAGCGATCTTATGGTGCGGGCCTATTGCGAAACGTTCGGCTTCCCTGCGATCATCACCCGATGTTCCAACAATTACGGTCCATACCAGTTTCCAGAAAAGCTTATTCCGCTTATGGTCACAAATGCCCTGCTGGACCTTTCGCTCCCGGTTTACGGCGATGGTTTGAATGTGCGCGACTGGCTGTTCGTCGGCGACCACTGTGCAGCTATAGAAACAGCGATTCTGAAAGGTGCTCCCGGACAGGTGTATAATATTGGCGGCAATAACGAAAAGTGCAATATCGATATTGTTCGCCTTATCCTTACCAAGCTTGGCAAGCCTGATGGTCTCATCGAATTTGTTAAAGATCGTCCGGGCCACGACCGACGCTACGCAATTGATGCTGCCAAGACGCGGCGCGACCTCGGTTGGTCACCTTCAGTGACCTTTGAACAGGGGATCGAGCGAACAATTGCATGGTATCGCGATAACCGAAACTGGTGGGAAAGACTCCGGAAAAGCTCACCCGCCGGGTACTGAAAGCGGCCGTTGCAGGCGCGAGCCAATCCCGCTCATCGAATTGATTTATCCGTCTCTCGGTCATCAGTCCGTCATCAGGTAGGTGGCGATTGGGGATTTCGATTGCCCTCGCCGGGTGCCAAAATTCTATTATATTTATCGGGTAGTACGTGCATCGAGGCCGTTAACGGGTTCTGCGGTGAATCTTCGCAGGCAGAGTACCTTTTATGAGAGCCTGAAAACCGCGCGCACAATTGGTTTTCAGTGTTAAGAGGGGAGCGCGCGCATGTGTGGAATTGTAGGCTATATCGGCAATCAGGAAGCCTGCCCGATACTTCTCGCCGGGTTGACTGCGCTCGAATACCGGGGTTACGACAGTGCAGGAATTGCCCTGGTGGACGGGAAGGTTGTCCAGATTATAAAAGATAAGGGCAATGTCGGGCATCTCAAGGAGATCCTGAAAAAATCCCCACCAATTGGTACTACCGGTATCGCCCACACCCGCTGGGCAACGCATGGCGAACCTTCGCAAGTGAATGCACACCCGCATGCCGACACCGGGAACCGCATTGCGGTAGCACATAACGGTATTATTGAAAATTACTCAGTCCTGAAGGAAAAGATGAAAAGCGAAGGTATCCGATTTCGTTCGGAGACTGATTCCGAGGTTCTTTCGCAGCTCATCGGTCGGTACTATACCGATGGCGACCTTGCAGCAGCGGTGAGGAGGGCGCTCCTTGACATCGAGGGGACATTCGGCATTGCAGTTATAGCTTTTGACAACCCTGATATCCTGGTTGGTGCCCGCAAGGGCTCTCCGCTCGTAGCCGGCATCGGTACTGACGAATTATTTCTTGCTTCAGATGCCTCTGCCGTGGTCAGCCATACTAAAAATGTGATTTATCTCAAGGACGGCAATCTCATAGAAATGCGCAAGGGCGGCGTCTTCCACACTATGACCCTTGACAACAGGACCATAAATCCGGAGATCCAGCATATTGAATGGAATGCCGCTGCCCTTGCCAAGGGCGGATTTAACCACTTCATGCTGAAGGAGATTTTCGAACAGCCCGAAACCATCAAGAATGCGATGCGCGGACGGTTGCTCGCCGAAGAGGGGACCTCACGGCTCGATGGCCTGAATCTTGTCTTGCCGGAACTTCGCTCCATTCAACGGATAATACTCATTGGTTGCGGTACCAGCTGGCATGCGGCGCTCATCGGGGAATATATGATCGAGGAAGTAGCCGGTCTTCCCGTAGAGGTGGAATACGCCTCTGAATTCCGATACCGGAATCCGATAATTGATCCTCACACGGTTGTTTTCGTCCTCAGCCAGTCGGGGGAGACTGCCGATACCTTGGCGGCGCTTCGGGAGGCGGCGAACCGGGGAGCCACCGTGCTGGGAATTTGTAATGCCGTTGGATCAAGTATTGCACGTGAGACGCATGGAGGCGTTTATCTGCATGCAGGACCAGAAATTGGTGTCGCCTCGACAAAAGCCTTCACTTCGCAGGTTACGGTTCTTGCGCTTTTGACGCTGCTTCTGGGCCGCATGCGTCGCATCTCTCATGCCGATGGCGTGAAAATCGCAAAGGCGCTGGCCGAAATCCCGAAGCAGGCCGCCAAAATTTTGAAGCAGAACGAGGAAATTATTGAAATAGCCCGCACCTACTACAAGCATAACAACTTTCTCTACCTTGGCAGATCGTACAATTTTCCAGTGGCGCTCGAAGGGGCGCTCAAGCTTAAGGAGATATCCTACGTTCATGCGGAGGGGTACCCCGCTGCGGAAATGAAGCATGGGCCTATAGCGCTTATCGACAAAAACATGCCAACGGTAGTAATCGCGCTGCAGGACAGTATATACGAAAAAGTGCTTTCCAATATCCAGGAGATAAAAGCGAGGGGAGGCAGCATAATAGCTGTTGCCACCGAAGGGGACAAGCAAATCGCGAAGCATGCCCAGCATGTCATTTATATACCGGAAACAGTAGACATGCTCTCGCCGCTCCTGGCCGTCATCCCACTGCAGCTCCTTGCCTACCATATTGCGGCGTTGCGCGGCTGCGCGATCGACCAGCCGCGAAACCTGGCTAAATCGGTGACGGTGGAGTAGGTGAACCAGGGCATGGCGCACCGCTTGAATCAATTTAATACGCCGGCCCAAAGGCGATCTTGATGAGGCAGCAGGAATACGAGGTAAAGCTTGATGTTTTTGAAGGCCCTCTCGATCTACTGCTCTACCTCGTGACCAGGGCAGAGGTGAACATAGCGGAGCTGCCGCTGGCCGAAATCACTACCCAGTACCTGGCGTATCTCGATCTATTAAGGGAAGTCAATATCAATATTGCCGCCGAATATCTTCATATGGCGGTGACCCTCACGTACCTTAAGGCGCGCGAGCTCTTGCCGCCTGTCGATGGGGAGGATGTCCCGCCAGGCGACGAAGGCATTTATAACCGCGAAGAGCTCATCCGGCAATTACTCGAGTATCAGAAATTCAAGCAGGCTGCCGGGGTTCTCAAGAATTTTGAGGCTGAACAAATTCATATATTCAAGCGCGGAACTCCTGAAGCAATCGATCCGGTCTCCGGTGATGAGGCCGGCACTGTTGATTTTGGATCTCTGTCGCTTTTTGACCTCCTGGCTGCGTTCAGGCAGGTTTTGACCCGTGCCAGGTCCGAAGAGGACCACCGGCATGTTGTGCAGCTTGATACGGTAAAAATCGATGACCGTATCGAACATGTGCTTGCCATGGTAGTTGAAGAGGGCGAGGTGAGTTTCGAATCGCTTTTCTTCGACGACCTGCGGAAAATCGTCATTGTGGTGACCTTTATGGCCATCCTTGAGCTTGTAAAAATGCAGGAAATTTCTTTTCGTCAGGAGAAACGGTTCGGGCCGATCATGGTTTCGCGCCGGCACCA
>CAWDOZ010000175.1:0-6617 GCA_963803935.1 uncultured Fibrobacterota bacterium | reverse complement strand
CAGGACAAATGGGGCGACGGCTATATCGGGGCGCTCATGGGATCCGCGCCGAGACCGCCGCCACAAACGCTCCCAGCGCCGGGACTAACGGAGTTACCCGCGCCCGAAATCGCCAGGCCCTGGTGGACGGCAAGGAACGTTTTGAGGCCATCGCCAAGGGAACCTTCATTCGGGCGGATTTGATCTGAACGGGATGTGGTCGCCCTGGTATGTGGAACACAAGATTTTCGCCGGGCTGCGCGACGCTTATCATTATACCGGAAACCGCACGGCGCTGGAAGTCGAAATCAAGTTCGCCGCCTGGGTCGAATCCATCGTCGGCAAACTGACCAACGCGCAGAACCAGCGGATGCTCAATACCGAATTCGGCGGCATGAACGAAGTCCTGGCCGATCTTTACCACGACACCGGCAACGCGCGCTGGCTGGCCCTGTCCGACAAATTTGAACACAAGGCCATCGTCCTGCCTCTGGCCAGGCATCAGGACATTCTTGGCGGCAAGCACGGCAACACCCTGGTGCCAAAATGATCGGCGAACTTTCCCGTTATGTCTATGCCGGCAACGAACCAGCGGCGAGGCCGCCCGCTTTTTCTGGGAGCAGGTCGTGTCTTCACCACAGCTACGCCACCGGCGGACATGGGCACGACGAGTATTTCGATCCGCCCGACCATATTGAGCGCCTACGTTGACGGGCGGGACGACGAGAGTTGCAACGTCTATAACATGCTGAAAATGACGCGCGAACTTTTCGCATTGCATCCCGAGGACCCGCGCTACGCCGCCTACCAGGAAAGGGCCTTGTTCAACCATGTGCTTGGCTCGATGGACCCCGAGGATGGCCGCACGTGTTACATGGTTCCGGTTGGCGCGGAGGTGACGCACGAGTACCAGGACATGTTCAACAGCTTTACCTGCTGCGTTGGCACAGGGATGGAAAACCACGCGCTGAACGGTTACGGGATTTATGACGAAACCGGGGACAAGCTGTGGGTGAATCTTTATACGCCTTCGATTGCCCAATGGAAGAGCCAGGGCGCCACCATCGAGACCAGGACTGATTTTCCGGAGGGGGAGCACGCGAGCATCACCGTTACGCTGCCCTCGGCGAAACGGTTGACGCTGGCGCTGCGGCGGCCACTGTGGGCAGGGGAGGGGTTTTCGGCACTCGTCAACGGCAAGGCGGTGAGGCCGTTTCCGGCTCCCGGAAATTACGTTGAGGTTTCGCGCCGTTGGAAGAGCGGCGATCACGTTGCTCCCAGAGCCATGTGGAGTTTGGGCCGCCGCTCGGCATCATTCGCCGGGTGGTGCAGGCGAGCGGCCTCTCCTTTGCCGCCATAACCGACCACTCGTACGATCTCGCCTGCTCAATGGATAATTACCTGAAACCCGACCCGGGCCATGAACGCTGGCACTCCTTTCTCGCGGAGCTTGGGGCCTTTGATGCATCACCTCCCTTCCTGATTCCCGGTGAGGAGGTCTCCTGCCTCAATAGCGAAAACAAGGTTGTCCACCTGTGCGGCCTTAACTTGCGTGAGTTCCTGAGGGGATCACTCGATGGTGCTCGCAGGGGCAGGCAAAGGGAGGCGCAGCCGGGCCTGGGCGACACCATCGGCGCCATCCATGAACAGGGTGGCCTTGCCGTTGCCGCTCATCCGGGCGTGGGGCCCGGCTTCCTGCAGCGGCTGCTTCTTTGCCGGGGAGAGTGGTCGCGCCGGGACCTGGACCAGCCGCTCGATGCAATGCAGATTGTCAATAATGGCTATTCTCCGTCCTTTGACCGGGGCCAGGCGATGTGGCTTGAAATGCTCCGACAGGGTCGCCATGTCGCTGTAGTTGCCGGAAACGATGCGCATGGCGACTTCAACCGGTTCAGGTCGCTGGTTGTCCCCTTCCTGGCGATTGCCGAAAATTTCGGCCGTTACATGGGTTTCGGCAGGACCGGAGTTTATGGAACCGTTCCATCCCGGAACGCAATCGTTGACGGGATAAAAAACGGGGGTACCTTCGTCACGACGGGACCCTATGCCGAGATTGCCGCCGGTGCCGGGCCCGTTATCCGCGCAATCAGCACGTCGGAATTCGGGCCGCTCAGGAGTATTACTGTCTATGGATTCCAGCGCGAAAGTGGTAAAGAGACAGTTGTGTATTCCGGAAATTATGCGGGATTGCCTGCAACCTGGGACGTCGAACTGCCGATACCGCTTCCCTCCGCGCCATTGGCCTATCTGAGGGCCGAGGTGGTCAGTGCCGGTGCAGGAACGCAGCCGGCGAAGGCTTATACCAGTCCTCTTTTCCTGCAATCATAATTGGGAAATCTTCTTACGGAGTTGTGTTTTGTTCAACCACCCGGAGCATGATCCCCCTTGGCTTGCATAGATATTTACCCGACCCCGCCATTCGGACTCATGGCGGTTCGGCAGGATTAGGGTGTATTTTAGGACGATATTTCAGCCCTGCGCAACTTCCGCGAGAAAGATCACTGGTAGATGGTGTTCCTTCGTACAATTTGTCCTGTATTCCTCTTTCTCATTGGCATCGTTCCCGGGCTCTTCGCCGCCGATTTCGAGCTTTTGCCCGTCCAGACACCTTTTTTCAGCGCATCATCGCTTGATTTCAGGAGCTACCTTTTCACCGGGTCGGAAAATGACCGCCTGGTAAACCACGGAAACCTGGGACTCGATTACCCCCTGGTTGGTTATGGACCCCGTGACCTCACGGTCGGTATTGCGGCAGCGGTGCACCTCGTCATGTATCCCGAACATCTTAAATGGCCGGTGGATAATTTGTACGCCACACTGGCTACCTATATCGGCTATGTCCCGTCATCGTGGCTCACGCTGCGCCTCTTCCCGGTATATCATGTATCCGGCCATCTCGCCGATGGTACGACCGATACTTCAGGTCCCAATAGTCTGAAGGATCCGGAGGCTGTTTCAGCGGAAATGGTAAAGCTGGAATCCGACATTACTCCGCTTCACGGGCTCTCGTTGAGCATCGGGTACGGGCGCTATTACCACGTGTGTTCCCAGACGACTCTTACCGACCATGCCGATGCGGGCGTTCAGCTGCAACCATGGCAAACCGGCGTCGTGCGGCCGTACCTCATGGTAATGGGCGAGGCGGTCCATATGTCACAGTGGTATCCCGGTTGCGATATGGAACTGGGCACGCAGTTCGCAAACTCCCGGAATCACGCCATCGGCGTCTGCCTTCGCTACTTCAACATCCTGGATCCGGGATATTACTTTATGAGCCGGGAAAAAGGTATAGGCGTGCAGGTTAATTTTCTTCTGTAAGACACCTTCAAAAATTCCCTGCATGGTTCGACGGGCTCACCTCGAACGGCTGTTTTCGCTATATTTGAATGATTTCCGTTCGTCCTGAGCTTGTCGAAGGACGAAATCAAGCGATTTTAGAGGTACCCTTCAGGTTTTATCCTCAACGAGGTCAATACAAATCGTATTGATACAGCCGGCACTCAAGGGAACCGCTCATGAAGGTGATCCGCCGTTTCGATTTAAGCCCTACCTGGCCGGCAAGCTTCGGTGAGCCGGTAAACAGGTAGCCTCCGTAGCCTTTGCATTTCTTTTTGAAGAAGTCGCCTATCTTCCGGTACGTCCCGACAAGCGCCGCCTCATCCCCCAGGCGAACTCCGTATTCCGGATTGACCACAACGGTGCCTCCCCCGTCGGGGACCGGTGTCTCGGCGATATCGCAAACCGAAAATTCAATCCGGTGGGCAACGCCGGCGGTATCGGCGTTTCGCCGCGCCGCATCGATTGCAGCGGGATTATGGTCTGTCGCGATAATCTTTCCGGTAAGTTCGGCGTTTGCAGGTTGTGCTTCGGCACGGATCTGGTCCCAGGCCTTTTTATCGTAGAGCAAGGTATGCATGAAGCCGAAGGAGAGACGAACCAGTCCCGGCGGGCGCCTGAGGGCGATGAGCGCAGCCTCGATGGCGAGTGTTCCGCTGCCGCACATGGGATTGATAAAATTCCCCTTTCCGCTCCAACCGGCTGTCATGATCACCCCGGCAGCAAGCGTTTCCTGCATTGGTGCATCGAGAGGAATTTTGCGGTACCCGCGCTTTGGAAGCGGCTCTCCCGAGGTGTCGAGATAGATTTCGCACTCTTCCCCGCGCCAATAGATATTCACGACCGTACCCGTCTGCTCGGGTCCGGCGTCCGGCCGCTTTCCCCTCTTCTCCTTGATCCGATCCACGATCGCATCCTTGCAGCGCAGGTTGGCGTAGCGGTTGTCGCGTATCGTTTCGTTTGCGATGTGCGACGACACGCTCACATACCCGTCGGCCGGAATCAGGGTCTCCCAGGGAACGGTAAATACCTCCCGGTACAGGTCGTCGGCATTCATACACAGGGCGCTTTTGATGAGAAACAACACCCGGTGCGCTGTCCTGCAGTGCAGATTGAGCCGCATCGCATCCACGAAGGTGCCTTCAGTCTTGACCCCCGAGCTCCCCGCCCAGAGAACCGGCAGCCCGAGCGAGGCAACCTCGCCGCGCAAAGTATTTTCCAAACCACGTGCAGTTGTTACCATTATCATCGTTTTCATAGGGTTCAAAATTACTTTGTCCGACATGAAGATCAGCGGTTTTTCTTTCACCCGGAACGCCGACTCGCTCTATTACCCGGTCGTCGCATCGATCCGATCAATCCTGCCGGTCTGCAGCGAATTCAACGTTGCCGTCGGCCGCGGCAGTGAGGGCGACCGTACCCGCGAGCTGATAGAAAGTATCGGCGATCCTAAAATCAGGATCATCGATACCGACTGGGGTCCGTTTGACCCCGCCGACCGCCATATTTTCAGCAGGCAGACCGATATCGCCCTGGCTGCCTGCACCGGAGACTGGTGCTTCTACCTTCAGTCGGACGAAGTCATCCACGAACGCTACCTCGCTGCGATCCAAAAACGATGTGAAGAGCTCCAGGACGACCCCGAGGTTGAGGGCCTCCTTTTCAACTATAAGCACTTCTGGGGCGATTACGACCACTTCCACCGCAGCCATCGCTGGTATCCGGAGGAGATACGGATCGTCCGGAACCGCAGGAGCGTCAGCTCCTGGATCGATGCGCAGTCATTTCGTATAAACGGGAGGAAATTACAGGTCGCCCGTGTCGATGCAGAGGTATTTCATTACGGCTGGGTACGGCCCCCATCGGTAATGCAAAACAAGAATCGGGCAATGGAGAGTGCTTACCACCGCGGGTCTGAGGTAGATGCAATGTTCTCTTCACAACCTCCTGCCTACGATTATGGACCGCTCACGAGACTCCCGGTTTTCCGCGATACCCATCCTGCCGTTATGCAGGAGTGGATCGAGGCTATGAATTGGAAGGAAGAACTCGATTACCTGGGGGTTTCGAAGGCGCGCCATCCTCACGACTGGCTGAAATACCGGCTCCTGACCTTTTTGGAACAACGCTTTCTTGGCGGGAAACAAATAGGGGGCTTCAAGAATTACCGGCTCCTGAAAAGATAGCTGGGTCAACAGGGCGGGCCGAAAAAGCTCAGGCAGGCGGCCCTCTTTTGAGCGATCGCCTGCCTGATTTAATGGTGGAGGTGAGGGGAGTTGAACCCCTGTCCGAAAAACTATCAACATGAGCCGCTACACGCTTAGTCCGCCAATTAGGTCTCGTCCTTATGCACGCCGGCGAACAGGCTTGCACAGGACCAGTAACGATTGTGTCGTCGTTCCAGCCGCCACCCTCCGGAACAACCAGCACCTTATTAGACTCGGAACAAAGAAGTGCGCTTCATTCTCGAGAGGCTGCCTTTAATTAGGCAGCCATTGCGAAGGAGTAATCTTCCGCAATTAGAATGTCATCGGATTTTTACGAGGCCAACCGATGATCCTCGGCATGCTGCTCAATATCTCCTGCTTCCCGTCGAAATCCGGTACACCCCCATTATTAAGGATACCTAAAAGATACATCCCCAGCGGGCGGGCGGTTGTAGGATTCGTCTTCCTAGGAATCTGCCTGAGATTTATTTTCCCCTCATATCGCCAGGACTTTGCCCTGCTCCCCGTTCAGGAGTCTCTGAAAGCTTTGCAAAATCCTCTTCAATTCCCATAGCAAGGAATTCCTGGCCTTCATCCCTGGCGAGGTCAAGAGTCCGCCGATCGTCTCAATTTCCTTGCCCTGTTTACCTCCCTTAATATAGAGACCGCCTTGAGAGGAGAGACTGTGCTCTATTGGACGCGTGAACGTCCCCCAAAAACCCCCAGTTCAATCCTTGTTGAAAGAATGCTATTGTAGTGGCGAGGAGGATGATCCCGAAAACTCAATAGCAACTCAAAAGAAGCCCGATCGGGGCTCTTTCTGAATTCCACACAAGTTCATCATTGGTTAATTAAATGATTAGAGCAATTGTTAAAAGACTTCGATGAAAACAAATATTCCGATTACGAGCGTGCTATTCATGCCCTCGACATCTTCTAAAAATTATTCTCTATTAAGAAGTATTCGAAATCTCTCGCCTTACCCCCCTTAGATCGCCTGAAGCTGCTTTAGGAAAAATCCGAGTCCATCGTCGCAGAATACTATCTATGGTTCGATAATTGCATCCGTCTGCCCGAAATCGGCAGAAATAACCC
>CAWDOZ010000174.1:0-45411 GCA_963803935.1 uncultured Fibrobacterota bacterium | reverse complement strand
GGCTGGTTCACTGCACCATTCGCAGGCGAGGAAAGCGTCGGCTGACCATAGGACAAGGAGCAAAAGATCAACGCGGTGAAACCTGCTAATCGGCAAAAACCATTTTTGCGGACCATACGAGGCTCCTTTTCCATTGAGTGTGGGGTGCATTGATAATATAGCAGTCACTGTCGGGCAATGTCAAGAAAATTGCGGGGTTATCAAAAGAAATCGTTTTCCGGCGGAATACGCCAGTTGTCAGGAAAACGGGGAGCGAAAGCGTAATGAAATTGCGTTGTTGGACAGATCTGACAAGTCTTACCCGCCCGACAGTCTTTTCACCCTGCCGTTGGATTCTTCCTGTTGATGATAATCTCGGACACCTGCATGTTCCGCGGTAGTGCAACGAAAGAGAGAATCATGGCCGCAAGCTCCCGGGGATCCATGAGGAGCTCCTGTTTCAGGTTACTTTTCGCCTTGATGTGAAACGGCGATCTGAAGCCCCCGGGATGGATGCCGAGAATCCGCACATCTTCGTCGGCAAATTCGGATTGCAGCGATTTGATGTAGCCAAGCACGCCGTGCTTGGCGGCAGTGTAGAGAGAACTCCCCGCCGATGGGGAGAAGGAGCTCGTGGAGCCCACGATCACCACATCGCCCCGATTATTTTTAATGAGGGGCATGATGCCGTCCACGACCTTGATCATGCCGGTGAGGTTCACCGCCAGATCGTTATCTATCTGAGCCGGCGAGTTACTCCCCACCGCCGCCCAGTGCATGAGACCGGCGCAGGAGACGAGAAGGTCGCAATCCTGGTGGCGCGCCCGCACGGATTCGACCATGGCGGCTATCGATGCGTTGTCGGTGAGGTCGGTCGGAAGGTTTTCGCACCCGAGATCGCTCCCGGTGCGCGAAACGGTCACCACGGTCGAGCCGTTTTGCAGCAGCATCGAAGCCAGTGCGTAGCCCAGTCCACTGCTGCCGCCGGTGACTATCGCCTTTTTGACCGGGCAGAGAGTGACCATGTTTTCCTCGCAATTGCTTGTTCGGGGTTCCATCCGCAACTTATTTTAAGAGATTATCTAAATTTACGTATTTTCCATGCGTTCGCGAAAGAGAGCGACTCCGGTTTAGTATGTTTGAGGAACTGTCCAACAGATTCGACGCGATATTCAAGAAGATTCGCGGTCGCGGAAAGCTCTCCGGGGATAACATCGCCGAGGCCGTCCGTGAGGTCAAACGCGCACTGCTGGAGGCAGATGTCAATTATCGCGTAGTGAAGAAATTCACGGAAGCTGTCCAGGAGAAGGCCATGGGTGCGGCCGTTCTGGAGAGCATCACGCCCGGACAGCAGTTCGTCAAACTCGTGTACGACGAATTGACCGCGCTCATGGGCGGGACGGCCCGGCAGCTTCGATTTCACACCAATCGCACCAATATTATTGTACTTGCAGGCCTCCAGGGGTCCGGAAAGACCACCGCCTGCGCGAAGCTGGGGCTGTATTACCGGAAACAGGGGCATCGGCCGCTTCTGGCGGCATGCGATACCTACCGTCCGGCCGCTATCGATCAGCTGGAGACGCTGGGCAAGGCGCTGGCCATTCCGGTTTACGCCGATCGAACCGAAAAACCGCTGGCCATTGCAAAAGTGGCGATAGAAAAGGCCCGTCGCGACGGCAACACGCTCGTGATCATCGACACCGCCGGTCGGCTCCATATCGATGTCGAAATGATGACCGAACTCCGCTCCATCTGCGAAGCGACGAAGCCCGATGAAATATTCTTCGCCGCCGATGCCATGACCGGACAAGATGCAATCAATGTTGCGACCGAGTTTTACCGTGAGATCCATTTTACCGGCGTCTTCCTGACCAAAATGGACGGCGACGCCCGCGGCGGAGCGGCGCTGTCGATACTCGATGTAACCGGCGTGCCGGTGCAGTTCATCGGCGTCAGCGAAAAGCCGGACGGGATCGAGCAGTTTTATCCCGACCGTATGGCCTCGCGCATACTCGGGATGGGCGATATTGTGTCGCTCGTGGAGCGGGCGCAGGAATCGGTCGATGCCGATAAAGCCGAGAAGCTCGAAAAGAAAATCCGCAGGAACCTGTTTACACTCCAGGATTTTCTCGAACAGCTTCGCCAGATCAAGAAAATGGGCCCGCTCGGCGATCTCGTCTCCATGATCCCGGGCATGGGTAATAAGCTTTCAAATGTGGAATTCGATAATAAGAGCGTCGATAAAATAGAGGCCATCATCTGCTCCATGACGAAGACGGAACGGGATAAGCCGTTTCTCATCGATGGACAGCGAAGGCGCCGGATAGCCACCGGCTCCGGCACGACCGTTCAGGATGTCAATAAACTGCTGAAACAGTTCGATACGATAAAATCAATGATGAAACGCATGAATAAAATTGCCGGTAAACGGGGACAGGCAGCAGCAATGCGCAGTCTGTCTCCCTTTTAGTCAATGGATAACGAAACTCGTCGACCACCACATTTTTGCAAGAGGGGTGATGCTTGTCAGTAAAAATCCGTTTAGCCCGGACGGGCAGAAAAAAGATCGTACGCTACCGCATTGTGGTAGCCGACAGCCGCATGCAGCGGGATGGACGTTTTCTCGAAAACATCGGGAACTATGATCCGCAGGCGAATCCTAAAAAATTCGTGTACAAGGTTGATCGGCTCGCTTACTGGCTGAGCCAGGGAGCGGAACCCAGCGAGACCGTCGCCAACCTGTTCAAGCAGGATCGCGCCTACGAAAAGATCGAGGCGGCATTGAAGGCGGAAACGACTGAAACCGGCGATGTTGCGGAAACGGCTGTCATCGAGCGGCTTCCCGAGCGTAAGCGTAAGGCAAAGCCGAAATGCGAGAAAAAGAGCGCCTGACAGAGCCGCGTTCAGTGCGATCGGTAGTCACCGATGCAGCGGGAGCTTCGCCGATGCAGCAAGATTGGATTGCCATTGCCGTTGTGAAACGGCCGGTCGGGCTTGAGGGATTCTGCGCCGTTGAAGCATTCGGCGATAGCTTTTCAGCCCTGAAGACTCCATGCAGCGTCCGGCGCGGCAAGGAATTCGAAGGCTCCCGGATTGCAACGGTTACCGAAATCGTTGCGCTTCCCAAGGAGTTTCGCTGCCGGTTTGCCGATGCTCCCGATCGTACGGCGGCCGAAGCATTTCGGGGCCAGCGGATCTTCATTGAGCAGGAGACGCTGCCGAGGCGGAAACCGGGCCGGTTTTATCACTATGAGCTGAAGGGCCTTTCGGTATTCGGGGATGAGGAAGATAATCAAATTGGAACGGTCATTGAAGTGCATAATTTCCCGTCGGTCGATACGCTCGAGGTGAAACTTGCCGCAGGCCCGACCGTTCTGCTGCCGCTCATGGACCTGGCTATTGCGTCAATCGATAGCGCGGCAGGACGTATCGTTGCGCGACAAACTTATATCAGGGAAATTCTTGATTAAGACCGGCCCTGAGCATCGGATGAGGCTATGTTCTTTGATATCCTGACGCTTTTTCCCGGCATGTTCGAGGGAGCCTTTTCGGACAGCATCATCTTGCGGGCGCAGGAGCGTGGACTCATTTCGATTGCCGTACGCAACATTCGTGATTACTCCGATGACACGCGCCATAAGACCGTCGATGACTATCCCTATGGCGGGGATGCCGGGATGCTTCTGAAACCGCAGCCGCTTGCGGCGGCTATCAAAGATGCAGTCCGGATCAGGGAAGCGCTGCAGCCAAAGGTTATTTTTCTGACGCCGCAGGGGGAGCTCCTCAATCAGGGAGTCGTTGAATCTCTGCTCCAAGAGCAGTCCCTCATTATTCTATGCGGGAGATACAAGGGGATCGATCAGAGGATCCGTGACCGTTACGTCGACCGGGAGCTGTCGGTGGGCGACTATGTCGTATCCGGCGGCGAGGTGCCGGCGATGATCCTGGTGGATGCCGTCACGCGGCTTATCCCCGGGGCCTTGAACAACCGGGAAAGTGCGGAGGCGGATTCGCACTACGAAGGGCTCCTGAGCTATCCGCAGTACACCCGGCCCGAGGAGTTTGAAGGGATGCGGGTGCCGGAAATTCTGTTGAGCGGGCACCATGTCAATATAGCCGCCTGGAAGAAGGAAATGGCAGTCAGGATCACCCGGGAGAGAAGGCCCGATTTGTGGCGGATGTTTGAAGATAAAACCGAAAATAAAACGTAAGATCGTTTATTGAGCAATAGATACATAATTTCATACATGCTATACAAAGTAGCAGAGGAGGTTGCCGTGCAGGAAACTATCAAGGCAGTAGAGCGCAAACAGCTGTCGGAACGAGCGGTCGATTACGGACCGGGCGATACCGTCGTCATATCCCTGAAAATACGGGAAGGCGATAAGGAACGAATTCAGCTTTATCAGGGTACGGTGATCCAGTGTCGCGGTGCGGGTACCGGTGCAACCCTTACGGTCCGGAAGATGTCGGGTAATGTTTACGTGGAGCGTATTTTCCCGGTTCATTCGCCGCTTATCTCCGAGATCAAGGTTTTAAAGCACGGTCGGGTCCGCCGCGCGAAACTCTTCTATCTCCGGAAACTTACCGGTAAATCGACGCGCATCAAAGAGCGCAAGGCTAAAGACAGCAAGTAGGTTTTGAGTTGATGGTCTCATGCAACGAGGGGAAGGTCCAGGCATCTTCCCCTTTTTTTATTCATTGCAGGTACCTATGAAACCACTCTCCTGGTATCGCGACCTCCTTGACCCGCGCAAACGCAGGCAGAGCGGCTGTTTTCTTGTGGATGGTCCCCGTGCCGTCGAACAGATTCACTGCTGCGCTCCCCGTGATATTGTAGAAATTCTCACCGGAGAATCCTTTGCAGGGGATACCGCCCGATTCGGTTGCCCGGTACGCAGCCTGTCCGATCGCCAGTATTCCTCTCTTGTCACCGCAAAAGCTCCGCAGGGCATCGCCGCCGTGGTCCGGATCCCGGAAGGCTCCTACGGCGATAGCCTGCCTGACAAACCCGGCAGCCGGCTGCTCCTCCTTTATGGAATCCAGGATCCGGGCAATGTCGGTACGATAATTCGTACCGCCTCGGGCTTTGATTTCGGCGGAATTGTACTGAGCGGTGAGTGCGCAGACCCCTTTTCGCCCAAGGCAGTCCAGGCTTCCGCAGGATCGGTGCTCTCGGTCTGGCTTCGCCATTCACCTAATTACCTGGACATTGCTCGTAACCTGAAGCTGCAAGGATTTGCCCTTCTTGGGGCGACGATGGATGGTATACCGGTAAAGGATTATAACACCGTTGGACCACTGGGGATCATGCTTGGGAGTGAAGGGACAGGACTGAGTAAAGAGCTGCTTGCAATTGCCGATATTAAAGTGACAATTCCGATTAATCGGGCAAAGATAGAATCATTAAATGTTGCCGTTGCCGGGGCTATTTTGATGAACAGGTATTCTAATATATAGAAATACGCCGGTTCCTGGTGGGGGAACCGCCTGCGGCGGTTTCCCCTGGTCGGAGCCGCGCACAGCCGCGTCTCCGAAACACCCCTTCCAGCGGAAGGGGGAGGCGATGTTTGCCTGAAGGCAAACGCCCTCCCGCAACGCTCTCTTTTTTGGTAGAAAACACATAAACAACATCAAATTCTTGACAGATCCCCCCTTATCCCCCTTAATAAGGGGGCGCCGAAGGCGGGGGATTCACAGGCTACTTCAGCAACCATTCCATCTACCTGAGTAGTAACAAAAATATTTATCATCCATCCGCGGGAATAATTTATATTGCAAATATTGACATAAGAATTGCTGTCCTGAAAGAAGCTGCTGGGATCCTTGACACTACCTTCACGACGGAGGAGGCGGGACAGTGGAAGCAACTTATAAGTATTGCCCGATGTGCGGCGAAAAACTGGAAGGCCCGGGAATGCCGTGCCCGAAATGCAAGCCGACGACGAGCAGCGTGTACGATGACTTCTCTGGATCAGGGGGTCATGGACTCCGAAGACCTTTATGAGGAGATGACCAATGTCGAGATAAAAACGCGGCCCGCCTGGGTCAGGGTATTGGCAGTGGTTGGTGCGGCTCTTTTTTATCCCGGCGGCCGTCCTCAATTATACCCAGGGCTCAGTGACGAGTGCCCTGGCGGAACTTGCCGGCGGATTGGCATTTTTCTTTCTGACCCCCTACGCATGGAAAGCCGGTTGCCATTTTCGGCGATGGGGGCTCCCCCGGAAGCAATATTCGGGAAACCTGCCTTACTATTATAATATGTACATCTGGCATTGGACCGTCGGCCCGTTGATCTATACGCTAGGCGGGCTTTTTTGCTTGCTTGCCTGGTTAGCTTCCCTGCCGGGGAATGGCGGGCAAAGCGATTGCAGCGTATTTGCGGTGGTGGTCAAGGTATTGGGATTTTTATTTCGGCATAACAGGCATTACTATTACTAAACCCCTGGTATTGGGCAGGTGCGGCCGGCTGGTACTCCCGGATACTGAATAGCCCTACGCCGCTACCGTAATTCTCGCCCTGCCTTCTCTTTTAGAGGTATACAGCGCGTCGTCGGCACGGCGGATAAGGAGCTGGTTTTCCTCGTCGGGCTGGGCCTCGGCAATGCCGATGGAGAGGCTGGTTGTACCGAATTTGAAGGCCCCGAACTGCTTCTGGATACGGTCCATGACGATCCGCGCCTGTTCCTTGTCGGTATCGGGCAGGATCAGGATAAACTCATCGCCGCCATAGCGGTAGGCGGTATCGACATCTTTGCGGATGCATACTTTGATGACGTTGGCAAGCGATTTGAGCGTGTGATCGCCCATCTGGTGGCCTTCGGAATCGTTAAGCTGCTTGAAGTGGTCGACATCGATCATGACGAGGGTCAGCTTGCGGCCGGGATTGCGTTTGAGCCGGGTGAGTTCGCGTTTGATCTGCTCGTAAAAATACCGGGAGTTGTAGAGCCCGGTCAGGTTGTCGGTGACGGCCAGCTTGCTCAGGAGTTCGTTTTTCTTGAGGAGCTCCATCTCCAGCCTTTTTCGTTCGGTAATATCCTTCGCGGTCACCACCAGGCCGATGATCTGATTCTTGTCGTTTTTCATTTCGGACATGCTCAGGTTGACAAGGATTATGCCTCCGGATTTGGTTTTCAGCGGTATCTCCTCGTTAACCGTTTTCCCGGTAAGGAGAACGCCGTCGAGCACTTTGCGCTTGTCCGCTTCGTTGACAAATAGGTGTGTCAGCGGTTTACCGACGATCTCCTCCTGGCTGAAACCGAAATGCATTTCGGCGCCCTTGTTGAATTTGAGGATAAACCCTTCGGTATCAACGGTGAATATGATATCGGTGGAATCCTGGAGAATGCTTTCAAAATACTTGGCGATATTCTGGAACCGGCCGGCGATGGTCTTGCTTTTCGAAATTTTTTCCGCATACTCCCTGACCCGGTTCCGCAGCCACCGGGTAAACAGCACGATCCAGCCCACATAAACCACCAGAACCAACCCGGCGACCGCGAAATTTCTGAACAAATAAGCAGGAATAAAAAGAATGATCGGTGCGATAAAGAGCGAGCACCCTATCTGGATGTTCAACACCCGGGAAAAAGCATTGCCATCGGCGGATTTTTTTTTCGAAAATGGGTTGAATGCCATCGCAAGCTCTTGTTTGAAGACTGATTTGTCCTCGGGCCGAATGATTATCGTCAGGGCATAAATATTTAGTACATATAAAGATCAGACCGGAAAAATGGCGCAAATACCTGCAAACGACTCCCCTGCGCCGAAACCGGGAGGCAATTCTAATTTCTGCCATTCCCCGCTAACTCCCCGTTATTATATAAATATTGCGGAAAAAAGGAAAGGATTCTTTTCGAAGAGATGCCCGGATTCCTTTATTTCGCGCTTTTTTGCAAAACGCTATGGGGTCAGCAGACGGTCGGCAGCTGCGCATGCCTGCTCCTGCGTAGAATAGGCTGGCTTCGCGTATGCCGCCGATTGCTCCTTTTGACCGGTGTTTAGTACCTATCCTGGGGCGAACAGGCAAACCTGCGGGTTCAAAACCTGTCCGGAACCCGGCTCCGTCTGCCCAAAGTCAGATTTCACTTGCCCGGCAGGGGCTACGATTAGTATCTTCTATAGGCTCCCCATAGAGGCGTCGGGAGAGAGGGACAGGTGTACCCTCTGCTATTTCTATAGGTATTAGGGGAGCGGAAGCACTCTGGGAGCATGCGGGACATTGAAAAAGCGGATCGGCGGAAGGCCAAAGAGGCCATTAAGGCACCCTCTGGTCTTTTTTTTTATCGGTCGAATCGATTTGCAGAGGATTGCCGAGCGGTCCCTCCTCCCGGGTATCTGTGCAGATTAAAATTCTAATGATCAGCATTTGAAAGGAGATTATGGTTACTCATAAAAAATTGCAGAGATGGGTCGATGAAATGAAGGCCCTCTGTCAGCCGGATTCGGTTCATTGGTGCGATGGTTCACAGGCTGAATACGATCGTATTTGTTCTGAAATGGTCAAGGCCGGCATGGCAACCGCCCTCAATTCCGAAAAAAAACCGGGATGCTATCTCTTCCGCAGCCACCCCTCCGATGTCGCCCGCGTGGAGGATCGAACCTTTATCGCGGCAAAAAACCTGGAAGATGCGGGGCCAACCAACCATTGGATGGATCCCTCTGTGCTTAAAAGCAAAATGACTGAGCTGTACCGGGGCTGCATGAAGGGTCGCGTCATGTACGTGATTCCCTTCTCAATGGGTCCTATCGGGTCTCCAATAGCAAAAATCGGTGTTGAAATTTCGGATTCTCCCTATGTGGCCGTCAACATGCGCATTATGACCCGGATCGGCACCAGGGTGCTCGAAACCCTCGGCACTGAGGGTGAATTTGTACCCTGTCTTCATTCGGTGGGCGCCCCCCTGCAGCCGGGTCAGAAAGACAGCCCATGGCCGTGCACACCGCTCATCGAGAACAAGTATATAAGCCATTTTCCGGAAGAGAGGACCATCTGGTCGTTTGGCTCAGGCTATGGCGGTAACGCCCTGCTTGGAAAAAAATGCTTTGCTTTGCGCATCGCCTCGGTCCAGGCACGGGATGAGGGGTGGCTTGCCGAGCATATGCTCATTCTCGGCATAACGCCTCCAAAGGGCGAGAAGAAGTACATAGCGGCCGCATTCCCGAGCGCCTGCGGAAAAACCAACCTTGCCATGATGGTACCCACGCTTCCCGGCTGGAAGGTCGAATGCGTCGGGGACGATATCGCCTGGATGAAATTCGGGGCCGATGGCCGATTGTACGCCATCAATCCCGAAGCAGGTTTTTTCGGTGTCGCACCGGGCACGTCCCTGCAGTCTAATCCCAATGCAATGCGTACCGTGGAGAAAAACGCCATATTCACCAATGTGGTTCTCACCGAAGACAACGATGTCTGGTGGGAAGGCATCGGCTACGAGCCGCCGGCCGGAAAAAAGATCGACTGGACCGGCAATCCCTGGGAACTCTCCAGCGGGAAAAACGGCGCCCACCCGAATGCACGGTTTACCGCTCCGGCTACGCAGTGTCCTGCGATAGACCCGGCCTGGGAAGACCCCCGGGGAGTGCCGATCAGCGCCTTTCTCGTGGGCGGCAGGCGGCCGACCACTATTCCGCTGGTACATGAGGCGTTTTCCTGGAACCATGGCGTGTTCCTCGGATCCATCGTCGGTTCCGAAACCACGAGTGCGAATATCGGGGCCGTCGGCCTGGTTCGCCGGGATCCCTTCGCCATGCTGCCCTTCTGCGGCTATCACATGGGCGATTACCTCGCGCACTGGCTCTCGATAGGCGCAAAAAGCAGCGCCGAAAAACTGCCTAAATTCTTTTATGTTAACTGGTTCCGGAAGTCCGATGACGGCAAATGGCTCTGGCCGGGGTACGGCGACAACAGTCGGGTGCTTAAATGGATTTACGAACGGGTATCGGGGACCGGAAGTGCACAGGAGACGCCGATTGGCTACCTGCCCACGCCTGACGCCATCGACCTGTCCGGCCTCTCCATGGATGCGGCAAACATGAAGGAGCTGTTGCGTGTTGACGCGAAAGAGTGGCTTCACGAATTGGAAGGCATCAGGCGCCACTATGAGAGTTTCGGGGCAAAGCTGCCTGCCGTGCTCGGCAACGAAGCATCGGCGCTCGAATCGCGGCTCAAACAAAGCCTCTCTTACTAGCAGGGGGTATTCAATGGCATGGTTCAATAAAGCAGAGGTGAAGCGGGAAACGAGAAAGATGTCGACTGAGGAGATCTGGATCCGGTGCCTTGGCTGCCACGCGCACGTTTTCAAGCAGGATTATTATACCAATCTCCATGTGTGCCCGAAATGCTCCTGGCACGGAAAATTGACTGCATCGGAGCGTATCGCACTGACCATCGACGCCGATACCTGGAAGGAGATGGATTCCCTCATCACGCCGGCCGACCCGCTCGGGTTCGTGGACGGCAAGGGACCCTACCCCAGGAAGGTCGAACAGTCGCGGGCAAAAACCGGGCTTAATGAGGCAATCGTCACCGGAACCGGGTCCATCGGCGGGTTTCCGGTGGTCATGGGCGTCATGGACTTCCGGTTTCTTGGCGGCAGCCTTGGCTCCGGTACCGGTGAAAAAATCCTTCGTGCCGCGAATTACGCCCACGATCATGCGTTGCCCTTCATTCTGTTTTCCGCCTCGGGCGGAGCCCGTATGCACGAAGGAATTCTTTCCCTCATGCAGATGGCCAAGACCTGTGCCGGCATCGCCAGGCTCAACGATAAGAAGGTGCCGTATATATCGGTCATGACCGATCCTACGACGGGCGGTGTTTCCGCCTCGTATGCCATGGTCGGCGATGTCAATCTGGCCGAGCCCGGCGCGCTTGTCGGGTTCGCCGGCCGCCGCGTTATCGAGGTAACGATCAAGCAGAAGTTGCCGGACAACTTCCAGACCGCCGAGTTCTTCCTCGAACACGGCTTTATCGACATCATTGTGCCGCGTAAGGAGATGAAGGAAACGCTGCGTAAAGTCATCTCTTTTTACAACCGATAAGCAGCCCTGCTGCTCCTATCGCGCTCATCTCAATGACAATGCATAAGCCTGAGGAGGCAACGGGATGGAACGGGAACTCGATTTTGAAAAAACCATGGTGGAAATAGAAAAGACCCTTGAAAAGCTCCGCTATCGGGAAAGCATCGGTAAACGCGGGCATCGGGAACAGATTGAAACCTTCGAGCGCAAGCTCGATGAGGTGCGCCGGGAGGTCTACGCAAACCTTACTCCCTGGCAGACCGTGCAGGTGGCCCGACACCCGAAGCGGCCGGTCCTGCATGATTATATCGACATGATTTTTACCGATTTCGTCGAATTGCACGGCGACCGGAAGTTTGGGGACGACCAGGCGCTTATCGGCGGATTTGCCCGTCTCGGCGATACTCCGGTCATGCTTATCGGGCACAACAAGGGCAAGAACATCGACGAAAATATCGCCAGGAATTTCGGTATGTCGCGACCCGAGGGATACCGCAAGGCCCTACGGCTCATGGAGCTCGCGGAGAAATTCAATCTGCCGGTACTCACCTTCATCGACACGGTCGGCGCCTTTCCCGGACTCGATGCCGAAGAGCGCGGACAGCATGAGGCAATCGCCCGTAACCTTACCGAAATGGCGCGGCTCGAAGTTCCCATAGTCGTCGTAGTCACCGGAGAGGGCGGCAGCGGCGGCGCGCTCGGCATAGGCGTCGGCGACTCCGTGCTCATGCTCCAGAATGCTATCTATTCGGTAATTTCGCCGGAAGGGTGTGCCGGGATTCTCTGGCGCGACGGGTTGTTCGCAGAGCAGGCGGCCGAGGCAATGAAAATTACCGCGCGATCGCTTCTCGAACTGGGGGTTATCGACGAGATCATACCGGAACCGCCGGGAGGCGCCCATCGTTTTCCCGCCGAGACCGGCGAGCGCATCAGGGTAACGGTGCTGGGTCACTTCGAACGGCTCTCAACGCTCACCACGCAGGAGTTACTCGACCGGCGCTTTAAAAAATTCTCCGCAATGGGAAAATTCGACGAACAGGAATAGAGGGAGCTTAAGCCATGACCAATGAAGCTAGCCGGACGGAAGACCAGTTGCATAAGATTCCGCTTCGCGTGACCGATACGACACTGCGGGATGCGCACCAGTCGCTCTGGGCCACCCGCATGCGGACCGACGATATTCTCCGCGTCATCGATGTAATCGATAATGTGGGCTACTACTCCCTTGAATGCTGGGGCGGGGCAACCTTCGATGTCTGCCTGCGCTTCCTCCGGGAAAACCCCTGGGAGCGGCTGCGCGCCATCAAATCCAAGGCGAAAAATACCCCGCTGCAAATGCTCCTGCGGGGCCAGAATCTTGTCGGGTACCGGAATTATGCCGACGACGTTGTCGACCGCTTCGTCGGACTTGCCTGTGAAAACGGCATCGATATTTTCAGGGTGTTCGACGCGCTTAACGATACCCGTAACCTCGAAGCGGCCGTACGTGCTGTCAAGAAACACGGCGGTCATGTCCAGGGAACCCTCTGCTATACGCTTTCACCGGTGCACACGGTGGAGAAATTTGTCGGGTACGCGCGGGAGCAGGTCGCCATCGGGGTCGATTCGCTCTGTATCAAGGATATGGCCGGCATCCTGTCGCCGATTGCCGCCGAGCGCCTGGTGCGGGCCCTCATCCGCGAGCTCAAGGATATACCCATTCAGCTTCACTGTCACCTGTCCAGCGGCATGGCCATTGCCACGTATGTCGAAGGGGTCCGTGCCGGGGCGGGCGCCATTGATTGCGCCGTTTCGTCAATGGCAGGCTTTTCCTCACAGCCGCCGGTAGAGACCCTGGCCACCATATTCGAAGAGACCAACTATTCGGCGAATCTGGACCTCGCCGCAATCGAAAAGGTCGCGAAATTTTTTACCGACCTTGCGCCGAAGAGAAGGCAGGGAAACGCGCTGCTTCCGTACATCGATCCGGAAATCCTGATCCACCAGATACCGGGCGGCATGATCTCGAACTTCCGTTCGCAGCTCGAAATGCAGAATGCGCTAGACAAGATGCCCCAGGTGCTCGACGAAGTTGCTGCGGTCCGCGAAGATCTCGGGTTTCCGCCGCTCGTTACGCCGACGAGCCAGATCGTCGGCACGCAGGCCGTCATGAACATTCTTGCCGGCCAGCGCTACAAGATTGTTCCCAACGAGGTCAAGGACTATGTCCGCGGTCTTTACGGAAGATCCCCCTCCCCCATCAGCCCGGCGATGATAAAGACCATTCTCGGCGATGAACAGCCGATCACCGGCCGTCCGGCGGACCGTTTGACGGCCATGCTTCCCACGGCCACCGATAATGTGGACCCAAAGCTAATCGAGCGCGAGGAGGACATCCTCTCCTACCTGCTCTTGCCCGAACCGGCCATCGAATATTTCAAATGGCGAACACTTCCCGAAGAGCAACGTCCCGAAACGCCTGCCGACCTTGAAGTGAAATCACAGAAAACGGCAGCATCACCGGCACCGCTCAAAAGTACTCCAACGACGCCATTTGCGGCAGCGGTCAAGTCGCTGGTCAGCGCGGCACCGGCCATGATCCAAGAGCTGCTCCAGAAGATCGAAGGGCTTTCGCTCGATGAGGTTGTATTCCGCAAAGGCGATCAGCAGATCGCGGTGCGCGCCGCCGGTGCTCCCGTTTTTGCGGGCTCGCCGATTGCCCGGAATACCGCCGCTCCTGCAGCGCCATCAGCCGAGGAAAAATCGGCTCCCGCGCCAGCGCCGGCCGCCGCACCAGCCTGGTCCCGGACGATCAATGCACCCCTTGTCGGCAAGTTCTACCTATCGCCTGGTCCCGGCAAACCAGCCTTTGTCAAAGAAGGAGATACCGTGAATGCAGGCGCAAAGGTCTGCATCGTGGAGGCTATGAAACTCTTCAACGAAATCACGGCGCCAATCAAGTGCAGGATCGTCAAAATTCTGGCGGCCGACGGGGCGGCAGTCCAGAAGGATACTCCCCTGCTGGCAATCGAAGAAGTGGGCTGAGCCTTAGAACAATTGCAGTAACAAGTTCAAAATCAAAGTCAACCTCCGGGCGTTCCGGAGGGCACCTGAAGGTGCCCTCCGGCGCGCCTCCGCCAGGCTCTCGGCTAAGCCGAGCCTGTGTTTCCAGCCCTGCGGCTACGCCTTGGTCTGGAAATACTGCCGGGGTCACTTCGTTTACCCCGGCACCCTCTGTCCTCGCTAACGCAACATCAAAAGATTTAAAAAAGGGCTCAAGTTCCTGAGCTGCTACAAATCCTTTTTGTGTTTTCTACCCTGAAAGAGGGCGGGGCGGGAGGGGGAGAGCGTTTGCCTTCAGGCAAACATCGCCCCCCCTTCCGCTGGAAGGGGTATGCAAAAGACCCCGCAGCCAGGCTTTGCGGGCGCGGAGGCTTTGGCTAGGGGAAACCGCCGCAGGCGGTGCCCCCACCAGCTTGCCGGGCATTAGGTACTGCATCTAACTCCAACAAAATCAGTACCCGTTATCCGCATCCCTTAACAATCAGATTCATTCTTTCCCCTATCTCCTCTCCCCGGCAATTCTTGCACCTGGCCCAGGTTAACTTACAAATGCCAATCCGGCAAAAAATGCCTTGTGAAAAGCATAGGCAAAAATTGCCTATTGCAAAACATGGGAGACAGAGGTACAATGCTACTGTGGGGAAGTGCAACCCGAAAACAGGACATTCAATAAAACGCCGGGCATCCCGATGGAGCGCCCGGTTACCGGAGCAGCAATAAGCCATCCTCCGGATGCCGAAACACAGGGGAAAGGAGAGCGTGCATGCGCAGCGCAGGACGAACCATGGCGGTATTCGCTTTTGTTACTCTTCTGGTTAACGCGGTATTTGCGGGTCACTTTACGGTCAGGGATACCGCAACCGGTAATACCCTGTCGACCATTATCTGTACCGGAATCCACCCGACTTTAAACGGGCTTCCGCTCAATAGAAACGATGAAATCGGCGTTTTTGATGCGGCGGGCAACTGCTTTGGCGCCGGGCTCTGGGACAGTATCCACAATATCAACGTCATTACCTACGGAAACGACCAGTATCTTTCCGGCAAGCATGGGTTTTACAATGGGGATACCGTCAAATTCGTCATATGGGATACGGTAACCCTGCAGGAGGTTGCCGCCAAGGCGGCGATAGCCGGGGGAAATGCCATTCTCTACAGCCAGAATGGGATTTATGTTCTCACCGGATTGACGGCGACAACCCCGCCGGTAACGCTCGCGCTCCCGCTGCAGAATGGCTGGAGCCTGGTATCCCTTAATGTTAATCCCGCCGATTCGGGCGTGGCCGCGGTTTTCGGCGGAACCTCCGGGTCGGCATCGCAGAACCCTTCGGGGCAATTCCTGCTGGTTAAGGACCTTCAGGGCGACCTGTACTGGCCCCTCTACGGCATCAATGCAATCGATACGATTCACACCGGCCAAGGGTATATGGTCTACAGCGATTCCGCCGATACGATCATTGCTCAGGGGAGTCCGGTCAATGTCGCCGCTGCTGCCATTTCACTCTGCAGCGGCTGGAATATGATCGGCTACCTTCCCCGCCAGAGCGGACCGATTGCTGCGGAGCTCGCGGGCATCGGCTCCAACGTCTACATCGTTAAAAACGCTGCCGGGGCTGTCTACTGGCCGGAATACGGAATAGACGATATCGACACCATGAAGCCGGGTTCCGGCTATCTGGTCGATATGCTCGAACCCAGCACGCTGACGTATCCGACAGGGGTCGCCAAGACTGCCGCCGCCGGGAAGCCATGTTTCTCTCTTCCGCCGGTGCATCATTACCCGATCCATTTCAATACCGGAAGCTCCGGGACGGTTCTTGCTAAAAGCGTTACCTTCGGCGGGTCGAATGTTGCAGATGGAAGCGAGATAGGCGTTTTTGATTCCAAAGGTAATTGCGTCGGGAGCGGAGCGGTGGTGCATGGACTAACCGCATTCCCGATCTGGGGCACCGATCCCATGGCAAAGCAGAAAAACGGCTGCGCCGATGGCGATCCGCTTACTTTCAAACTCTGGGTAAGCGGAAATGAAGTTCCGCTTGACTACAGATCCGGGAACGGCGCGTCGGCAACGTTCGCCGTCAACGGCATTATCGCCGGGACCTTTGCCGCACCCGCGGTTGCCGGCTGCTCTGGGATCGATTTCCCGAAAGCGTACCCGAATCCGTTCCGCGGCGCGGTAACCATCTCTTTCGACGTCCCTGCATCGCTGAATGGTGGGAAGCTCGATCTGGAAATCAATGCGTACGATGCAACGGGCCGTCTCGTCCGGCAACTTGCCAGGGGAGGATATCGGGAGGGGCATTATACCCTGTCATGGACTCCCTCCGGCGACCGGCAATCAATGGCGGGATCGGAAGCGTATTTCATCAGGATGAAGGGGGCTGGATTCGAGAAGCAGTTGAAGGTAGTGGAGGTCAAGTAATCGCGGCGGTTCATCTATGGATAGACAACTCGCTATCCGCTGCGCAGGCCGGGGGGATCTTCTGCTCCTCCCGGCCATTATTATTGGGATTAGCAGTCTTCTATTTTTGCTGACTGGTTAATTATTAGCTTTTGGTTACTGCACAGGTGGGAAAACCATTTCATGGTTTCCCCCGGCCTGAAGCCGCGAAAAACGTCTTCAGGCACACTCTTTCCAGCGGAGGTACGCGGCTATGGTTGCCTTTGGCAAACGCTCGCGTACCCCCGCAACGCTCCCATATAGTAGAAAACTCATAAAAGATATGGAATAACATATTTGAATATAAAGCTTCCCTCATCCACCCGGTAAAACAATCTTCATCTTCTTCTGCAGCAACCCTGCCTTAAAATGAAGAATATAAACTCCAGCGGGAAGATTACGATTCTTAAGCGATAGGGAGTAACTACCGGATGATTGCAGACGATTGAATTCAAATATTTTTTTGCCGAGTATATCCCAAAGCATAATATCGACAGGATATTCCTGATTTAAAGCATAGGAAATGGTTCCATTATTCAAAGAAAAGTATTGGCTTTTCACAATTTCATTTGAAAATAAAACGGATGTTGGAGCAACGGCAAAACTCCATGCTATTGACCATGCGCTTGTTCCGGAAGTATCTGCAGCATTAACACGCCAATAGTACCTTGTGCCCACAGATAACCCGGATACAACAATTGAGTCGGCGATCCAGGCGGTTGCATTAAATGCTTTCGATGAAAAGTCAGAAGCAGCCGATAATTGCATATCATAGTCAGCTGCCCCGGATACCGTGTTCCAGCCGAGGGTAACAGTCGTAAACTGGCAATTGGTGCCATTTGTCGGAAAGCTGAGCAGAGGAGTTCCGAGAATGGTAGTAAAACTCCAGGCTCCCGAGTAAACGCTGGTTCCATCCGGAGTCGATTCATTAACTCGCCAATAATAGCATGTGTAATTTGCAAGCCCGCTTATTATATAATTCACAGCCTCCTGATTTTCATTAACAATCAGATTGGAAAAGGCTGAATTCAACGATACCTGAACCGTATAGTTAGCTCCGGTTTCAGACCAACTGAGAGTTTCTATCGTCGATTGATTTATTGCGCCATCAGTAGGGGAAAAAAGTGAAGGTGCACCCGGTGCAGGATTGCAGCCACAATTGATAAGGATATTACCGCAAAGGGTAGTTCCTATAGCTCCAATTGTAATTGCACCGTGATTATTATAATATGGGTCCCATCCGGCCAATGTTGCCATCAATCCGAGATGGGTCGTAAAATTATAAGCTGGTATGGCCCCCGCAGGGGGAATAATGGTAGAGTCAGGAATCCCGACTACTGACCAGGTGCCGTTGGTTAGCGAGGTCGCGGCAAAAACCCAGCCCCCGTTACACTTGAAAATGATAGATACTCCAGGAGCCACGGGCTCAGTCCCGTTTGCAGGAAGCTCATACGCGGTTCCCCGGAGTGAACGCTGCACGGTTCCTGGCATTGCTTTAGTAAGCGTATCCAGAATAGTATCCCCGGAAATAACATTGTTGAAAATAATAAGCTGCCTTGCGATATAAAGTGTATCTGCGACAGTGATGGTGTCCGACCTGAAAGGCGCATTGGGAATCTGATATATTCCGGTAGAATCGGTAAAACCGCCAAGGACTGTAGCTCCCTGGGTAAAACCAACCGATGCATTTGAAAGGATAGTTGTCGAAGTACCATTATGGCCAAACACTTTAACCCAGATGGTTTTGGATGTATCTGGCGGTATAGGGACAAAACTCCAGATGCTCGACCAAGCACTTGTCCCTTCGATGTTAGTGGCATTCACTCGCCAATAGTAAGTAATAGTTGAAGTAAGCCCTGATATAAAATATGAGGTGGAATCTATACTCTCACCATTTATCAGCGTTGTTGAAAAAGTCGCAGTTGAAGATACCTCCAGGTTATAGGAGGATATTGAAGCCCCTGAAACTGAATCCCATCGTAAAGTATCCATCAGAGGTTGGTCTGCCCCATTAGCTGGTGAAGATAGCACCGGAGCGCTGGGAAGCTGTGCTTGAATAGCTACTGCGAGAAACAATGCCACTACTATACAGGTATGGGCTGGAATTCTGCTTAAACGAGGCATCCGAACCTCCTCAGCAGCAGGATGGGGATGTGAACCGGAGATGCAACTCGTTCATCATAATATATAATTGCGGGGTTTATAGTCAAGTCATACGAAAATTATTCGTTCTCCATGGTAATGTCATTTCAAAAGATTCTTTGGATGGGTTCGCCATGTTGAACCATTGAGGACTTACAAATTTTCCCTGCGCTTTCTACCCTGAAAGCAGGCTGCAAAAAGGATTGTGCGCGAAGATCCGATACTCGGCTTCAGCCCAAGGAGTACTCGCGAGGCGGCGGTTCCCCCTTCGGCAGCGATCCCTTTTAGAAGATGAAGGAGTTCTGTCCTTCCCAAACTTTTCCAGTATTGCCGGCTTATGGCGAATGAAATCCAATCCAGGTCATACTCCGCATGCCCGGTATTAGTTATGAACTGAATTATGCAGTCTCAGTTTGTTTTGCCGCAAAGTTACGTACCATATCCCATGCCGCCTTGAAGGGAAATTGATTCCATGGCATGGGAAATGATGAAAATGATAAGGGATTTTGAGAACAAACCGCGACTGCAACTGAATCAAAATCAGGAACCTATAACAGGTAACCATCAGGTAACCAACTAACATGGTTTGCAAATTAAATGACACAATACTATATTTACAAACTTTCCAGGATTTTTCGGTGGACAGCCTGATTAGTACACTAGCAAGGATTTGCAGTGGTTCACTTCAGCCTGACCGAGGTCGATACGGAAACTCCAGCTGCAGTTACTACCCCCGATGCCCAATCCGTGCTCTCCGATGTTTCATTCCGGCCCGGCCTTCTCAAATTAATCCATCAGTTTCTGCTGTATAATTATCCTTGCGAAGAGGTCATGGAATTTTGGAAAGCCATTCTCCCCTGCACCGAAATTGAACCTCAAGATATTCGATACTTTTTGAATTTAATTTACGCCTCCAATAACTGCGTTTCACTTAAGCTGGCGGCGATTGTTTTAAATTCCTTTGAATCGTTTCTTGTCAATAAAGGGGACAGTTCGGAGGACCTGGTCAGGAATCTTTTTATCTTCATGATGGAAATCGGGGGCGGCAATTTTTCGAAAACAATTCATTACTGGCTTTCCGTTTTTAAACAATACCAGCCTCATAATATTGACCTGCGAAGAGAAATCATGCATACCTGCCATCAAAGCTCCAGGTATGCCTGCCGGAGATTCGCCTTGGATTTGGTTCATGAATCGCAGAATAACGGCATTGTTAAAGTGGTCCTGAGTTTTGGAATTAAATACCATAATAAGCTATATTCCCCGCATTTTGACTGCGATTTATGGGTTCGCGGGCGGCTTAAAACGGTCCCCATTACTTTGGGTTTGCCTGAATATGAAAAGGTTACCATTATCAGCGATGTTCGCAGTGTGGAAGAGATTGTTCAAGACGCATCCCTTGCTACCGGAAAAGTATCATCACCCGCTGGCGCAGTTAAGGTCAAACGGTATACATTTCATGAATTTGTCAAGCGTACCGGAGTTGCAGTTCCCCATTTGGATTTCACTGCTCTTCAAACCGAGGTTGTCGAAGTTCTTGATGACTACTATTGCCAAAAAAAGAAACGGATAGTTTTGCACAAGGGATGCATTTATGGAGCCCCGGTGTATCTATTCGAGATCGTTTTTGCCGAATCAATAGTAAAAAATTTAATGCATACTGTCTCGCACACCATGGATACCATAGGGCATGAAAAAGCAATAGAGATTCCCTTAAAGGCGCTGCACGATGCTTTGCTTTTGCAAGCGGAACGGCGATTTGCATTTCGCTACGATACGCTGTCCGATACTATGACGCTCAATGGTAATTATTTCAATAGGAGCATTCCCGCCAAGGTTCTCAGGAAAATCATCAAGAAATATATGGAACAGGGGCATGACGGAGGCATCGAAATTGAAAGAAAATGGCTCCTCAATGACCCCGAAATCGTACCCGACCGAAATAATCCAAATCTGGAGAGGCGCTTTGAATTAATAGCAGAGGCCTTCAAGAAAAAATGCCCGGACGGTTGCAGTTTTACCAGACCGTCAAAAGGAATAATAAAGTTTATACCGAACGGTCAAATTACTTTTGAGGAACGGTAAGAATTTTCATGTACCATTCCTTTGGAATGCGTTGTAATCGCTGACCGCACAAAAACGCCGCATGGTGCGGCAACCAACGAAGCGGCTATATCCCTGAAGAAATTTAAAAACTCCTCAAAAGTGCCGGTCTTATTGAACAGGCACAGCGCTCGCATCCCCCGAAGCTCTGCTTCGGGGAATCTTCTATATCAACAGCTTTTGAGGAGCCGAAATAGTACGCCCTGAGGGACTTGAACCCCCAACCCTTTGGTCCGAAGGTTTTTTAAGAGGTTCAATAAGCTGCGAAATTCTTCAAATTTCGGCGTTTTCATCCCGTTTCTTGCCGCTTCGTCTTCACACCGTCTTCACACTTTCGGCTGAAACACACTAATTCAAGCGCTCTCTTCGGCTCTCGGTGATAGTACATGCTTAGCATGTTTGTTTTCCAACCTGCAATGGACATTACCACCCTTTCAGGTGTTCCATTGTCGATTAGATTGGTCGCGCTTACATGCCGTGTATCGTGAAAGTGGATGTGAGGAAGATTCGCTTCCCTGCGGATAGTATCCCAGGCGTTTTTGAAGTTCCCAAGTCCTACGAAATAAGAATTTTTCCCGGAACGATCATTCCGACCGCCTGAAATGGTCCGACCGAATACGGGCTCATCTTTGCTCTTGGCCTCATTTTTCCGCCGAATGAAAAAAGCCATCATATCAGGCGGAATCGGTTTCCAAGTTCCCATGTCGTTTTTCGTCGTTCCGTTTCGGACCCGAACGGAGGGAGAAGCGCCGAAAAGGTCAACATCTTCAATCTTCATATTCACCAATTCGGACCGTCTAATAGGAACCTGCATTGCATAATTAATCGCATCGGCAAGGTGCGCCGTGCGTGGATACTTCAATGCCGCCTTAATCAGCTCTTTCCGGTCTTCCTCGCTTATAGTAATGTCGCGGGGTATCTCTTTGACCTCTGGAAAGCGGACCTTATTAATAGGATTCGTTTTAATTAATCCCAAAGCATACAAGGTCGAAAAAACCGCTTTCACGATCTCAATAGGCCGGTTTATGGACGCCGGAGACCGAAGATTACCACGTTTTGAAGGCGTTATTCGGAAAATCCGAATATATTCTTCAAAACGATCTTCGAAGCCTTCCAAGGGAGCCTCGCCAAGGTCCTTTTCGATTATCTTGATACTGCCTTCATATTCGGCAGAAAACGGACCTCGTTTTTCACGATAGATGCGAAGTGCATCGGCAAATGTCTTGAACGGGAGTTTCAAAGAGCCTGCGGGCTTCGCTTCGCGAAGTTCCCGCTTTAAAAAGTAGCGCCGGTCTCGTGCTTTTTCTTTCGTTCCGCTTACAATTTCACGGCGTTCTATAATCTTGCCGTTTAGGCGGATTCGAACAGCTACCCGGTATTTTCCCGGTTCAACTTGCTCGATTCCCGGCTCTTTTAATCTGGCATTCATATTCCCTCGATTCGGGTTATGAATGCCGGATGCTTGCCCCTATAAAATAGCATTTTAAGCCCCGCAAAGCCATTTTTAAAAAAGAGCGCCGGAAAGCAGTTTTTTCTCTACCGCTGCCTTATCAAAACGCCAGATTCGGCCTATCTTCATTGCGCCTGAAATTCTCCGCCTGTGCGACACAATAAACTTTTTGCTCACATTCAAGCGGATTGCAAGCGATTCGGTTGTATAACAGCCGTTATAGTCTTCCTGCTTATTAATGAGCTTTTCATCAAAAGTCTGGATTTTTTTCATTATGCCGCCTCGCCTTTCGTGCAAAATAAAAAAGCCCCATGAAGTGAATCATAGGGCCTCGAAGCTGTTATTCCTCTGCCTCTTCTTCCTCAATGGCTTCTTTGACGTCATCGAAGGCTGCGTGCGCTTCTGCCTCATCGGTGAAGGGCTCTATACTTTCCTTGCCGTCATGCCATTCAACGACAACAAAAAGCCCGCCATGCTGATAAAGTTCGACATCGTGACCTTCGGACAGTTCATCGTCATAATCGCCGTAGTGTTCAACCGAATTGCCATTTTCAATTGCGTCATTGACCAAAGCGTCCAACGTTTCTTTAGAACTCATAAAAACTCCTTTTAAAAAGGTGAAGTTACAATTGATCCCATAATATGGGTGCACGTTCGTGCGAAGCTTGTAATAAAAATTAATGTGGTCGGCAGGAAATATTAGGAAGTGTTTAGTAGGGGACCAATACTTAGTATACTACCTATACTAACTATTTTGCGCGTTGGTTAGCGGCTTTCCTTTGACATTTAGTTGAACAGTATTTGGCCTTACGGACAAGACGTTCGGAGGGAATAGGTTTTATTTTGCAGTATACACAAAGGGGTATTTTTTCTGCAATTGATTTTTTATTCGCAGCCACTTCTTGAATTGCTATAAATTTCACCGCTTCGGCCAAGCAATCTTCAACATCGGCCATCGTGTATGCTCCCCAAAATAATCGGGTAAAGCACTTGTCTTCATTTTCGAGAAAATTCAAGAAGAGAGAACGGCAAACAACTTGAAAATTAATTTCAGGATGAATTCGGAAAAACTTGCTATTCACTGCTTGCAATTGGTTAAAGCTTCCGGTTTTATCATTGACGACCACTTCCTTTATAAGGTCACTGTGTTTGACCCAACCCTGTTGCATGATACGTTTATTACCATTGGAAAAGTTGAATTGATGTGGCTTTCCATCTACGGACAAAACATAAACAGGCAGGGAACAATAAAGAAAATTATCCCAAGCGGCACCGGACATTTCAGCAGTATTTCCAGCGAAGGCATATTTGAGCCATTCAAGACCACCCCTTATCAACGCTTGAATAATCTGAGGTGGAAGAGGTATTGAATACAGTTTCGAACGTGATGCTATCTCTACGCACAACAAATAAAAAACGGTCTCTTTTCCAGATTCAGTTATGATATTATCGTTTATACTGAATTGTGCGGCTTTTCCGTTTGGGAGTTTTTCGTATTTTAGGATATTCGTCGGAAACAGTACCCTGTTGAGATCGAAAGAATTAAGCGAGCAAAGAAAATCAGTTAGGGCGCAGCTTTTTTTAACTTCATCTTTTTCATTCAGGAAAACATTTAGAAATTCAATCGATGCCATATTTTATCCTTTCCGGCTCTTTAACCTACTGGCATAGCTTAAACAACTTCCAAATCTGCAACAGAATTCCTCGGGAACAGGCGGATTATCTAAGCGGATATATAACTTTTCAAAATGTCCTCCACAATGGGAGCATTCAAAAAGCCATTTTACCCGAGAAAATCCTTTTCGCTGAAATGCATTAACATTGATTTCCGGATTTACTACGAAAACACCATTGGACTTTTTAAATTTAATCGATATTGCATTATTTTCAAGATAAAAGGTAGCGGGAAATGAACTTGAAGGGGTTTTGCGCGCTACCTGAATTACTCCAGATTGTATTTTCTTCCCCCGCTCGGCGAGAAACGGCAAGAATTGGGCAATATCCATTGCCCACGTTTCTTCAACGAGTGGCCTTCTTTCATAGTTTTTGCCCCATCGGCTGGACGTGCTTCCACCCATCTTTTCAACGCCCTTTCAATCGATGTATAAATATAGCGTATTTTTCGAAATGGTGGGAATATTTATCGAAATCGTGAGATTATTTATCGAAATCCCTAAGGTTTTATCGAAATCATGATTTTAACGCACCGAAAACGATGTACAAGAGAACGCGTTTATAAAGATAACTATTCTTTTTACTTGCAATTTGCGTTCGATATACCGCTTTACTTAGTAGTTTATTTTATGATGTTTTGATAAATTTATACTATTATTCTTTATTTTTGTATTACTGTTTGTACCACAACCATGAAGAACCTGAAATATGAAAGTTAATATTGCTACAATGGCAATAATAATCGTCCAGTTTAAAATATTTTTGTTAGGAGGCTCTGTCATAGGTATTCCTTTCATTTGAAGCGGTTGAATACTATGTTTTCTTCCTTGCGCCTTTTTTTAGTTTTCGTGGAGATTTATTTGCACTTGCAGTTTTTTTAGAGGCGGTTTTTTTTGCTGTTTTTTTGGAAGCTGTTCTTTTTGGAGCAATTATTGCGGTCTTTTTCCGATAGGTATTTTTCTTTTTCCCATTTTTATTACCACCGCTATCTTTACTACCCTTTTCGAGTATTTTTTCTACTATCTTCTTTACTACTAGTCCCAAGATTACATGGATAGGCATATCTATTCCTTTCAACTTTGCCAAGTATATTTTAGTTGTTTGCTGTAAATATGTGACTGAAAGCCCTGAGACATAATTCAAAAGTTTTTCATGGTAAATTACAGGTTCACTTAATCATTTTGTCACTTTGCTATTATTTTAGCCTGTCCTCTATTTTTTTTGCTTTGAAATGCATGTTATAAAGCCACACTACAGTAATGCTGCTACGCCCCACTTAACCACCTTTGCCACGTTTGCAGAGGTGATCTGAGGAACAATATACTGTTTAATGAATGCACTGCATTCTTTTTTCCAAAAAGGTTGACCTGCAACAGGTGGAGTTGCAGGCTCCATAATCCACCAACCTTTCCATTTGCCATTCAGGACGCTTTCCCCAATTTGGGTGCCTACTTCACCACCACAACCACAATTTTGTCCAGGAGGGATGGTGCCTAAAAATGTTCCATCAGCCACTGATTTAAATGCTACTGCATTAGGGACACCATATTGATTACCGCTCACTAATATCCACTGTGCTGATAAATCAAGTACCGCCGCGTCTGCGGGGGCACATCCAACTATTTTAGTTTGTTCATGGAATAGCTTCCGATGTGCTACGTTTTGCTTGTTCATAAATAGTTGATTTTTACAATTTAGAAGAGCGTAAATATGTCTCTCGCCATCAACTTCAATTAAATGCCATGTTTCATCCTCTTTTGCAATTTTTTTGCTTGCATGCATAATGCCTTGCTTATTAAAGCTTTCATGCGCTTGAAGGTATCCTCCGTAGAAGCTTTTAACTTTCACAAGACCAAGATCTTTTAAGGATTCTGCTTGGGCCGTAGTTATATTGAGAGAAGCAAATAATAATATAGGAAATACAACTGGAAAAATATTGATGCTTTTAAGCATAAAAAGACTCCTTCGAAGGGGATTGGTGAGTATCATATAAAAAGGTGAATCCATTAGATTACCTTTCCATCATAGTAGCTTGTCTCTCTATATTCCCTGCTTTGAAATGCACGATATACAATGCGGATGGTTGATTCAAGCGTTTAAAAGAGAATGAGTAGCTTCCAGATCCTTGAACCCGATTGAATTGAAAAAGCTTCCTCCCGATTATGTCATATATTTTGATTTCTACCGGGTTTTGCTGATTCAGCATATACGATACTGTTCCATTATTTATAGTGAAAGACGGTTCAAGTGTAAAATGATTGGAGGAAAGCGCTGATGTTGCGGTAACGGTAAAGCTCCAAATACTTGACCAGGTGCTTGGCCCTGCTGCATTTATTGCATTCACCTTCCAATAATAGCCTTTATTCTTAGAAAGATTATTTATTTGGGATGTCCCGGATGTGAGGCCGGTCTGGTTAGCAACTGTAGTTAAAAAGGTTGAAACTGTGGAAAGCTGCATGGAATAAGAAGCAGCTCCCGAGACTGTATTCCAGCTAAAGGAAAGCGCTGTAGGTTGATTTAGAGCCCCATTTGAAGGGGAAGAAAGCAAAGGTGCATTGGGAGGGTTCAAGCCACTAATGACCGTAACGCTATTGCTTCCTTTATTTGCCACATAGATCATATTGGTCAGGGAATTCACTGCTATTGCGTAAGGACCGACTCCCACTTTGGCAAAGGTTTGCGTATTTGTTGCTTTATCAATAATAGAGATGCTATCCATATAAGCAAAAGGACTATATGCTAAATAAATTTTATTGGTTACCGCATTTACCGCTATTACATCATATGTCTCACCTGTCGCAACTGTGGTAACACTATCGGTTGACCCATTAATGGCTTTAACAATTGTGTTGCGTGCTATTACATACACCATATTGGTTACAGGGTTCACCGCCATCGCATTGGGGACAACGTACCCAACATTGATTGCAGAACTTTCATTAGTTGCACCGTCTATAACGTTGACAGTGGCATCGAATGAATTAGAGGAAACATAAATTTTATTGGTTACTTGGTTTACTACTATTGATCCTGCATCATTGGAAGGCAATTGGAAAGTAGTCACTGAATCTGTTAATCCATTGATGACAGTGAACAGGCTGTCGCCACCAGAATTTACGTAATACATATTTTTTGCCGGATTTAACGCTATCACAGAGGGATTCTCTATACTATTTAGTAAGCCCCCACCTATTTTATTATTTGATCCATTAATTGTGTAATAATAGCCCCCAGAACCACACACTATATAAAGCATATTTGTCATCGGGTTTAAAACCATCGATGAAGGATAATTATATCCTGTCACAACCGCAATAGTTGTATCAGTTACCCCGTCAATAAGAGTGACGAAATAATCGGCTGAATCCTGCCCCACATAAATTTTATTGGTCACTGGGTTCACCGCTATCAAATCTGGCCCATTCCCAACCATGACCGTGCTAGTTGTGTTGGTCGATCCGTTAATTATTGTAACGCTTCTGCTTCCGAAATTCGTTACATAGATTTTATTAGTTACGGAGTCAATTGCTATGGCATTAGGCTCCATTCCTGTCGGGACGGTCGCAACAACGGTTTCGGCCCACGTTTGAGGTACCGAAAAAAGCAAACCCACCGTTAAAAATGCTGCCTTTAGTGCTGAATGATTCATGTATTTCTTCCTCGAATGAGGTGTTTTTTCCCAATAAAAAAGGCGTCGCACACATCCCTATGCGACGCCAGTCGGCCACTTGGCTTTCACCAAGCACCCCGAAATTCCGATTACTCGAAATTCGACACAGGAAAGGCACGACGCCACAACTTGCAAAATGCAAGTGATGACGTGTGTCGCTTTCCTATTGCCGACTGGCGTTTTCGGGGAATAGAAAAAACGGCAACCAATTAAGGCTTTGTTATGATCTTAATATAGCCAATCTCCTCTTTTTTCAATTAAAATGCTTTCATGTTTTGTTGCCTATCTCTGTTTAATCCATCGCAAAGAAATTAATTCCGCATCACCCTGAAAATCAAGGCATTAAAAAAGTGTGGCAAGCACCCGGCATTCTGGTTTTTTCCTCGCGCTTCAAAGTCTTCACGTTTTCAGGAAAAAATGTGAAAATCAGCGATTTTGCGGTGTGATCGTCTTCACACCGTCTTCACACCATCGGGAAAACAGGGGGAATTTCAGGGTATTTCAGGACTTTTGCCGGGAATGAGAGGGGGAAATAAAAAACCCCTCATAAGCGCTTATTTTCTGAAGAATCAGCAACTTATGAGGGGCATTTTTAATACGCCCTGAGGGACTTGAACCCCCAACCCTTTGGTCCGAAGCCAAATGCTCTATCCAATTGAGCTAAGGGCGCTTTTAATAACAAATTCAACTACTTACTAAGAAACTTGAATTCCCTTCCTGCAACATTTATATTGTATTTGTGCTGAAAATCGAAGGTTTTTGTGCTGAAAATATTTTAATTTGTGCTGATATTAAAATTAAAAACCTTCAATTTTCGTGAGCTAAAATATAAATTCAGGAGGTGGAAGAAATGGACAGAATAAGGAAAAAGGGACGCCCGAAGCGTGAATTATTTCTCCGGCACGGCATTTATTATGCCCGGTTTTCCTCTACTGATCGTTTTAGCACGGATACCAGCGACCCCATAGAAGCTTCCCGCCGCTTGGAGCTTATGAGGCACCATAATTGCCCTTGGAAAAAAATACCTGTGATGAAAACAGCTGGGATTGAAAGCATTCTAAGAGGCTATGAAAAAGAGGCAGAAAAAGAAAACCAGCTGGCAGCGCGTGAAGCTGCTATTGTAGTTAGAGAAAAAGAAGCCATTAAAAAAGTAGAAAATTTGGATATATGTAAGCTACTTGATGCAGCATTGGACCTGAAAAAGCAGGAAGGTAAGCCTGAAGGTACAATTTATTATTTTGAATCCCGATTTAAATATATGAAAAATTATGTGACCACCAATAATCTTACCTTGGATAACTTTGACAAAAAAGCAGCCCTGGGGTACATCCAATGGCGTTTAGGGTATATTCCCCTTGCAGACACTAAAAAAGACGATGGAAAACATAAAAACGGTTTTAATAATCGACCTGCGCACGCCCCTACCGTGAACCAAGAAATTATGATGTTTAGGAATGCCTGGCGCTTATGGAAGGATGAAGGTAAAGCAGGGGCCAACCCCTGGGCCGGAATAAAGCATCTTCCCGAATCCGGGACGCTTGATGAAATTGCAAAAAAACCTTATACCTTGGAAGAAATTAAAAAGATTTTTGACAACATACCCAATGAAACTATCAAAAATATTCTGATTTTTCAAATGATTCTCGGCACTCGGCCGGGACAAGAAACAATAGGCATTACCGCTGAAATGATAGCCGCCGGAAAAATTTGGAGCCACAAGAAAAAGCGCTGGGACGATTTTGACTACTCGGATGAAGTTAAAGAATTTTTCAAGGAAAACATACAAGATAGAGTTGCCGGTATTGAACCACGAAACGTGCGCAAAGCCTTTAGGGAAGCCTGCAAAATGGCGGAAGTACGCATAGGAAAGCCTTATGATCTTCGGCACTCCTACGGGACGGAAAGCCTTAAAAAATTCAAAATTGAAACTGTAAGCAGTATGCTTAGACATAGCGAAATTCGCACTACCCAAGTGTACGCAAAAATTCGCAGCGAGGAAACTAAAAAAGCAAGAGAGATAATGCAAGGCCAGATCCTGGGTAAGGTTACAGAGCCGGAAGTTATTCCTGTCTCTATGGGTTCTGAAGAAAAGCCATAACTCTACTTATTATAGGTGGGCACTTATGCGCGTTCCAGGCCCGGTAATCAAATCTTTTTCGGTGGCAGAATCCGGAAAAATGATGTAGCTGCCTTTGATCATAAATAACCGGGCCAATCACGCGTACAGATCATGCAGCTTTCTTCTGCTTAAGCAGATAGCGATAATGACGAATTGCCTCGCTGAGAGCCTTGGGTCCGTTCTTTTCCAGTGTTCCCTTTGCGTAGGCTTCCGCTTCGGGTCCGCGATCAAATTCATATCCATACACGATATTCCGGCCTGTGGATATTTCTGATACTGTAAATGTCTTTTTGAAGGTAATGGCCTTATCGATACCCTCCTCAAACCTTCGAAAGGCATGATGCACCGCAAAATCGAATCCGAAAGCTGAAAATTTGCGGATAATGGGAACATCAGCAAAGGTCCCATCGTGGATTGATACTGTCATTTTTTCCCCCATATTATGCCGCCTCCTTCTGCTGAAAATGTTCTGGCTTGTACTTTTTCCGTAAGGGCTCAGGCAGTCCTCCGCCAGACCCGATGGAATTGATGAGTGCAAGTATGTGGGTTTTATCCCGGTTCCAGGTAATTTTTGTGTTGCCGTTCTTGAATGATTTCGCTGTAAAATACTCGCACGTTACGGTGTCGTTTGCTCCCTGCTCATTCCATTTCGCGGAAAGCGTGTGAGCGTAGTCCGCTCGCGGTTTTGCATCCAGTAGCAAGCAAGCAGTGTAGAGATCTTCAAGATTGCCCTGACGGTCCCAGCTATCAAAATGCCATCTGCCATAAACTTCCCAATGAAGAGAGGTCCATGATACCCGGAACTGTATTTCCAGCTTTTGGCAGTTATCGCGCTTATTGCGTACTCTCCCTGCCCCATTATAATGGCAGTTGATGAATTTCGCGAAAACCTCCTTTACAGTCTGTTCAATATTATTCCCATAGAGGGTTGCGAAGTTCTGGGCATACCCGATAATCTCTGCTTCGGTAAATTCAGGTGCTGCATCCTCAAATTTTCTGTATAGCTCGTTCCGTGCCGCCGAGGTAAGTGAGTTGCAGAGGCCTCCGCTTTCAATGAGTGCCCACCAGAAAGCAAAATCGACTACTTGCCGGCAGGCGGAAGAATTGTAATGACGTTCGTGGGTTCTGTCACAGATCGGGCCATAATACTCAGCGTTCAGTTCTGCTATCTGCTGAATATCTTCTCGGAGTCGGGCAATTTCCGCGAGATCGGCAAGGATTCTATTTCTCGCCTCGATACGGGCCTTGATGCTAAGCTGTGGGATCAATTCGTTTTCGCCGTTCACAATTACGCTCCTTTTCTGGTTTAGGGATATGGTTGAATAAATGGGGCCTACTTTTTTAATCGGGAGTTGTGGGATCGAAACCGCCGAAAAGTGGCTATGACAGAACTTCCGGAACAAAAAAGGTAGGTACTATGGCGGTGGCACATTGGCCGCATCGGAAAAGAAATCGTCAGGAAGGGACCTTCCTACATGCTGGGAAATACTGGAATGTCCGGTAAATCCCCTGCCGATCCCTGGCCTGGTGATAAATTCATTTTCATCGACGGCCGGAAAAATCGTAGCTGGCTTTGGTGCTTGGATTGCTGCCCCGATACTGGATAACCAGAAGGCGAATTCAAGCGGTGGAGAGAAAAAAGGCCAGAGGTATAATTCCCCTGGCCTTTCGAATTCGGCGGCTGAAAGGTTTCCTACCGCATCAAAACGATTTTGTCCCTCATTACGGTATTCCCGGCTTCGAATACCTGGAGGTAGGTCCCCTTCGCCCAGGAAGAGGTTGGAATCCGGAAAGAATGATCACCTGCGGTTTGAAACTCATTAATGAAGGAAGCGACCATGCGGCCCTTAAGGTCAAAGTATTTCACGTTTACCTGGCTGGAGACTGGCAAGAAATAACGCAAAGTACCCGACTGCATGCTGACGCCGAACACTCCAGCTCCGGCAAGATGTTGTTGAGGAAGCACTGCTGTTGATCCGACCGTGAAGCTCCATACACTGGACCAAACACTGGTGCCCACAGTATTTGCCGCATTCACGCGCCAATAATATTGCGAATTATTGGTAAGCGATAGCACCGGCCAGTAGGATAAAGCGAGTGAGGTATCCTTCATCAAAGCAAAAGTAGAGGTATTCGACAGTTGCACGCTGTATGAAGTTGCCCCGGAAGCAGTATTCCAACTAAGCAGAGTATTTACGGAGATTCCGGTTGCCCCATTGTTCGGAGACGTAAGAACCGGTATACTCGGAATGCCGAGCGTGGTGAAACTCCAGACACTTCGACCATGCGCTGCTTCCTGCGCTGTTTGTCGCATATACCCGCCAGTAATAGAGAGCATTTGCCGTCAAAGAAGACGCCGTTCTTGAGGTCGCTGCAAGCGTTGTGTCACTGACCAAAGAAAAAGAGGAGGTATTCGAGAGTTGAACGCGGTAGGAAGTTGCACCTGAGACGGGATTCCATGCCAGTGAGGTATTTATTGGCACGTTCAATGCACCATTTGCAGGCGATGAAAGCACCGGTGAATTCGGCGGGGCATTATTACCACCAGCAATTACCGTGACGTTATTGCTGCCTTTATTTGTCACATAAATCATGTTGGTCTTATTGTTTACCGCTACCCCTACTGGATTTATACCTGTTCTTATGGTAGCCGTTGAATTGGTTGCCCCGTAAATTACTGTGACGTTATTACTGCTATCGTTCGCGACATAAACCTTGTTGGTAATTGGGTTCACCGCTAACCCACAGGCAATATCACCTCCAGGACCTGACCCTGTGCTAATAGCAGTTGTTCCATTAGTTGCTCCGTTGATCGCCATGACATTTTCGCTTCCTGAGTTTGCCAAATAAATCATGTCGGTCAGGGGGTTTACTACTATTGCAATTGGACCGGTTCCTAATGCAGGTATTGTATTCGTTGCGTTCGTTTGCCCGTTGATCGCAGTGACAGTACCATCAGAATTCGATACATAAATCATGTTGGTAACAGAATTAACAGCGATTGGATAAGGTGAAAGCCCTACGTTCACTGAATTCGTTGAGTTTGTTGCCCCATTGATTACCGTAACAGGGCCGTCACCAGTGCGTGGAAGGCAATTAGTCACGTAAATCATGTTGGTCACTGAATTCACCGCAACTCCAACCGGACCTGATCCGACGGGTACGGTAGTAGTTGAGTCGTTCAACCCATTGATAACCGTGACAGTGCCACTTGCAGAATTAGCCGTATAAATCTTGTTAGTCACCGGATTAACTGCAATTGAATATGGCATCGAACCAGCATTAATGGTAGTTGTCGCATTGGTCGATCCATTGATTGCAGTGACATTGTTACTGCCCCAATTTGCAACATAAATCATGTTGGTCACCGGGTTCACAGCTACTGCCCATGGATTTGTTCCAACGCTTACGGTCGTCGTTACAGTATTGGTCGCTCCATTGATTACCGTGAGAGTATTACCCTGTTGATTCGCCACATAAATCATATTGGTCACCGAGTCCACGGCAATTGCATCTGGACCGGATCCCGTATTAATGGTTGTGTTTACCGTATCAGCGTGGGCATTGAAAATACCAGCAACTGCCATCATCAAGGCGAAAACTACCTTCTTCAAATCGTACCTCATGGATCCTCCAATGAGCGGAGCTTTTGAATAGCTGTCTTCCGCTCCATTAAATGAAAAGGGCGCATCAATCACACGCCCTGACCTGAGGTACTGGAATACCCATCAACCAAGACGAAGAAAGACGCGCCCCATGAGGAGCGCATCCTTTCCACTCGTTCTAGTTGATTCGAAAATTTCCAGTTTTCAGGTCAGAACAAAGCAAAAAGATGCGATTTTTTTTACCGATTCAAAATAGATCGACTTATTTTGAGCTCCTCCGTTGAATAATCGACTCGTGACCCTACGGCCCTATAATATAATCGAAAGGCATGGGTCACGGAAATAATTATTGACGCAAGGGCCGGGAAGTGATTATCTTGTATCCATAGGCACCTCCTTGAGTTTAAGCCAGATAGGCGGTTTTAGGGCCCTTTAATGGCCCTGCGGGAACTGCCGGATTCCACGCTGATGCCGGGGACCATATCCTCTGACGCCGACAGCGGCGGTGGCTGTGCCAAGGGCCAGATCGCCTGTGCAAGAAGTGAGAGTGAAGCATATTAAACACACACAGGATGTGGGCAAGGTGGGGAAATAATATGAGTGAAGTCTTGGCATCATTGTCCCAGTGGTTTTCAGAACGCCTCCAATGGCTCCAGAACGCCGCCATACGACTTCTGCAACATGCTGAGCTAACGCCCAATGACATGTCTAACATCGTAACCCAATGCCAACAGGAAGCCGTAGGGAAGCTGCCTAAAATGGTTAGTGCTTTCCCTACCTCCCTTTTTTCTCAAGGCGCGGCAGGTACCCTTCGCTTAAATTCTATAAGTGCAGTAGAGGGGGTGAATGCACTTGCTCCGAAAAAACCACTTGATTTTGGTAAATGGAATATCACAGTGGTTTACGGTTTAAATGGGTCAGGAAAGTCCGGATATGTCAGGCTTCTTAAACACGTTTGCGGTGCTCGTGATCTGGGTACTCTGCACAGCAATGTTTATAAACCGGGTTCCGCTGTTCAGAGGGCCTGTATCTCATATGAAAAGGATGGTGCAGCAAAGAGCCATGCGTGGTCTGGACAAGGTATCTGCGATGATCTCAATTGCGTCGATATCTTTGACACATCGTTCGGCAAGGTATTTGTTGGCAGCGAAGATGAGGTAAGTTACGAGCCACCGGTATTATCATTTTTTAGCTCACTCATCGACGTATGCGAAAAGGTTGCGGCGGCTCTGGATACCGAGGCCAATCGGTACCAGTCAAAAAAGTCGAGTATGCCAGCTGACAAAAATGCGACCGCAGAAGGCATCTGGTACGACTCCATAAACGCTAAGACCACTCCCCAGGATATCGACAAGTATTGCACGTTTAATGGCAAAGACAAAGTTGAAATTCAAACGTTACAACAACGCCTCTCTGAACAGGCACCAGCTGAAAAAGCGAAACAGCTTAAGAGGCAGAAGCAGCATATCGACACTCTTGTTCAAGACGCCCAGAAGTATCTCGGTCAGTTATCCGATGAAAATTGTCGACGGATTATTGCGGCCAAAAACGAATCGGTCCTTAAAAAGGCGGCAGCGGATGCTGTGGCAGAGAAGGTGTTCTCCGGTAGCCAAATAGAAGGCATCGGGTCCGATATTTGGAAAGAGCTTTGGGTAGCAGCGCGAAACTACTCTCTATCAGTTGCCTACAAAGAGATTGAATACCCCAATGTGTCTGAAGACTCCCGTTGCGTCCTATGTCATCAGATTTTGAACCAAGAAGCAAAGGATCGATTGATATCCTTCGAAAAATTCGTCAAAGGTGAAATGCAGAAAGCCGCAGCAGATGCGGCTAAGGAATATGAGACCGTATCCAAGACAGTTGAGGCATTGCCAACTCAGGAGTCTCTAAAGACAAAAATTGATGCAACAAATATTCAGCAAGATGGATTTGCCAGCCAGGTGACGGATTTCTTCACTCAATTGCAAACCAGAAAAGACCGTTTGGCTGAGATCAATTCCGCGGAGGCGTTTCCTGCGTCTCCAACATCACCAAAGTGGATTGAAGAAGCAACTGCTCATTCGAAGAGCCTTGGAGAACTGGCCGAAAAATTCGATGAAGACGCTAAGAACGATAATCGCGAAGAAATCAAGAAAAAGCTGAACAGCTTGCAAGCAAGAATGTGGTTATTAGAGCACCGTGCCGCAATAGATGAGGAAGTCAACCGTTTGAAGCTGTTGGGACAGATCCTGGTAGCGAAGAAGACGGCCAACACCAAAGCTCTATCTCAGAAAAAAGGAGACCTGGCAGAAATTTTAATCACAGATGCATTTGTTCAGAGGTTCAACAAGGAGCTCAGAGCCCTCGGTGCATCTCAGGTTAAGGTTGAACTGGTGCTATCAAAGGTCGTTAAAGGACGAGTTCTTCATAAACTACAACTTCGAGGTGCCGCGCAAAGCGGCCTTGGCGATATCCTCAGCGAGGGAGAAATTAGAATTGTCTCCATTGCTTCATTTTTAGCCGATGTTACTGGCAAAAGCAATCAAGCTCCGTTTATTTTTGACGACCCCATTTCCTCACTGGATCAAACATACGAGGAAGCCGTCGTCAAAAGACTCATTGAATTGTCCGCCGATAAACAGGTCATAGTTTTCACTCACCGACTTTCATTATTAGGGACGATTAAACATTTCGCTGAAAAGAAATCAATTAAATTCGATGTTGTTAGCATTCGTGCGGCTGATTGGGGAACTGGAGAGCCAGCAACCATACCAATATCTCAAGGTGACATTAAATCAGCTCTGAACACTCTTATGAATCAGCGATGTCAAGATGCAAAGAGGGCAAACGATAAAGGCGATTTTGGTCACGCCGAAATCTTGCTGAAATCCATTTGTAGCGACTTTAGAACTCTTGTTGAGCGTTCCCTTGAAAATGATTTGCTGTGTGGCGTTGTTCAAAGATTCCAACGTCCGGTCCTTACGCTGAAGCTGAAACAACTATCTAAGCTGAAAGATTATGATTGCAATTTTCTTGATTCGCTAATGACCAAGTACTCTGGGTTTGAACACTCCCAACCAGAAGAATCACCAGTTGATCTACCGCAACCGGATGAAATGCTCGCCGATATGACAGCACTAAAAAATTGGCGGGAAGAATACTCAACTCGTTCGGTAACCCCAGCAGGTCAATAATTATATGAAACTTCTCCATACTTCTGATTGGCACATTGGGCGAGTCCTTTATGGAAGAAAGCGATACGAGGAGTTTGAAGCGTTTCTGGCTTGGCTATCGGAGACAATACAGCGGAATAAAATTGATGTTCTATTAGTTGCAGGCGATATCTTTGATACCGGCGCTCCAAACAATCGTGCCCAGGAATTGTATTACCGTTTCCTGTGCCGGGTAGCGGGATCATCATGTCGGCACATTGTAATTGTAGCAGGTAACCATGATTCCCCTTCTTTTCTCAACGCTCCCAAAGAGTTGCTCAGAGCACTTGATGTCTATGTAATTGGAAGTGCGTCCGAAGCAATAGATGATGAAGTGATAGTACTCCTTGATGCGCTGGATGTCCCGGAACTAATTGTATGTGCCGTTCCGTACCTCAGGGATAGGGATATTCGCACGGCAGAAGCTGGTGAGAGTGTTGAGGATAAAGAACGGAAATTAGTTGAAGGAATCCGAAGACATTACTCCAGTGTTGCGGCCATTGCGAAACGAAAGAAAGCAGAAATAGGCAAAGATCTCCCAATAATTGCCATGGGACACCTTTTCACTATGGGAGGGCAAATTGCGGATGGCGATGGCGTGCGAGACCTTTATATTGGCTCTCTTGCCCATGTAACTGCAGGAATTTTCGCGGAGTGTTTCAACTACATTGCACTAGGTCACCTTCATGTTCCGCAGATTGTAGCCAACTCAGAGACGATCCGTTACAGCGGCTCCCCTCTTCCCATGGGGTTTGGAGATGCCACACACCTGAAGAGCGTCTGTCTGGTGGAATTCCATGGCACGGCAGCATCAGTTCAACGGATCGAAGTCCCTGTGTTTCAGAAGCTTGAGCGCGTCATAGGGGATTGGAATAGCATTTCCAACCGAATTCTGGAACTTTCTGCTACCAACTCTCCGGCTTGGCTTGAGGTCATTTATGATGGCCGTGAAGTCATTGGCGATTTGCGCGAACGTCTGGATGCAGCCATTGCCGACACTCAATTGGAAATTTTGCGAGTAAAAAATAACCGCATTATCGATCGAGTGCTTGAAAAAATCCATTATGAGGAAACGTTGAATGATCTAAAGGAAGAAGACGTATTCGAACGATGCATGGCTTTACATGATGTGCCTGAAGATCAGCGGCCGGAACTATTGCATACCTATAAGGAAATACTCTCGTCTCTCTATGAAGGCGACAAAGAGGCAGATTAGGGAGACTTACAATGAGGGTACAGCGGATTAGATTTAAGAACTTAAACTCATTGGTTGGTGAATGGGAAATAGACCTGACGCATACAGCATTTGCATCAGATGGCATTTTCGCCATTACTGGCCCAACCGGCTCAGGAAAGACGACTATTCTCGATGCCATTTGCCTTGCGCTTTACGGTCGTACTCCTCGCTTAAACAAGGTCACTAAAAGCGGAAATGAGATCATGTCCCGCCAGACCGGAGAATGCTTCGCCGAGGTTACTTTCGAAACACAGGAAGGACACTTTCGTTGCCATTGGAGCCAGCACCGGGCACGAAAAAAACCCGAAGGTGAACTGCAGGCGCCGAAGCACGAGATTGCCAATGCGGATTCGGGCGAAATTTTCGAGTCCAATATCAGAGGAGTGGCAGACCAGATCGAGGCGGCTACCGGAATGGATTTTGACCGCTTCACCCAATCCATGTTACTTGCCCAAGGAGGTTTTGCCGTATTTCTGCAGGCGGCACCCGATGATCGGGCTCCGATTTTGGAGCAGATAACCGGTACTGAGATTTACAGCAAGATATCTATTCGTGTCCATGACCGTCATTCGCAGGAGAAAAAGCAGCTGGACTTCCTGCAAGCGAAACTATCTGGGATGGAGCTTTTGACCTCGGAAGAGGAGCAGCAGCTATCCACGGGCCTGAATCAGAAAGGGCAACAGGAAGAAGAGCTTATTAAGCAGCTTGCCCAGAAGAACCAGGCCATAACATGGATCGAGCACATAATCTGTCTAGAAGATGAATTGCAGGCGCTCAATCATGCAAAATCTGAGCTGCGCACTAAAATTGAGACATTTGCGCCGGAACAGGAACGGCTACGACTTGCTAATCATGCTCTCGAACTTTCTGCTGACTACGCGGCGTTGGCCACCATTCGCAAGGAACAAGATGCAAACCGAGGCTCGATAAGGGAATGTCAGAATGCCTTACCGGAGTTCACTGATGCCGCCAAACATGCGGAAGATGCCATGAAGATAGCCTCTAAACAACTTGTGGTACGCAAAACTGAACAGGCAGCAACACTGCCAATCATTCGAAAGGCCTACGAGCTCGACCTGAAAATTATCGAGAAGGATTCTCCCATCAATGCGGCACGTAAGTCCGTCGTGGAGTTGTCATCCTCTCTCGAAATGATCCAAACCAAGCAGATAGTCGATAGCGAGGATTTGGCCAATAAGCGCAAGACGTTAGATGAGTTGCAGGCACTTCTCAAAGCATCCCAAGAGGATGAAAAACTGGTCGAACATCTCGCTGGGTTGAAAAGCCGGTTCGATGCATTGAAGGTTCTTGCCATACAGCTGACAGGCAAACAGGATGAAACAGCGCAAGCGGAAACCCGGCTCAAGGAGGCACTGAGTACCTGGCAGGAACTATCAACCTATTTGAATAACGAAAGCCGTGGTTTGGAGATAACCCAACGAGCATTGGCTGAGAAGCAGTCCGATCTTTTGAAAATTCTTGATGGCAAAGACGTGGCGGTGTGGCGAAAATGTCATCCGGTATTGACCGATCAGAAAGACCTCGTAAGTAAAATCCTTGAGACCGTCGAATCTCTATCCAAATTGCAGCAAGTTAGCTCCCAGCTCGAAAGCCGGCAAACCACGTTCAGGCAGGAAAAATCGACGCTGGCCAACACTCTTGGGACTCAAACCGAAAAGCAGGTGGGACTTGAAAAGGAAGTGGAGCTACTTGAAACCCAGCTGACATTACTCAAACGAATTGAGGATCTCAAAGAGGCCCGCAATCAGCTTCAGGATGGAGAGCCATGTCCATTATGCGGAGCCAAAAATCATCCTTTTGCCGAAGGTAACATCCCGATACCTGATGAGACACAAAAAAATCTTACCATAGTGAGGGGCGACTTAAAATCAGTTACGGGCGAAATCTCCAACCTGCAAGTCAGGTTGGCGCAAGTGAACAAAGATCTTGAGCAAACTGACTCCGCTCTGAAGGAACATGTAGAAAAAATCGGTGAAGCCAACCAAGTGATCAACGACAACTGCGCAATATTGGACGCTAACCCGAAATTGGCTGCGTCCGATCCTAAGCTTCCCGAGAAGCTTAGAGACTTGAAGGACGTGAACTCTCGTCAGCTCATTCGCGCTACCGGCATTTTGGAGGCCGTGGATTCCATTGAAAGGGATTTGGTTGCACTTCGGGATTCGCTGGAAAGGGTCAAGGATTCAGTAATAAAACGAGAACGCGAAGTTCAGGCCGCTACTCATGAGAAAGAAACTGTCATACAATTACTGGAGCGGTTTAGAAAGGAAGCAGCAGGATATCAGGAGCAACAAGACAAGTCTTTCGAAGCGCTGCAGAAAGAGATTGAACCCTACAGGATTTCAGCACTCGCTGTCGAAAGCATCGACACAACCTATATGCAACTGGTAGCGCGTCGTGATCAGTGGGTTTCCAGGAACAAGCAAAGAGCCGAACTTGAACAGAAGATAGCAGCCCTCGACATACAGGCACGCCATCAGGCCGAGCAGATCTTCAAGGCAGAAAGCGATATTAAGAAGCAGCAAGATTTATTGATCGAGCTCCTGCACCATCAGGAAACCCTTCGCATTGAACGAAGAGAGCTGTTTGGGGACAAAAAAACTGAAAAAGAAGAAAAGCGTCTTTCAGATGCCATCGAATCCGCCGACAAGGATCTGGATGGTGCACGTCAGATATCAACGACAGCCAATCAGGCACTCGGCCAACTCAAAGCCAAAATGGATGAATTGGAGAAATCAATTCACTCTCGGGATCCTCAATTGAATTTGGCTAATGAGTCTTTTCTGGCGCGATTAAAAGAGTCCGGCTTCGCCGACGAAGAAAATTACAATTTTTCCTGCCTCTCCGAGAGCGAGCGCGGACAGCTGGCCCAACAAGCACAGAAGCTTGCAGACGAAAAAACCGAAATTGCCTCTAAGGAGCGAGAGAAAACTCAAGCGCTGGAGGCCGAGCGGCAAAAGAAAATCACCGAAGAGCCCTTAGAGGATCTCAAAAATGCAGTGGCGGCACTGGCTGGGACCCAAAGAGATCTCCAGCAGGAAATCGGTGGTATTCAGCAGAAGCTCAAAGATAATGGCATCTTGAAACAACAGCAAATAGAACTCGTTCTGACCATTGATGCCCAAAAAAAGGAATATGCAAGATGGAACCAAATTTACGAGTTAATTGGTTCCGCAGATGGAAAGAAATACCGTAATTTTGCCCAAGGGCTGACCTTCGAAATGATGATTGGCCACGCCAATGTCCAGTTGCAGAAACTGACGGACCGCTACCTGTTGGTTCGAGATTATGCTCAACCATTGGATCTAAATGTAATCGACAATTATCAGGCGAGTGAAATTCGTTCAACCAAAAATCTTTCAGGCGGTGAAAGTTTTATTGTAAGCCTGTCGCTGGCACTGGGATTATCCCATATGGCCAGCCAAAAGGTCCGGGTAGACTCACTCTTCCTAGATGAAGGTTTCGGCACACTGGATGATGAAGCCCTGGATACTGCCTTGGAAACTCTTGCCAATCTGCAGCAAGGCGGCAAGCTAATCGGCATTATTTCGCACGTACAAGCCCTCAAGGAACGTATCAGCACCCAGATTCAGGTGACACCTCAAACTGGAGGGAGAAGCCGGATATCCGGGCCTGGGTGCAAGAATTTTGGGGCCACCGAAAGGGCATCTGTTGCGACTGGTTAACTTGAATATGTCTGATAATTTGATAACAGTCCTTGCCAGACTCCATCCTATCGTTCCTTCCGAGCATACAATCTTTTAACATTAGTGTTAATAAACGCATTTAGACCTCGCCCCGCTGCCGCAAGTTGCTTCATATGATCGATATTTTGTGGGCCAGCGCTCGCATAGGTGTAGAGATAAACCGAACCATCACTGAATTGGGTTCTTATAAAATCATCTCCGCTCTCATACGCATATATTCCCGAATCGCCGCCGATATTCAAATAGCGTTGCATAATCCCTCCAATAGTCTTTTGGTGTATGGAACCCAGCAAAAAAAGGCTTATCAGAAAGGTTACGGTAAAGCAGTTGGGTGGGATTTTAAAAAAGCGAGTGGAGCTATTAGGGAGAACCTCAGCATGTTGTACAAGTCTATCCCGGCCTATATTATCAGCTGCACATTTAGAAAATATTATCCGCAGATTCAATAAGCAAGCAAATAATTCATCGGCGAATTGCTGCATGTTGACATCATTCGAGCTATCTCTTATTCAATAACCTCCCAAGCATCATCCTGCCATTCATACCGGGAGGACCGCCACTTCTATAGACCTCCGGGTCAAAATAAATGGCATTGAAAGTGGTTCCGCTGGCCTTGGAAATGGTCAATTCGGGATGAGACAGTAGGCGCAGATTGAAGACGGATCGTTTTAGGCGAATCAGCCTTCGGGAAACCTGAGCGTAGATGCACATCAGAACCACTTCAGTAGTCGCCTTTGAGCACTGCGGATGATACCTTTCAATGGTGACCAATGATGGAAAATGGGAAAACATTCTCTTCAGGAAGTTCGCAGAATTTGAAGGAGCCATAGGCCTGCTCAGAAAGCCCGCTGGAATCCTCCCCTCACTTTGCAATAACCCTCGACTGGTTGCCGCAAACTGGACACTTCGTATTGCAGTGACCGCAATAGATGGTACTGCATTTGACAGACTGAACCTCATGCAAGGGAATGTTCTTGTGCTTGTAGCAATCGCTCATACCGCCTCCTTTTGCAAAAGCGATTAGGCCTCAGGTAGGGATCCGAAACTTCTTTTTCGTCGCTCCGAATAAATCTTCGAAATCGAGTTTATAATTCTGCAAATTTTTAGTACTATCCTCTGTTCCCACCTGCACTAATTGGTACAGAATCCGCACGGAACAGAAAGAGGAATAATGAAAATTGTAATTTGGAAGATACCGAATGGAATACGAGTTCACATTACTGATCAGGCATTGAAAAAAAGGCTTCACCGAATTAAAAATATTGGCATAGCCAATACATACTTCTTTAAAAGCAAAATTATTGGTTGGGATATCGATTTCCCCATCGCTAAGACGAAACTACTGGAAAAGATTCTGGGTGTGACGTGCGATTATTCAGATTGTTAAAAGAGTACATTTAGATGGCGAAATTCGCTCAATTTCGCCATCTCGCTCACGTAGAATCCTCAATCGTACCGAGGGGGGACCAAAGATACCTCCCAGCCATGTTTCGACCTTTTATGCCTTTATTCTTTCAGCAGCCCCATATTCTTGAAAGAGAAGAATTCTGTTCCATCGGCATTCAATATCAGGTGATCCAGAAAGTGCAGTTCCAGCATTTTTGCGAGATCGCCTATTTTATCCGTCAGTTCCCGGTCAGCTTGCGATGGCTTCATCTGGTCACAAATATGATTGTGACAAAGGATAAAACTCACGGCATTGCTTAACAGAAGAGGTTTAAAGATTGACGCCATGCATACAACGGACTGGTTCGGAGAGCCAACACCCACAGTATGGATTACCGTGGGTGAGTTAGTATTATCCATACCAACGACAACGACTATTTCCCGGTAGCTGCCTTTGAACATGGGCCTGACCGCATTCACGACTGTTTCAGCGGTACAGAACGCCTTGTGGAATCGAACAGACTTCTCCCGAACCATTAAAAGCCTCACAATATTTACCCTGCCGGTTGAAATTTCTTCATCAGGTATAGCCATGATAGCTCCTTTTTAAAGTTTATCAGAGGTAGTTTCAATAATCGTGATGGGAACGATGTCCCAGTTCATTTCGGCGGAATCTTTGATTCCAATCGCTTTCATAAGTTCTTTCTGCTTTTTATCTTTCAAATCGTCGAACATAATCTCCACGCTCATGGTTAGAGCTCCCTTAGGAATGTGGTGATGTTACTGCAGCATGGCTTTGGAAGGCGTACCTATTGCAGCTGAAATAACGCGCACTTCATCTTCGTCAGTTCCCTGGCTGGTTAAGGCTTCGATACAGCCGTTGGCAATTTTTAACCCACCGGGAGTCAGAATATCCATGCACAATTTCACCTCCCCGTTTAACTGCACGATCACTGTCTCGCCAATGCGCAGAGCAAAGAAGCTTTCCACCTTTCGCTTTACTGAGTTGAGAGTTACCATGAATTTCTCCACCCTCTCTGACTATATTTATGAGACAGTTTTCTGTTCCGAGCTAACCTAGGACCTGCAGGGCGATTAATGGATTCTATATGCATATGAATGATAAGCCGTCAGGCACGTCAGCAGAAACGGAGGGAGGCCGTAGGCCGACCGGAGTTCCTGCTGACGTGAATCCGAAACCTGAACCTGAAGTTGTTGCCCACATCACTCGCCGGCGTCTGACCAATGCCTACAAGCTGAAGGTGTTGAAACAAGTCGATACTCTTCGTGTGGATGGAAGCGGAGCCATTGGTGCTTATTTGCGAACGGAAGGGCTCTATTATTCGATGGTTCATAACTGGTCCAAGCAGCGGGATCAGGGGCTTCTCAACGGTCACAGCATTGCAAATGTGCAAGAGAAAAGCCGGGAGGCTATTCTCGCCGAAAACAAGCAATTACGCCGAAGGCTCGAACAAACCGAGAAACGACTGCATAAAACCGAACTTTTGGTTGAGCTCCAAAAAAAACTCTCAGCATTCATGGAGATGGACTCCCGGAGCACCTCAGAGCAGAGCGCCGAAAAATGATAGCCGAAAATCGAGCAATTCATTCGACTAAATCGCTCTGCTCAGCCTTTGGAGAACCAAGATCTTCATATTATCGCTCTCAAAGACCCGTGCCGCAGGAGCCTCCGATTGTGCCGTGTCGTTCTTCACCACGTCGTTTGACAGAAGATGAAGAACGTCATGCCTTGCAGATTTTGAATTCAGAACGTTTTCGCGATACGGCTCCGGGAGAGGTATATGCTGTTCTTTTGGATGAAGGTGAACGAATATGTTCCGAACGCACCATGTATCGTATTCTGGCTCGCCGTGGCATGAACAAACAACGGCGTCAATCAACACCCCGGCATTATAAAAAGCCGGAACTCCTGGCAACAAAGCCCAATGAATTATGGTCATGGGACATCACAAAATTAAAGGGACCGACAAAATGGACTTATTTTTATCTGTACAAAATCATTGATGTGTATAGCCGAAATGTTGTAGGATGGATGGTTGCTTATCGAGAATCTGCCGAGCTGGCCGAAGGGCTTATTGCAGATACCATTTTGAAACAGGAGATTCGTCCGGGGCAACTTACTATCCATGCCGACCGGGGTAGTTCCATGACATCCGTAACGGTCGGTCAATTACTGGCCGATCTCGGCGTCACCAAAACGCATTCTCGGCCGCACGTCTCAAATGATAACCCCTATTCCGAGTCGGGCTTTAAAACGCTCAAATATCGACCGGGGTTCCCCGAACATTTCGGATCCATTGAGGACGCCAGGTCGTTCTGCCGGCAGTTTTTCACCTGGTATAACACCGAGCATCGTCACAGCGGCATAGCTATGCTAACGCCGGACAGCGTTCATTATAACCATTGCGAAGGCATTTTAAATGCTCGATCGATCACTCTGATGAATGCCTATCTGGATCATCCTGAGCGTTTTGTAAAAGGGGTGCCTTCGGTCGAGCAGGTACCAAAAGAGGTCTGGATCAATAAACCGATCATCAAAAACCCGGTCGAAACGCCGGTGAGCTAACCATCTCAACAAAGTGTCTCATTTTTATTGACAGGTTCC
>CAWDOZ010000173.1:0-5867 GCA_963803935.1 uncultured Fibrobacterota bacterium | reverse complement strand
GGTGGGTCGGTCCCGGGCTCAGCCATCCAAAAGCATTTGATTTTGATTAAGTTCTGCTATTTTTTCAAACACCCTTTCAAATGTCCGGCTCACGTTCCTGAGTTCCGACTCGTTGTTTCTCCTTCTCCAGAGCGCTTCAAATTCTCCGAGGGTCGCTCTCCCCTCTTCGATGAGCCGCTGCCCGCTCCCATAGACTTCCGGACAATCAGCCTGGTTATATTCATATCGTTTCTTAAAGGCAAGCAGACCGAGCGTCCAGCGCACCGCATGACTTCCGCAAATGAATTCATCGAGATCGGTACGCTCTCCGGTGAATGATCCCGAATCGCGCAGATCGGCAAGGGCGGTGGCTATTGCCGAAGCTCGACGACAGCGCACCACGCAATCATCAATTTCCATTTCTTTTACTTCAGTTTCCTTGTTCCACAATCCCTCAAGCCCATAAGCCCAGGCATACAGGTTTCCGAAATGGTAAAAGCAGAGGCTCCCGAGCTCCCGGAGCAGAACGACGATTCGCCCCGAAGAGTCATTCCATGCAACTCGCGAAAATGCCGCGTCATACGCCGCATCGTCCGGGAAGCTCGCCGCGTTCCACGAAAGCGCCGCCCCGAGCGCCATGCCATGGTACGAGCCTGCCGGGAAGTTGACATGGCCGCAATCCCCCCAGTCGGTCGTAAGCACCCCCTCCGCTCCATATTCCCGGCCAAAGCGCACCATTGCACGGATATTCCCGGTCGCGGCGTCGATATTATTTGCAAACCGGCTCCATCCCTGCACACCGGGGCAGACATACTGACGCACGCCGTGGTGAGCAAAGGTCCGCGCCGCCTCATCGGTTACGTCCGGGGCATATCCCCAGTTAAGGAATACCAGGTCCTTCGGAAGCTCCCGCAGGAGTTCCGGGTAGTTACGGATAACATCCCCCCAGAGCATCGGCGTTTTGCCGTGCTCCCGTACCACGGTGACCAGCTTCTTTACGAACTCGATGTAGAGCCGTCCCTTCCCGGCCGCTGCCGCGCGGTCGCGATTCCTGCCCGCGCCGAGGTCGAAGGTTTCGTCGCAGCAGACGTTGCAGTACGGCGACTGAAAAAGGGGCAGGAATTCGTCCAGCATGCTTTTTATAAGCCGGAAACTTTCGGGATTGGCGGCATCGATGGTATGGTGCGCCATGCGGTCCCAGAGGTTGGGCGTCGGCCCGCCTGCGGGAAGATCGACCTCCCGGAGATGCTCGAAGCGCTTGATGCGCAGCAGCTCGTACAGGTGCCCGAAGGTTGCCAGTGAGGGCACGAGGTCGATGCAATGCATCCAGCACCAGGCGTCGAGCTCGCGTATCTCCTCGTGCGTCAAGGGATCCTTGTCGTACCATAAATCAGGAAGTTGTTTAAAGGCGAACGAGTGCTCGATATAGAGCTGCAGCTGGTTGATTTTGTATGATGAAAGCTTTTCCACAAGCGATTTGAGCGTGGCGAGAGTCGGAACTTTTCCGCGGGTGACATCGTGATAGAATCCGCGATGCGGGAAGTCGGGTGAGTCGGTAATTTCGCAGCAGGGCAATCGGGCTCCGTGCTGCCCGATTATTTGACAAAGGGTTTTAATGCCGTAGAATAGCCCGGCCGGACCATTCCCGGTAATACGGATACCGCCGGGTGAAATCGCAAGTTCGTACGATTCTGCCGGTGAGGTGCGGTCGGATATAGCCAGGAGAATAGTATTAGTCTCGGGAGATTCAGTATTGACGAGCGGAAGATCCCTGCGGATGGCATGGCAAATGGCCTCTATCAGGTGATTTGCGGCAAGGGCGATCCGTTCGTCGCGGACATTGCAAAGAGCGATGCCTCGGGATATTCCGGCGAGATCGAAGGTGCCATCTTTAAGATTGAGAGATCTGACATCCGGTAATACTATCATTATACCATGCTTTCGGGGTTTAATCTCTTTCGGATAGAAACTACAAGTAAAGGCTATGCTTGCTTCCTGTTTTTCACTATTTATTCTTCAGGTCGCCTTAAAAAACAAACCGATGGTGAAAGAGCCCGTTCCGGTTCTTCACACTCAAAACATAGACACCCGAGGAAAGCCTGGCCGCATCGAAACCGACCTCAACGCTCCTGTGATCCGCAGACCGGCTCTCCGCCAGTTCCGCCGCCTTCCTTCCCGCCAGGTCGACAAGAATTATTTCCGAGACCGCATCACCGGTAATCATGAACGAACTCCTGCCGAGGCGCTTGCAGGAAAAAACAGCGGGAACCGCGCCGGCGTCGTTCGGGATAACGGGAGTGATAATCCTGGTCTCGCCGAATTTGATCCAGTTTACCTCCAGGTTGTTCGACCCGGTGGGCACCTTGAAAGAAACGGCAAGGTTATGGTGACCGGCGGGCAGCGGGCTGGGGCTGACGTTGAGGGATACGGTATTCCAGTCGGTCAACGATCCGGTACCGGGTATCACCATCTTCCCCAGAAGCTCGCCGTTCACCGAATCGAGCCAGGTTATGATGGTGTCGTTTGATACCGTGGAAGCCTCCTGAACCGTCAGGGAGGTCGGTCCGGTCATGCCGGAGTCGGGCGTGAAATTGACGCTGTCATAAATGACCGACGCATTATTTGCAATGGTATCCAGGTACCAGCCGGTATCGGCAATATCGTAGACGTTGCCCTTCACATAATTGTAGGAGTGCGCGGAGGTTTTTGCCCCGGTAATCACGCCGCGATCGAGCTGGAGCGAATCATCGTAGGCGCTCGGTATGCCGACGCCGCGGTTCGACTTGGTAAGGCCCGCGGTATCGATGGTGCTGTCGTTCTTGAAACGCATATATTCTATTCCGGCGCATCGTTTCGATCCGTAGAGCGAACCGCCGAAGGTAGTATTATGCCAGAAAACATACCACTGGCCCTTGAATTGGCATACGCCGGAGTGAATCGTCCATTCGCCTGCATTGGCGGGAAAAATCTGACCCCGGTAGGTCCACGGACCGATAGCGCTGTGGGCGGTCGAGTAGGCGATAATTTCGTTTGCATTGTTTACGGATCGGGCGTAGACCAGAAAATAGAACCCGTTATTCTTGAATATCCACGACCCTTCATAGTAGGCCGATCCACCGCCGGTTGTGACGATGTCGTTGCCGATATTGCCATACAACCCGGTGCCGGTGCTGTCCACCCTCGTTCCGCTGTCGTTCATCCTGACAAATCCCAGATCCTCCCCATCCTGGTGCCGGTACGAGAGCCAGATGCGGACGGAGTCGGTCGTATCGGCAAAGACAAACGGATCTATTACATTGACAACAGACCCCGGAAGCTCGCCGACGGACGCCGGGGTAAAGGGTCCTGTGGGGGAGGTGGACCATGCGGTGAAATTATACGACCCGACCGCGGTCTTTTCCGGGATGATCATCTGGTACCGGCCTTTCAAATAGTACACGGTCGGCGCCCACAATTTATCGCTGTCCGCCGCCCACGGCACGCTTTTTTCATTTAATGCAACCCCGACGTCTTTCCAATGAAACATATCGTTCGATGAGTAACAGTGGATGGTGTCGATAGGGTAAGAGCCGACTCCGCCGCTGATTTTGTCCTGGGTACAATAGAAATAGACGGTTTGTACCCCATTGGTGTCGGTGGTCACGAAGGGATCGGGATCCGAGGTCGGATGCCGGTGGATAAAGCAGTTATCCGCCCGGACCGCCCATGGCAGCAACATTGCAGCGAGAAAAATTCCGGTGGCGAATTTCATAATCATAAAATCACTCTCCCCCAAAATTAGCAGTGGTAGTTATGCCCGCATCTTTCCGGCATCACGGCAGAAGGCAAAATAATAAATACTTCGGATATTTAAAAGGGATATATTTAAAAGATTGATCTCAAAATCCGGGTTCGCAGATGTTCCGCTATGCCCGTTCACCCGCCTTCCATGCTGATTATTTCTTCTTCATGGCAGCGATTAGAAATTTATTATGAGAATCGGATGAACACCTATTGCTATGCAGATCTCCTCGCACATGCCTGCGACCGGTATGCACGTCTCCCCGCCCTGCATATCAAGCGTGGAGGAGCGTACCAGACCTGGACCTTCGCCGCCTTTCACCGCGACATCAACCGGCTCACGTCGGTACTCAAAGGCCTTGGCCTGGGAAAGGGCAAGATCGCTGCCGTCATCGGCGAAAACTCGCCGGAGTGGATACTGGCCTATCATGCCATCTTCCTCACGGGGGCCTGTACGGTCCCCATCGATCCCGGCATTCCGGCCGGCGAGATCGAAGAAATACTTTCGGTAACCGAAGCGGATATCGTTTTCTGCTCGCAAATGTATGAAGGACTCTTCAAATCGATAATGAAGAGGCGCGGCCTCCTGAAAAAAATCATCACCTTCGGCGAGGAACCGGCCGAGGAGTTCGAACGGTTCCGGGATTTTATCGCCCGGGGCGACGACCGGCTCGATGCCTTTGCCGCAAAATTCCATCCCGATGACCCGATGGCGATCATATTTACCTCCGGAACTACCGGCAAGGCCAAGGGCGTGGTGCTGGCCCAGAAAAATTTCACGCCGGTTGCCAATTATGCCATTCCGAGAATGAAACTTAAGCCCGGCGACACGGTGCTGGCCGTTCTTCCCCTGCACCATGTTTTCGGCTTTGCGGCGGGGGTCTCCGGCCCCCTGTGCGGCGGCATGGCAGTGGTACTCGTCCCCTATGTCAGCGCCCCGCTCATCCTGGAGGCGCTTCAGGACAAGGGCATCACCATGCTGCCGGCAGTACCGAAAATGGTCGGGCTGTTTTACGAAAGCGTTATCCGCAATGTCAGGAAAAAAGGTACGGCTGCAGGCATGGCGTTTGCCTCCATGCACGGGATATCCTCTCTTCTGGGAAATTCGGGGTCGCAAGCTTTCCGCAGGCAGATTTTCAGCGCGGTGCATAAGGGCTTCGGCGGGCGGTTGAAGGTTATTATTTCGGGCGGGGCGGCTCTGAATAAGAAGTACTGGAACGGATTCAGGCTCATGGGGTTCAATATCGTCGAAGGGTACGGGTTGACAGAAACCTTCGGACCCATAACGGTCTGCCCGGCCGGGGACGCCCGGCCCCAATCGGTCGGGCCGGCCCTGCCGCAAAACGAGATAACCATACTCCACCCCAATGAGGAGGGAATCGGCGAAATCCTGGTTCGGGGCACCTGCGTTTTTCTCGGGTACTATCGCAACGATGCCTTGACAAAAGAGGCGATCGACGATAACGGCTGGTTTCACACCGGCGACCTCGGTCGGCTCGACCAGGACGGATTTCTTTACATCTCCGGGAGAAAAAAGGATGTCATAGTTCTTGCTACCGGGAAAAACGTCTACCCGGACGACCTGAGAAGATTACTATGAACAGTCTCCCCTCATTGAAGAAATCGGCATTTTCGGCGTGTCGCAGGAGGCGGGAGAATTGGTTGCCGCAGTAATATTCCCCTCCGAGGAAATCCGGAAAAAGCAATCCATTGCCCAGGCGACTTCCCTGCTCAGGGATGAACTCCTGCAGCTTGCAAAGGCCCTCCCCGTATACCGCAGGATCTCCGATTTTGTCGTGGTTTCCCAGCCATTGCCGCGTACCACAACCCGTAAATTGAAGAAAAGGGAGATTCTCGGCCTCTACAATTCAATCAAGCGCCGCACCCGCAGCGGGCCCGATCTCGGGACCAGCTTACGGTTGTTGAGCTTGCTCTTATGGAAACAGCGGAATATCAGCTGGTCGCCGAGGCCCTGGCAGCGTTGCACCGGGCATCGACCGCCGGTCGCTCACTCCCCGTTCCGGTTTTGAAACGGACCTGGGGTTAGGACTCGCTGCACCGCGTCGAACTTCTAGCAATACGTCTGAACCAAGGAAAACAGGAAACAT
>CAWDOZ010000172.1:0-6267 GCA_963803935.1 uncultured Fibrobacterota bacterium | reverse complement strand
GGGCGCGATTGCAAAAAAAACCCGGATTCTCGGCGAAATTGAATTCGCCCAGATCAAGCGTGACCTTGACATTAAATCGCTTTTGACCGAGGATGAATACGACCTCTGGAAATCCGCCATGATGCAAAAGATGAAAACCATGCTGCCGGCTTTCAAAGATAATCGTGGTCATGATCAGCCCGATAAACCGGGAGCGCCGGGTCGCTGACCGGCATGGGGAGCCCGGTGAACTTTCCGTGATTTCCACAGCAACGAGGCGTCGATGAACCATAGAAACCAAACCTGACCTATGATCATGCCTGCAGAAGCGAGTTCGGAAAGCGATCCTGCGCAGGGTTTTGTGGAGGAGATCTGCGGCTATCGGCAAAATCTGGTCAATGTCGCTTACCGGATACTGTACGATATCGAAGCTGCGCGGGATATCGTGCAGGACAGTTATATTGCGGCGATAGAACGGACCGGCACATTCGATGGCAAATCGTCGCGGAAAACATGGCTCTACCGCATCGTTATCAACAAGAGCATCGATGCCCGGCGCAGATCCCGGCGCAGGCTTGGATTGCTCGAACGTTATTTCCGGGAGGAGGTTTCCTGCGGACACCGGAATCCTGCGGATAGTGCGGACGATCTTCGACCTTATTCGTCGAATGCTTGATAAGATGCCCGATGCCCAGCGTATCCCGCTTCTCTTGTGCGACATTGACGGGCTCTCGTATGAGGAAATCGCGGAGATATTACAGATTTCCTTGAATACGGTCCGCACCAGAATTTTTCGATGCCGGGAAAAACTGCGGAAGGAATTTCAAAAGTCAGGATCATCACTATGAGCGAATGTGCACAATTTAAACGGCAGATCAGCCGGTATATCGACAATGACCTCAATGAGCTTGATAAACGAGGTATAGAGCTGCATTGTGCATCTTGCCATGCCTGCGGCGAATTACTCGCGAGCTACCGGCGCCTGAAGCATCATATACGCAACGGATTCAGCCCGGCCGGGTATGCCGATGCGGAATCCGATCCGGTCAGCCGCGCTAAAGTAAAGGTGGATCCGTTCACGAGCCGGACTGTCCGTTTGCAATTAGCGGCCTTGCTTGCGCTTACCGCAATACTCTTCTCGGGAATCATTCTGAAGGTGGCGCACCGGGCTGTCCGGCCGTTCCCGGTTATCATTGAACGGGAGAGCTGCCGTATCATGAATAGTCCGCTGGGAACGCTGGTTTATTACCAGGAACTTGCCGGGGCCGCAGTGCATCTGCAATACGGTACCATCGAGGGGATTTCCGGGGCGGCATACGGCGACACCGGCAGCGATGGGAGCAGCCGTTTTATCTACGAAAGCCCGCTTTTTGCGGATAATGCCTATGTGGGTAACCATTACGCCTCCATTCAAAACAGCTCGTTTTTTTAGCGCACCGTTATGGTACAAAAACGCCGCCGCTTCGATGCAGCATTCAAACGGGAAACTGTCTTTTCGCTTCTGGAAAGCGGTCGCCCGATTGCCGTTTTTGCCCGGTCGATCGGCGTCGAACGAAGCAACCTTCAGCGTTGGCTGAAACGGTACGGTTCCGAGTTCACTTCGGGGAAGAACGCGCCGGCAGGAAGAACTGTCCGCATGAGCGAATTTGCCGTGCTGAAGTCGGAAGTAGATTCCATGAAGGAATTGGTCGATCATCTTCGGAAGATTGTCCGCCATGCGCTTGTGCACCGATATCGTGATCCGGAACAGGGAGAGTAACGTCCGCTGTTCTTCTTTCGTAGAGAGAGAAAAACAGGGGACTTCCCTGTCCCGAAAGCGGATATAATTATCCGTAAACGCTGCTGAGCATGCTCGAAGAGCTGCCTGCGCCGTAACTGGCACTGCCCGACTGATCGTATTGCGAGCTGTTCTGCAGGTAACTCAGGAGCGAGCTGAACATCGCAGAAACCTTATCCGAGCTTGTCCCGCTCGATGACGCGAGTGTTTGCAGGTAACTTGCAAGCGACGTGCTGTCGGTAGAGCCGGATGCATCCGCTGAGCTTGACGATGTCGACGAGGCTCCGGAACTCGACGAACCTGTCGACTGAAGATACTGTATCAGGTTGTCAAACAGCGAGGATTCGGCCGCGCTGGTGCCGGACGATGCGGTGGTTGCTGCATCGCTCGTTGAACCGGTAGTCGAGGCGTCGGTTGAGGATGAGGTCTGCGAACCATTGGGATTATCGGGGTCGAGCTTCATCATAGTCTGGACGTCGAACCCCTGCGACGTTACCTCGTCGGCAAGCCCTTTCCCAAAAGTAATTCCGGCGCTCTGGAATGCCTTGTTGATGGCGGAGACATCGGAAGAGGTAAGGTTGGACGAATCATACTTGGAAAGAATGGAGTCCACCGTACTCTTCTGGGCACTCGTCAGCGTATCACCGCTGCCGGAACTGCCGCCGCTTCCCGAAGACCCATCAGGAGGAGGGGGGGAGGCGGCATGTTCGCCTGCATTTGCGCCCCGGCCGATTGGAGCGCCGACATCATTTCGCTTGAACTCACCGTACCGTCACCGTTGGTGTCCAACTCATTGAACAATGACTTGGTTTGCGAACTGGTGAGGTCCGCATTGGGATCAAGAGTTGATACCGCATTTTGAAACTGCGATTCCGTAATGCCGCTGCTGGAATTTGAATTGATTGTATTAATAAGACTCTGATAGAGGGAGGTCAGGTCCTGACCGCCGCCCGAGCCTATGCCGATACTCATACTGTTTCTCCTGTTTGAGGTGTTAATACAATGGTTTCACTTTTTTGCGACCGGCTGTGAATGTGCGTGTTTACATAAACGGTAAAAGCATGGAATCCTCCCTGATGATTGTTTCCGGAGGCGGCCGGGCATTCGCGCAGTGCACGGGCCTTCTTAAGCCGCTTCTTATTACAGTGCATCGGAGGATGAAGAAATGCGCTTAATTGTGCTTAGGTCGGGAAGATGGACTTCCGGGGAGGCATCGGGAAGCTACCGTTGGCTAAACAGCATCGATACTTAACAGCATAAATGCGTCGAAGCGTAGACGACGGAATGATTGAAAAACACTGTTGGAGGATTAGAGGGTTAAAGAATAAACCTATTGGGCAAAATGGAAGAGAGGAGCCGAAGGAGTGAGGCCAAAATGCCGGAACTTGCGGATTTCCCCCTCTTTTCTAAACTCGATTTTGATTTGCCGATTCAAGTTTGTAAATCTTCCCGTGTGTTTTCTACCTAATGGGAGCGTTGCGGGGGTACGCGAGCGTCTGCCGAAGGCAGACATCGCCGCGTACCTCCGCAGGAGGGGGTGTGCCTGAAGACGCGCTTTGGCGGCTTCAGGCCAGGGGGAACTCGCGAAGCGAGGTTCCCCCACCAAAGGCTTTTATTTCGATTCCCCGCATTTGCAATTCCGCATACATCCCACAATTGCCGCGATAATGCCGATAAGCACAATCGCTACCGCTATCCCTATAAGTATCTTCTTCCTGCAGCTCATGCCCCTGCAACAACCCGAATTTTCAACCGGGTCGGCCGAATCGGTGGTTTGTGGGTTGACCTGGGCATCCTTGATGGTCGAAGGGTTGGTATCGTCGAATACCGGATCGAGTTTTTCGGTGGCCATGGAACTACCTCCTGGAAAAGGTTTCAATGGTTAAGGGGCACTGGCTCTGCGTCGGTTCTCCGGGACGCAGCGGTACATCTCTTGCAAGGTACAGTAATAGTATACATTCGGATTGCACCGATGACCCCGGAATTGGAAAGATATGCGGTTTCATCGAGCGCTATTATTACATAACTTGATACATATCAATATTTTATGGGATCATCCCAGAGCGTACGATCGGTTACCGAAACTGGAAAAGGTTTTAAAATATGACAAAGTCCAGGGATTGCAGAAACGTTATGCTCAGGTGCAATATAATGAATATTTAATATACTAATTGCATTTCTACGGGGGCGGCAGGTGCACGGCACAGTCTTCCAGGGTGGAGTTTTACCCGAAAACAGCTGAAACAGGGGGGATGTGGGGTCGAATCTGCGGATTATACGGGCGACAGGGAGGAGCGGATACCCGATGCGGCATCCGGCGAGGGTGCAGGGGTGGCCGAAACACCCTGAAATCGGCAAAAAGGGCATATTTCGGGGGTTTGAAAATAAAATAACGATATTCTCATAAAAGAGTTGCGCGGAATGGAAATACCTAGTATTTTCTTCAGGCTGTTAAAAACGAACCGGTACGAAAGTGATGAAAAACCGGAAGTTTTTTTGAAATAAAAAAAATTAAATTTGAAAGTAAGTTTGGCGAATATTATATTTTGAAACTGTCGAAAAACAAATCGACAACGGCTCTTTGAAAATTTCGATGTGTGTGATCGGTTTTCCGTGATTCTTGAGTATAATAAACTAGGATTAATAAACTCTAATGGAGAGTTTGATCCTGGCTCAGAACGAACGCTGGCGGCGTGCCTAATACATGCAAGTCGCGCGTGAAAGAGGGGCAACCCTCGAGTAAAGCGGCAAACGGGTGAGTAACACGTAAACAATCTACCTTCAAGTTTGGGATAACCTTGCCAACGCGGGGCTAATACCGGATGTGGTCCGATGGTCGCATGACCGACGGATTAAAGATGACCTCTACTTGTACGTTATCGCTTGGAGATGAGTTTGCGGCCCATTAGCTTGTTGGCGGGGTAACGGCCCACCAAGGCTATGATGGGTAGCCGGCCTGAGAGGGTGTACGGCCACATTGGGACTGAGATACGGCCCAGACTCCTTCGGGAGGCAGCAGTAGGGAATTTTGCGCAATGGACGAAAGTCTGACGCAGCAACGCCGCGTGAGTGATGACGGTCTTCGGATTGTAAAGCTCTGTTGAGTGGGAAGAAAAGTTTCGGTAATAATACTGCCGGAGCCTGACGGTACCGCTCGAGGAAGCCCCGGCTAACTACGTGCCAGCAGCCGCGGTAATACGTAGGGGGCGAGCGTTGTTCGGAATCACTGGGCGTAAAGGGAGCGTAGGCGGGATCGTAAGTTAGGAGTCTAATTCTCAGGCTTAACCTGAGGCCGGCTTTTAATACTGCGGTTCTTGAGTAAGGAAGAGGGAGATGGAATTTCAGGTGTAGCGGTGGAATGCGTAGATATCTGAAAGAACACCAGCAGCGAAGGCGGTCTCCTGGTCCTATACTGACGCTGAGGCTCGAAAGTTAGGGGAGCAAACAGGATTAGATACCCTGGTAGTCCTAACCGTAAACTATGGATACTAGATGTTGGGGGAGTCAATCCTTCCAGCGTCGTCGCTAACGCATTAAGTATCCCGCCTGGGAAGTACGCCCGCAAGGGTGAAACTCAAAGGAATTGACGGGGGCCCGCACAAGCGGTGGAGCATGTGCTTTAATTCGATGCAACGCGAAGAACCTTACCTGGGTTTGACATGGGAGTGAAAGTTCCCAGAGATGGGAGCCTTCCCGCAAGGGACACTCTACACAGGTGCTGCATGGTTGTCGTCAGCTCGTGTCGTGAGATGTTTGGTTAAGTCCAGCAACGAGCGCAACCCTCGCCCTTAGTTGCCATCAGGTAACGCTGGGAACTCTAAGGGGACCGCCTAGTTTAACTAGGAGGAAGGTGGGGATGACGTCAAATCATCATGGCCCTTACGTCCAGGGCAAGACACGTGCTACAATGGTCGGTACAACGCCGTCAGGGTCACCGGTGCACCAAGCATGGACGGATTGGGCGACCCCGACAGGGCGGCAGAGGTGGGGCTTAAAGGATGCGGCAAGACTACCGTAAGCCGGTTTGCCAGTAGCTGCTACCGATGGCAGCGAGGCCATACATTCGGGCATGAACTTATCCGATTGCCGGCGGCGATATGCGTATTGTTCGGGTCTGTCAACGTACACAGCAACATGGGGGTGTCGAAGTAATCCCAACCCTGCACGCCGATATACTGCGCCCACGCAATGGGCACCGACGACACCCACCCGTTCCACGCATCGGTTATGCGCCCCGGCCCAGCCGCTGCCAATGTAGATATCCGCCTCCGCCGCACCGGCCGCGCCGCCGGGAATACTCCAGCGCAGGTCGCTCGACTCGTTGACCCATAGCGGAAGGTTATACGGTGCCGCCTGGGCCCGCTGAGCCATAAACGTGTAAGTAGAGACGCCCGGATCGGGCGTTCCTATAAGAGTGGCGTATGCGGTGGAGGTGGCGTTGAGGACGGATAGATATCCATCCCCACGTAATCCAGGAAGGAATCGGCGGTGGTAAAGTCGCACCAGAAGTT
>CAWDOZ010000171.1:0-18322 GCA_963803935.1 uncultured Fibrobacterota bacterium | reverse complement strand
ACCTCCGAGCGCGGGCAACCGATGAATTGGCGCCCCAAGGCTTGTACGTCGTCGAGCGCGGCGGGGAGGCCATCCTGCCGCTACATTATTGGCCCGGGCGCTCGCTGCTACTACCTGGTGACGGACGCTCAAGCTTGGACCACCGCCTGCGGGTGGGAACCGCTCGCGCTTTCCTCAGCGCAACTCCAGCGAAACGGTGACTGGCCGCCGAGTTTTCTATGGCTAGGCAGCGAGCGGAACCGGCACGCGCGCGATCAGCGCGGGCGTTTCTGGTACGATCCGATCTCCTGGTAGGCGTCCAAAACTTGCTGCGCGGTCCGCTCCAAGCTAAACCGCCGCGCCTGCTCGAAGCCGCGTTCCACCAGGCGGTTGCGGCGGGATATTTTCGATAGGTCAAGTGGGCACGGGATCGTGCCGTCAAGGTGCAGAGCTATTGCAACCTCTTCCAGTGCTGCATTGCCCGCCCTTTCCCCGAGACCGTTGACAGTAACGCTGATAGAATCAACCCCGGAATCAATTGCGGTGACCGCATTTGCAGTAGCCATGCCGAGGTCGTTATGGGCATGAAAATCGATTTTTTTAAGGTTTACAACCGACCGGAGATCATTGAATAGCCGCGCCGTTTTTGTCGGCGTGAGAATTCCGACAGTATCGGCAAGACGAACACGATCTGCACCGACTGCTTCGGCCCTTTGGCAGAAACGAATAAGCAGGGAACGATCCGCGCGGGTGGCATCGATCAAGCCGACCGAGACGAAACTGAAACGGTGTCGGGCGGATCCAACAAGGCCGGCGAGGGAGGAAAAGAGCCACTCATGATTCCGGTTGATCGAAGCGAGGTGAAGCTCCGACAGGGGAAAGGCGATGTGAACCGCGCTGCAGCCGGATTTTTCGGCGGCATCAAGATCCTTTGGAAGAGCCCGGCACCAGGCAATGATCCTTTTTCCGGGGAACCTGTTGGTCAAGGTCCGCAGCAATTTTTCTTCATCCGGCCCCATTGCCGGAATGCCGGCGTCAAGGTCCGTAAGCCCGGCGCCGATGAGCAGGTCGGCGATTTTAAGCCGGTGGCTCGCAGAAAGTACTACGCCGGGCGCCTGCGCTCCGTCGCGAAGCGTCGAGTCTACAATGGTAACGTGTTGACGGCTATCGTTATAAGGCATAATGGAGCTCGCTCAGGCTATGAGAAATTCCTCGACCGTGGTGCCGGATTGCAGGGCATCGAGAATCGCGTCGATTCGTTCTTCGGTGATCCCGCCATACCAATAGCCGTCGGGGTACACGACCATGACCGGGCCGCGATCGCAGACATTGAGGCAGTTGGTCAGCGATATGGCACTATCGTCCATCCCCCTGTCGGCGAGCCCCTCCTGCAGGTATTGCATGAGGGCGGGAGCTCCCTTTTTGTTGCAGGCGCCCTGCGGTGCGCCGCCCGCTCGAAAACTATTGCACAGTAGAATGTGTCGCTGCGGTTTTTCCATCTCGATCTCCTTTAAAAAAATTATCAGGTTGTGATGCGTTTTATTTACGGTAATGCCCGCCTACCCGCAGCCCCCGCCGTTTCCGCCGCAGCCGTCTCCGCACGGCAGTGAGGCATGGCTCGGGATGGTTTTTCCGGTAAAAGCACGTTCCAGCAGGTCGACGATGACGCCTTCCGTTTCGATAACTTTGATTCCTTCGTCGAGGAGCACCTTGCAGGGGCTCTGTCCGGCCCGGTAGACCAGCATGGTGCAGCAGTCGTCAAGTGCTGCCGCAAGCCTGCGCCACCGCTCTTCCCCGGAACCCGGGGCGGGCGCACTGCGGCGCTCCTTGAAACAAGGCATCCCGTTTTCCCACGAGTAAATTTCAAAAGACTCCGCTGCGCCGAGGTGCTGGTTGACGAGCACTCCTTCGCGGGTAGCAACGGCGATATTCGGACGGGCATTCCGCGCGCCAGGGGGTGCCGCAGCCGCTTCCGCTAAAAGCTCGGCGGTGCGGGCGGGATTGTCCCTGCCGATGATCCCGGCCGCGTCGGCGCGGCAGCGTCCGCAGTGATTAACCGTTTGAAGGTGTGCTCCTGCCTGCCAGCGAACCTTCTGCATGAGCTCGTGGTCGGGCCTGGCCATATGGCCGAATTCACTGCCCGAAACCGGCAGGAGCGGCATACAGTTTATCGTGTCGGCCCCGAGCGCGGCCATGGCGGCCGCGGTTTCACCTATTCCCGAGTCGTTTACACCCGGCACTACGATCGTGTTGATCTTGACGGCAAGTCCGAATAGTTTGCACCGGCGTACGGTCTCCAGCTGCCGCTCGATGAGGCAGGCCGCGGCATCGATGCCCCGCAGGACTCTCTTCCGGTACCGGACCCAGGCGTAGAGCCTGGCACCGACGGCAGGATCGATCGTGTTGACGGTCACGGTAAGGTGCGTAACGCCGATCGAGGCGAGTTCCTCGATATAGTCTGCCGCGTCGAGCCCGTTGGTGGCTACACAGAGCAAGGTGTCGGGATAGCTTTTCGCGACGAGGTGGAGTGTCTGCAGCGTTGCGCCGGGATCGGCAAACGCCTCGCCCGGACCGGCAATGCCGACGACCGCCGGTACGCCCATTTCCTTGACCACCAGGTCGAGATAGCGAAGCGCCTGGTCGGGCAAAAGGATTGCCGAGGTTACGCCCGGGCGCGATTCATTGACGCAATCGTACTTGCGGTTACAGTAGCGGCACTGAATGGTGCACAGCGGCGCAACCGGCAGGTGAACCCGCATGTGGGTACCGGCTGCGTGGGCGGAAAAGCAGGGATGGCGTTCGATTTTTTTGCTGTTGTCGGTCATGGTGACTCCCCTTAATGCGATTAATGATTACCCAGGCCATTCACCTTACAAGTAACTCCAGTGTTCATCCGACGATTCCTGTTTTTTCTCGATGATTGCATTGACTATCCGGTCATACAGCTGCAACCCTCCCCGATAGCCGATGTGCAGGATGCGATTGGCGCCGAAACGGTCGTGAATCGGGAACCCGACGCGTACGAGCGGAGCGCCGGTCTTTCGGGCGCTTTTCTGGAGCTTGCCCGTCCCGATACACAGGTCAACCTTTACCGCTTCGAGCCGACCGTCAATTTCATCGAAATCCGCGTCGCTCAGGATCAAAAGGTCCTTCTTTGCTCCGGGTTCATCGACCGAATCCCTGATTTTCGCATCAAACCCCGGCGCTCCCCGACCGGTGGCGACCATTACGGGAACGAGCCCGATCTCCGTACAAAAGCGGACCAGGCCGACGACAAGCGGTTCGTCGCAGCAAACGGCCACCCGCAGGCCGGAGAGGTACTTGTGGCCATCGACATAAGCGTCAAGAAGCCGGGCCCGTTCGTTCTGCAATACCTCCGGTACCGGAATCTCCCAGACCATGCCGAGCTTTTCGAGAAATGCGTCGGTTGCCGCAATGCCGAATCGGCGGAACGGTGTGCATGGCCGGTGTGCCAAAGCGCTCCTTAAGCTCCCCGCAAATCCCCCCGGTCGGGGCGGTCCAATCGAAGAGCATCGGGGCGGAGGCCAGATGTTCCACCTCCCGGAGGGGGTACCGCCCGGCGGCAGGGCATGGTAACGGTCCCATTGTCCACCGTCAAGCGTCGCGGAATAGTCGGGAAAAACGGTTACCGTTCGCCCGAAGGCGGCGGCTATGTCCTTGCAATACCGCAGGTCCTCCGGGGAAAGCATTCCCGGCAGTATGCCGACCCGGGTTTCGGACCCATCCGGCTGCGCAAGGGCGTTCATGGTCGCCGCGGCCGCGGCGGCGAACCCGGTTGCATGACCATCTCGATACGCGGGCGTACTCACGGGAACGATGACCGGTCCGCCCTGCAATTCATCGCGAAGGGTTGCAAGCGTCATTTCCAGGTCTTCTCCTATTGTCTCGGCGAGGCACGTGGTGGTGATGCCGAGCACCGCCGGATTGTAGGTTTTCCTGACCGAGCGGATGGCCTGCGCAAGGTTCGCCGCTCCGCCGAATACAACGGTATCCTCGGTAAAACTCGACGAGGCGATATCCACCGGCTCCCTGAAATGGCTGATGAGGTAGCGCCGGATATAGGTTGCGCATCCTTGCGATCCGTGAAGCAGACTCATGCCGCCTTCGATGCCCTTGAACGCGAGCGCCGCGCCAAGCGGGGCGCAGCAGACACAGGGATTGACCTGTGCCCAATCCCGCCGGGGCTCCTTCGCCCGGTTTTTTTCCGTAAGGGTTTTCATGCGGCTCTCCCTTTGCGATGCCGGTTGTCCCGGACCAGTTTCCATACCGGGCTGCAAAGCGACGAGTAAACTTCGCGGCCGAAATTGACCATGCCCTCAAACCCGGCCAGCCCGATTTTTCGTTCATGGTTATGATCGCAAAACGCAACGCCAAGCTTGTATGCCATGGGCCGTTCCTTGACGCCGCCGATGAAGAGATCGATCTCCCGTTCGAGGATCCAGCGCGAAAGCTCGGCCGGATTGCTGTCATCGACGATCATGGCATCGGGATCGCAGACCGAGCGCAGCCGTTCATAATCGTCCCTGTTTCCGGTCTGCGTTCCCGCAAGAGCGGTGGTAATGCCGAGTCGCCGCAAGGCCTTAACCAGGGAAATCGCCTTGAATGCACCGCCGACGTAAAGTCCCGCGCGCTTGCCCCGGAGGGCTTCCGCCATGGGTGCGAGGGTTTTGAGTGCGATGACCGCTTCGGTACGGACAAGCTCCCTGGTGCGCTCGTCGATCGCCGGGTCGGCGAAGTGGTCGGCCACGGCGTAGAGCGCATCCGCGGTATCGTCGATGCCGAAAAACGAAACGCGCTTGAACGGGATCCCGTATCGTTCCTCCATCGCCTTTGCAAGTGGGGTCATCGATCCGCTGCACTGGACAATATTGAGTTCCGCGGTGTTCGCCCGGCGAATGTCGTCGATCCTGCCGTCGCCGGTAAGGGTTGCAACGACGGTTATTCCCACCCGGGCGAAATACCGGCGAACGAGCCAGGTTTCTCCGGCAACGTTGAAGTCGCCGATGATATTGATGCTCCGCGGAGTCTTTGGAGCGGCACCGCCGGTGCCGATGATGCGCAGGAGCGCATCGCAGGCAGCGCGATAGCCGTCTTTTTTCGTGCCGCGAAACCCCTCGGACCCGACCGGGATAACCGGGATGCCTTTGAGCAGGGACATCTTTTTGCACACCGCTTCGATATCGTCGCCGATGACGCCCGCGACGCAGGTGGAGTAGACAAATGCCGCTCGCGGGGCGAAGCGGTCGATGAGCTGGTCGAGTGCGCGGGCGAGTTTCGCTTCTCCGCCGTGGATGATATCGCCTTCGCGAAGATCGGTGCAGAAACTCGAACGGTGCAGCTGCGGCCCCGAGGAGAGCGCTCCGCGGATATCCCAGGTGTAGGTGGCACAGCCGATGGGACCATGGACCAGGTGCAGCGCGTCCGCGATGGGGTAGAGAACGACGCGCGACCCGCAGAAGACGCAGGCGCGCTGGCTCACCGACCCGGCAAGACTGGTACGCTCGCAGGCAATAGCCCGCGTCGCATCCCCGGCGGTTACCATCTGGGAAGTTCGCTCATCGAGAACTATGGGTAGTTGCTGTTTCATAGTATTCCCCTGCCGTCCTTGGTCGCGCACCGGCTTTTACCGGACGCGACCAGGATTGCGCAACTGCTTACATGACCAGCTCGAAGCTTTCCTCCGGTGCATCGCGGTCCTGACGGTCCATGACGGCCGACAGGATCCTCTCCAGGAGCCGCAGCCCGCCCCGGTACCCGACGATCGGAAAGTACTGGTGACCGATGCGGTCATAGATCGGGAAGCCGGTCCGGATGAGCGGGATATCTTCATCGCGGCAGAGGTACTTTGCATAGGTGTTTCCGAATACCATGTCTACCTTTTCGGTTTTGATGAGCTGGTGCAGGTAATAGTAGTCGGAGGCATCGCGGGCGATGATCGAATCCGATCCGGTAGCCGCCTGGATCCGGTTTGCAAATTTTTTACCCGGCGTACCCGTAACCGCGTACTTGACCCGGATGCCGACATCGGTCAGGAACTGCGCGATACTGACAAGCTGGTCCGGATCGCCGACAAGCGCCGCAGTCTTTCCATAAAAGTATTGCTGCATATCGGTAATGACATCGAGAAGCTGCCCCCGTTCATAGTCGATCGCCTCGGGTACCACACCGCCTGCACTGCGCAGCGCGGTTATGTACTCATCGGTGGCGCGGATGCCGATGGGCAGCGGCAACACCGTGCAGGGCACTTTGCATTTGACATCGAGAGCCCGCGCTGCCGGTCCGCTCGCAATGGGCCCCAGGGCAATGGTACCGAGGGACGAACCGGTGGCGACGAGCTGGTCGATCGTTACGCCGCCCGAGGGATACATATCGTAGTGGCCGGTCTGTGGCGTGTCAAGAACTCCCGACGTGTCCGGGGCGACGATCACCTTGAGCCCCATGAGCGTCGCCAGCCGCTTTACTTCGATCATATCGGGCGGGTCCACGAATCCCGGAATGACCGTAACATGGTTCCCCCGCCGCTTCGGTGCCGCGGCAAAAGCATCGATCATCGCCTTTGTCATGGACGCAAACCCCATGACATGCGATCCCACATAGCTCGGCGTGCTCGCGGATATGACCCATTTCCCCTCCGGGATCCGGCCCTCTTCGCGCGCTTTCCCGATGATCTGGTGCACATCGTCGCCGATGGTTTCCGAGAGGCAGGTCGTATGGATGGCGATGATGTCGGGGCCGTAAACGGTAAAGATATTCGTGATCGCCTCCAGCAGGTTGGCCTGCCCGCCGAACACCGAGGCGCCTTCGGTGAAGCAACTCGTCGCCGCCATGACCGGCTCCTTGTAATGCCGGGTGAGTGCGCTCCGGTGGTAGGAGCAGCAACCCTGCGACCCGTGGCTGTGCGGCATGCAGCGATGGATGCCGAGAGCGGCGTAGAGCGCACCAACGGGCTGGCAGGTTTTTGCCGGTTGAATGGTGAGCGCCTGGCGCTCGGTAACTGGGGTTGCGGTATGCCGTAGCAGCATGGTGTTTCTCCTTATTCCCACCCGTAGGTTGCGGTAAGTTGCGGTGTATCCTGCCAGGGAGCCTTGACAAGGCTCCACACTTTCGTATTGACCATCCGGTCGATTTCACGGTAAAAATTGATCGCTCCCGCGAACCCGGCATACGGCCCCTGATAGTCGTAGCTGTGAAGCTGTTTCATCGGGATTCCGTATTTCTGGACAACATATTTTTCCTTGATGCCCGCGCAGATGACCGAGGGATGGAATTTTTCGATCAGCACATCGAGCTCATGGTGGTTAAGATCGTCGATGACGAGCGCTCCCTCCTCCATGGTCGGCATCATTCCCTCATAATCGCCCATGCGGATCCCTTCACCCGTGACGCGCAGGCGCTCCTCTTCGCCAAGCCGTTCGCGGTAGCGGGCAGGGTCCGGCGTTACGGTAAGTTCCTCGATATTGCGCGAGTCGGCATCGACCTTGATTGTCGGCATGACTTTACGTCCCTCATAATCGTCGCGGTGGGCGAATTCGTACCCGGCGGCAACGGTTTTCATGCCGATCTCCCGGAACAGCTCCTGATAGTGGTGCGCCCGCGACCCGCCGACGAACATCATGGCCGTTTTCCCTTCACAGCGGGAGCGGACCTCATCGGCGACCTTTTTCACCTTCGCGAGCTCCTCGGCCGCAAAGGCTTCGGTTTTCTCGATAAGCGAGGCGTCGCCGAAGTAGGCGGCAATCCTCCGCATCGACTTTGCCGAGGCTTCGGCGCCGATGAAATTCACCTTGAACCAGGGTATGCCGTATTTCTTTTCCATCATTTCGGCCATATAATTGATCGATCGATGGCACATGACGACATTCAGGTCGGCGTTGTGGGCACTTGCAAACTCATCGTATTCGGAGTTGCCGGAAAAGGTGGAATGCAGGGTCACGCCGCAGGCGGCGAAAATCCGGTCAATTTCAAATGCATCGCCGCCGATATTATACTCGCCGAGAAGGTTGACCAGGAAAGCGCCTTCCTTCTTCATTTCGAGCGTTCCCACGACATCGGTGAAAACCTTGTTGTTGGCGATGTGGTGGCCCGCAGACTGGCTGACCCCTTTGTATCCTTCGCAGGAGAACCCGAAAATATTGATATCCGGATATTTCTGCTCCATTTCGCGTGCCACGGCGTGGATATCGTCGCCGATGAGCCCGACCGGGCAGGTTGCGAATATCCCGATCGCCTTCGGGTGAAAGAGAGCGATCGCCTCTTCGATAGCCTGTTTGAGCTTTTTCTCTCCACCGAAGATGATGTTGTCCTCCTGCAAGTCGGTCGACATGGCGTAAGGCATGTAGTTCGGTGCATCATCGGTTTTCGGTCTCGTCTGATTGCGCCGGGTAAGCCAGGCGTAAAAGGAGCACCCGATCGGTCCGTGAACAATCTGGAGAATATCGCGCGTCGGTCCGAGTACCACGCCCTTGCATCCGGCATAGGCGCAGCCTCGCATGCTGAGGATGCCGGGAATGGTGCGGACATTGGCCTGGATCTTCGGCACCGCCTCCTGGGATCCAACCGTATTGATCACGATCGACTGGCTCCGTTTCCGCGCAACTTTCGCCGGATAGGCCGCCGTCAGGTCCTTGCTTATGTCCCCTGTCACTTCGCTTTTCATGTTTTCTCCTTTAGTTTTCCGCTATACGGCATCGAGCACCGCATCGCCTGCCTCTCCGGTTCGAATCCTGATCGCCTGCGACACGGGCAAAACGAAAATTTTTCCGTCGCCGGGCTTTCCGGTTTTATTTGCTTCTATTATGGTCTGAATCACGAGATCGGCCAGCTTGTCCGGAACGACCAGGCTGATGAGCCGTTTGGGAATGAGCCGCTGCGAGCTGCCGAGCTGGGCAATCGCCTCCTCATAGCCTTTTTCAGCTCCCTGGAGCACCGACAGATCGACGAGGCCCCTGCCGCGCCCGAGACTCTCCTTGGCGTGCATGGAGCCGATTCCCGCCTCGGCAAGAGCTTTCTTGGTTCCGTTGATTTTGTTGATACGGATTATCGCCATGATCTCTTTCATAGCGCAACCTCTTGCGGCTCGGTTTCGGCCGTTTCCTTTACCCCCGAAGATACCGTGTATACTTCCGTCACCGGCGAGACAAAGATCTTTCCATCGCCGAAGGATCCCTTTTCCCCGGAACGCGCGGCCTGAATCACGATCTTGACAACAAGGTCCTTGTCGCGATCGGGTACCACGGTTATGAGCATTTCCTTGGGAATCTCATCGTAGGTGATATCGCCGATTTTAATGCCCCGCTGCTTGCCGCGGCCGACAACGCCGACTTTCGTCACCGCGGGAAACCCGGCTTCCATGAGCGCCGCGAGAACCGCATCGGTTTTCTCGGGGCGCACGATCGATCGAATCATTATCATGAGGATACTTCCTTTCTATTTAATTAAAGCCGAGGTTTCAGTTGGCAATACCGTGCTGAATCAGCAATTGTTCGAGCACATCGGTATGCATGGGTTTGGGAATGACGAACATTTTGTTCCCGTCTATTTTTTTTGCGAGCATCCGGTACTCTTCCGCCTGACCATGCGACGGGTCGAATTCAATGACCGTTTTGCGATTGATCTCGGCCTTCTGGACCATGTTGTCGCGGGGGACAAAATGGATCATCTGGGTGCCGAGCTTTTCCGCAAACGCCTCAATGAGAGGCTGCTCGTTATCGACCTTCCGGCTGTTGCAGATCAGCCCGCCGAGGCGAACGCCGCCCGCTTCGGCGAATTTGACGATGCCTTTACAGATGTTGTTGGCGGCATACATGGCCATCATCTCGCCGGAACAAACGATGTAGATCTCTTTGGCCTTACCTTCGCGAATCGGCATGGCGAAGCCGCCGCATACGACGTCGCCCAGCACATCGTAGAACGCGTAGTCGATGTTCAGGGCGGGCGCATAGGCACCGAGCTGTTCGAGCAGATTGATAGAGGTGATAATGCCGCGACCTGCACAGCCCACACCCGGTTCCGGCCCGCCGGATTCGACGCAGATCGTGCCGCCGAAGCCCGTCTTCCTGATATCCTCAAGGTCAATGTCCTCCCCCTCGTCGCGCAGCGTGTCGAGAACCGATTTCTGAGCGAGACCGCCCAAAAGAAGCCTCGTGGAATCGGCTTTAGGATCGCATCCGACAACCATAACCTTCTTGCCCATTTCGGCGAGTCCGGCCACGGTATTCTGGGTTGTTGTGGACTTTCCGATGCCTCCCTTACCGTAAATTGCTATTTTCCTCATCTCTCCCATTTCACTCTCCTTTGTTTCTGCCGGGAAGTCCGGCGACATCCGGGGATAACGCAATCGGTATGCCATATCGGCAGCCGGGCCTTGCAGAAGCATAGTAATTCATTGGCGGCAAATGAAATAGGCGTAACCGCCCCGGTCCGGAAAAAATGCTTACCGGATGGAAATCCCACCGGGCGGTAGGTCATCGGGCGCCGTTCCTACGGGCCGGTGGTTTTCAAGACCGCCAGGTACCTCTTTTGGCAGGCATCGCGGGGGCACGTAAACGAACTCGTTTTCCGGCGGCACTACATAATTGTGTCCTCATAGTTCAAACAGGGCTATTTCAGGGCAGGCATGGCATTTGCATTCTAAAGGACATGGTGAATCATTTTCACTGCAGAGGAACCGCATCGTCACATGAATGTCAAGCATAACAAAAGCGCCGATACCCGGGAGAGCGGGGGGGACTACCGCTCAGCAGGCGAAATGGGAGAGTTGCGCCTGCTCTTCGATATCTCGCAGGCCCTGAGCCGCAATCTCGATCTCTCCTCAGCCCTGCATCCGGTGCTTGAACGGATGTCTGAATTCATGGGCCTCGTCCGCGCAACCATTACTATTCTCAACCGGGAGAGCGGGTCAATCGACATCGAAATCGCCACCGGCCTTTCCGAGGCTGAATCTGCGCGCGGACGGTATCGCCTCGGTGAAGGGATTACCGGGCGCGTTGTTGCGAAGGGAGAACCGGCGATCGTGGAACGGGTTTCCAAAGACGCCGATTTCCTTGACCGCACCGGTGCCCGGCGGCGCGAAATTGAAAAACATCGGACCGAGCTATCCTTCGTCTGCGTGCCGGTCACTATCCAGAAAGAGGTCATCGGTGCACTTTCGGCCGACAGGGTATACAAAAAAGAAGCCGACCTTGGCGAGGACGTGCGCCTCCTGAGCGTGGTGGCTTCGCTCATCGCGCAAGCCGTGCGTATCCGTCGCGATGCCCTCGAACAGGTGCGTATCCTCGCCGATGAGAATAAGCGTCTCCAGGGCGAGGTGAGCGAACGGCTGCGCCACAGCCGCATCATCGGCTCGTCGCATGCGATACGGCAGGTGGATCAGTTCATCCTGCAGGTGGCATCGACCGACACGACCGTGCTGATCCGCGGTGAAAGCGGCGTCGGTAAGGAACTGGTGGCCGAAGCGATCCATATGAACAGCAGGCGTGCCAACGGTCCTTTCATAAAAATCAACCTCGCCGCACTGCCCGAAACCATGATCGAGAGCGAGCTGTTCGGCCATGAACGCGGCGCATTTACGGGAGCAATAAATGCCCGGGAAGGCCGGTTTGAAGCGGCGGGAGGCGGCACCATATTCCTCGATGAAATCGGCGATCTCCCTGCCTCGACCCAGATCAAGCTGCTGCGTGTCCTGCAGGAGCGGCAATTCGAGCGTCTCGGCAGCAATGAGGTCCTGAAAATCGATGTGCGGGTGATTGCGGCGACCAATAGGGACCTCGAAAAAATGGTTGAGCAGGGAACCTTCCGGCACGATCTTTACTTCAGGCTTAATGTCTTTCCTATTTTTGTTCCGCCGCTCCGGGAACGGCGAACGGATATCCTGCTACTGGCCGATTATTTCGTGGCGAAGCTGTCCAAAAAAACCGGCAAGGAGGTCCGGCGCATTTCTACGCCGGCAATTGACATGCTCATGCGTTATCACTGGCCCGGAAACGTCCGGGAGCTTGAAAATTGCATCGAGCGCGCCGTTATTCTATCGGGTGACGGCGTCATCCACAGCCACCAGCTGCCGCCAAGTTTACAAACGGCTGAGGAGAGCGATACCCCGCCCCTCGGGAGACTTCCGGCCGCACTCGAAGCGGTAGAACGGGAGATGATCGACGATGCGCTCAAATCGAGCCGCGGCAACATGGCGGCGGCCGCACGCCTCCTCGGGATATCCGAGCGGCTTATCGGTATTCGCGTCAGGAAATACGGCATCGATTCCCACCGCTTTGCAGATGCGAATCCTCCCGGCCGGGCGCCGGCATAGCCGGTGCGGCCAGTTTTGTGACCGTCGGCGCAAATGCCTTGAATGATACCGCAACCGGGTCTCCCTCCGAATAGTCCAGGGCTTCCGTAAGGGGAATCGCAATGCGCGAAATTTCCGTGCCGATGACCACGGTCAGAATACCGACGACACCCTCCGCCTTCACGGCGAGTACCGTGCCGGTAAATTGCAAGCGGTCGCGCGGAGCCCTGAATACCGCGGCAGGCGATCCGGCTTCAATAATCCTTCCGCTCCCGAGATGAAAAACCATGTCCGACAGACGAAATATTTCCGCAAGATCATGACTGACCAGAATAGTGGTAACGGCGAAGCTATTCCCGAGATGTTTTATTGCATTCTGGAGCGAGGCACGCGTTGCACCATCGACGGCGGATAGCGGCTCATCAAGGAGCAGGAGCGAAGGTTTACCGGCAACGGCCCGCGCAAGTGCCGTTCGCTGGCGCTGCCCGCCGGAGAGGGAAGCGGGTCGGCTGTCGCGAAACGCGGCAAGACCGAAGGTTTTCATGAGGAAAACCGGCCATTCGCGGTCCCGGTTTTCCCGCATGCCATAGGTGATATTCTGTTCAACCGTCATAGTCGGAAAAAGTCCGTAATCCTGAAAAACGAATCCGATCTTCCTGCGGTGCGGGGGCACGTTGATGCCTCGGGACGAATCGAACCAGATATCGCCGTCAAAGTCGACGCGACCGTTGTCCGGCGTGTCAAGACCGGCGATAAGGCGCAGGAGGGTTGTTTTTCCGGCACCCGAAGGTCCATACAGTGCGGCCGTCGAACCCGGTAAAATTACCATAGCCGTATCGAGCGTAAAGGGCCGCGTTGATCCGCAAAGGCTTTTTTTAATGTCCAGGGAGAGGGCCCTCATATTACCACAGCCTCGGTGAACGCTTATTGAGATAATAGAGGACAAAAAGCAGGGCGAAGGAAATGGCCGTGAGTATTGCCGCATAGGCATGGGCAGCGCCGAAATTTAGCGATTCAACCTCATCATAAACCGCGATCGACGCCACTTTGGTGACGCCTTCGATTTTACCGCCTATCATGAGAACGACACCGAATTCGCCTATCGTATGGGCGCAGGTCATGACGATGCCCGTCACCATGGATGACCTGACGGAAGGAAGAAGCACGCGAAGGAAGGTTGTCATGCGGCCTTTTCCAACCGTATAGCTTGCCTCGGCGAGCGATCGCGGCAACCCTTCCAGGCCCGCAATGATCGGATTTACCATGAAGGGCAGGTTGAATAACACCGATCCGACGACCAGCCCTTCAAAAGTGAAAACCAGGCGCAGGCGGAAAGCGTGGTCAAGGAAGGCCCCCACGGGAGCGGCGGGGCTCAGGAGCAGGAGCAGGTAAAAGCCGACGACCACCGGCGGCAGGACAAACGGAATATTGACCAATGCCCTGACGGCGGTTGCGGCGGGCGATTTCGTGAAATGGAGCCAGTAGACGAGGGGAAGGGAGACGGCAAAGAGCACCGTGCCGGTAACCGCCGCCAGTTTTAACGTGAGGAGAAGCGGAAGCAGGTCGAATTTCATACCGGTTCTTCTTCAACCATCACTTCCGTCGATTTTATAAGCGCGAAAATCGACATCCCGGGTGCAAGGCGAAGCTCGCCGGCCGATTCCGAGGTGATAATCGCTCGAATGATCGCCCCGGCGAAGGCAAGGTGGACCTGCGCCAGGATACCGTCGTCCTCGACCGCCGTGATGGTACAGGGGATCCGGTTGCGTATGCTCAGGACGCCCGGCGGGAGCGGGTGGGACAATGCGGTTTCGGTCTCCTTGAAGAGGACGGTAATGCGGCTTCCCTCCAGAGGCCGGATGACCTTATCGGTAAAGTCGATAAGGACGGCGGTAATCACCGTTTCATCGACCCGTATGACCATCTTGGTAATGGAGCCGTTGGTACTGCTTCGGATAAGCGTGCCGGACAGGACATTCATGGGGTGCCGTACCCGTAGCGCGCGAGCAGGGCTCGTCCGTTTGCGGAGTAAAGGAGTGCCATAAAGCGCTTTGCCTCCCGGAAATGATGGTCCTTGCCGAAACGGCAAAGAACCGCCGCCTGCGCGATCGGCGGATACAGTGCGCTGTCGATCGCTATCCAGGTTCCCTTTCCCTTCATGGGTCCGGCTACAACGATGGCTTCTGCATTGAATCCCGCATCCACTGCGCCGGTGGCAATATACTGCGCGGCCTGCCCGATGTTCTCGCCATACACAAGCCGCGATCGAATGCGGGAATACAATCCGGCCTTTGACAAGGCAGCGACGGCAGCTTTGCCATAGGGAGCGATTCCGGGATCGGGTATGGCTATTGTCTTTACGGCAGAATCCAGAAGGGCACTCAATCCTGCCTGAAGGCTGACTGCCTTTGTCGTCCAGAGAATAAGCCTGCCATAGGTATAGACCGCAGGCGGCGATACCGCTCCTCCGGCGTTCCACAGGCTTTCGGGACACGCCTCGTCGGCCGAAAGAAAAAGATCGAAGGGAGCCCCGTTTTTGATCTGGGTGAGGAGATTGCCGGAGGCACCGTATACCGCCTGAATGGAATCACCCGTCGTCGCGAAGGAGTCCTGCAACTCTTCCATTGCGTAGCGCATATTGGCGGCACAGGCTACGGTGATGCGGGCCGATGCATAGTGGACGGAAAAAAGCGGAATCGCGACCAGTGCAATCAGCGTTAATCGATGGCCGGGTCTTTTCATCGAATACTCCTCAGGATAATTTGAACCTGCCCTATACCGGAAGCGGGATAGCGGGTGAAAATGCATGTCCCGCTGCCGATAAATTTATATCCTACTTCCAGTAGAAACGCAAGCTGATGAAAACTACGTTTCGATTTCGGTAATGCCTGTGCGGAAGCAAATATTGCCATAAAAAGTTCACCCAATTGGCTCCCCTTCATCAAAATGGAATCCGTGCCGAAAAGACGACGTTGCGATAAATAGTGGGGTTATCGGTTACCGGGATTTCGCATCCAAGGCCGCAGGTAACTCCTACACGGCCCGAAATGGGAATCCGTCCAATCATCAATGCCGGAGTGAGCAAGAGTTGGTTCAGCCCTTCATGCTCGCCGCTGGGCCAATAGGTATAGTTAGCCTCAACTTCCGGCCAGAAGAATTTTGCAATGCGATATTGAAACGTTGTATTGGATACCAGCGAGTTTCCCGTGCCCGTTTTCACGAAGCCGTTACTGGGCTCGGAATAGCCTAACGTGCTCTGGACGTCGAAATCGCCCCACCCCTTGCCGCCGGCGACCGTGAGGGTATAGTCGTAGTGATGCGAGGTGAAATCATCACTGCCGCTGGGAATCGAAAGCCCCATGAATGCCGTCAGGATGTAATTGCCGTTTTGGTCATTGGCGGAAAGGATCCGGTATTTGAGGAGGAATGTCTCATCGGCCCATCCGTCCTGAGGCGGGGCAGTATTCTCTTCTTCGTAGCCCGGCACGCCGATAATAATTTCAACAGGATCAAAAGGGATAAATTCCAGTCCTTTATTATAGCCGTAATTATCTACCGTAATGCGGCTTTCCTTGGTCTGCCATAATTGGTCGTACCGATACTCTTCTTCCAGTCGTGGCGTAACGGTGACCAGCGGCGTGACCCAATGGGGCTGTTCGGATTGAATTTGTGTGACACGCGGGAACCAGTTTTCAAAATAGTTCACGAGGGGGTTTGAAGAAGATGAACCGCCGCTACCCATCGTGGTAATGCCGCTTGTTTGTGCGCCGCTGTCGGGCGCCGACGGTCCCGCCATTATCAAAGTCGTTACCGATACCACCATCGCCATTATGCCAATTGCCTTTTTCATTCCTTCTCCTCCAGGTTAAAAGCTTCGGATTCGGATTACAATAAAAACCGATTAATAGGCCGTATTTGCGGCCCGATAGCATTCCTTATACCTGTTTAAAAGGCACAGTCCCTCCTTCCTGCCAAACGTTATATAGACTTTTATATAACGATTATGTGCAAAAAAACATGCCGCAGTTTCCCCGGCATCGGCCCCCTGCTGATTTTGTATACAGAGCCCGTCTCCGGCAATTACATCGGCAGTGCCAATATCACCTGCGCAGCATTGAATGCACCGTAGAGCATCATGCCGTCTTTGATGCCGAGTGATGTTATGCTTTCCTTGGTAACAACCGCAGTCATCACCTTGCCACCCGACAAATCGAGGAGGACCTCGGCATTCACTATTCCCGGCCGGACTTCCCGTACCCGGCCCAGGAGCATGTTTTCACAGCTGCTTTTAACCGGGTTGTCACCGGGGAAAAGAATGATCGCCGACGCTTTGACAAGAATAATGACCTCATCATCCGGTTTCAGGTCGAGCTCGGTTGTGCTGTCATTGGTAATGACAGCGTTGACCGTAACGCTGTTGCCGATATCCACCAGGATTTCGGAATTCACCATGCCCTTCGTTACTTTTTTAACTTTTCCCGACAGCTGGTTGCGCGCACTCGTTTTCATACAAATTCCTTTCGCGATATTTAAAAAAAGATCGGCATCAATTTTAACATTGTTAAATTCTGAAAATGCGTTTTCATAAGTTCGTTCGAGAGATGTGTAAAGGGTAAGCCACAACCTGCCGTAATCCGATAACTGTGTACCTCCGCCGTTTCTTCCTCCCGTTACGGTCACAACCACCGGCTGCGCCGAAACATTGTTGATCTTATCGATCAAATCCCAGGCCGATTTATAGCTCATGGGAACCTCTTTTGCTGCCCTGGACAGGGAACCCTTCGATTCAATTTGCCTCAGCAATTCGATGGTTTTTCCCAGGATTAATTCACGCTCTGCAAAAAGGATCCACAGGGAGGCGGCAAGGTGCTCATAAGGTTTACGGGACATTTAATGGTATTTCTCCATTTTTCAAAACCATAGTTATCCATTCGATCACCGCAACAAGGCCACCGTCCACTGCTTTCTTTAAATTCTCGAACTGATACTTATGCAATCATTGTGCCTGAGTCATGGACAATGCCGGTGCTCTGATGCAAAGCACTGTTATATAATGAATTACACAAGTCATGCCTTACATTAGCCTATTTCGGTATCAAACATAACACCTACCGTTCGGAAAGATTCGGACAGCGTATCCTACCAACAGGTAGCTCCAAAAGGGTACATGCAAACCAGAGATAGCCCCGGACTGCGATTCAGGGCTGACCATCGCAGTCAGCCCCCCTTGCCTCTTGTCCTGCAAAGGTCACGATATATTTTTTAAACCGTACCTCCTCTAAAAGGACTGCCTGTGATCTTCCCATCGCTCGAAGAAGCAAAAAAGCTGGCCCGGCCGGGTGCCGTAGTTCCGGTATGCAAATCAATCCTCGCCGATACCGAAACGCCGGTCTCGGTCTGGATGAAGCTCTTCCGGAACGACCCCTGCAGCTTCCTCCTCGAAAGCGTCGAGGGAGGCGATACCGTTGCCCGGTACTCATTCCTCGGCGGCGCGCCCTTCCTTACCTTTTCCAGCCGCGGCGACTCCTGGAAGGTGGAGGGTGAAAAACGCGCCACCGGCGTTGGCGACCCGATAACCGAGCTGCGGAAACTCATGGGGGCCTATACGCCGGTAACGGTCGAAGGCATTCCCCGGTTCAGCGGCGGCGCGGTCGGCTACTTTTCCTACGATTCGGTGAGGCTGCGCGAACGGATCCCGGACAAAAACCCGAAGGACGACCCGCTCGACGATATCTTTTTCGGCTTCTACCGCGACCTCATCGCATTTGACAACAGTGAACACCGGATATTGCTCATTACCTCTATCTTCGTCGATGAAAATGTCCCGATCGACAAGGCCTGGAAGGAGGCCATCTATCGGCTGGGCTCCATCGAAGATCGCATGGCGGTCAGGCTCCAGGCATCGCACGTTACCATCGACACGGCTTCCGAGCCGGTTTCGAACTTTACGCAGGCCGAGTTCATGGGGGCGGTCGAAAAGTGCCGTGAGTATATCCGCGCCGGCGACATCTTCCAGGTTGTGCCGTCACAGCGATTCACCGT
>CAWDOZ010000170.1:0-8182 GCA_963803935.1 uncultured Fibrobacterota bacterium | reverse complement strand
CGTGAAATCAGCCGTCATCCGATCATTCAATCCGTTATTGACGTCTTTGACGCAGAAATTCTCAGATAGGAGCCTTTGCAATGTCCCAGATCAACAAGCTGCTCAAGCAGCGGGCCAAAATGCAGGCCCAGGTCATGAAGATGCAGGAAGAAATGCAGAAGCAGGAATTTGAAGGGAGTGCCGGCGGGGGCATGGTTAAGATTGTCCTCAATGGCGAAAACGAGCTCGTCTCCATCAAGATCGATCCCGAAGTGGTTATCGCGCAGGAGGTGGAGATGCTGGAAGATCTCGTCCTTGCGGCGCATGCGGCGGCCCAGCAGAAGGTAAAGGAAACCTCGGATTCGGCCCTCGGGTCCGTTCCGGCGGCCTCCAGCTGCCGGGCATGTAATCGACCATGAACGGGCCGATCGAAGAGCTTGTCGAGCAGCTTAACCGCCTGCCCGGCATTGGCCGCAAGTGTGCGTGGCGTATCGCGCTCCATATTCTTGACACACCGGAGGACGAGGTCGCCAGGCTCAGTCGCGCACTTGACGATGCGAAGAGGCTGATCGTCAAATGCCGGCGGTGCTTTACCTATAGCGAGAGCGAACTCTGCTCGATCTGCTCTTCCCCGACCAGGGATGCTTCGACGATTTGCGTTGTGGAAAAATCGTCGGATGTTTTTGCAATAGAAAAAATCGGCCGCTACCGGGGGATTTACCATGTCCTGGGCGGGGTTCTTTCCCCGCTTGCGGGAATCACGCCCGACCGGGTTCGCCTCGGCGAGCTGACGCAGCGGGTCGCGGTTGAGCATCCCGCCGAGCTCATTATCGGCCTCGGCGGTGGTGCGGAGGCCGAGACCACGGCGGCCTATATCGCCCGCCTGTACCGGAATGCAGGCATACGCATCACCCGACTGGCGCGCGGTCTCCCTGCGGGCATGGAGATCGAATATGTCGATCAGTTGACCCTTGGGCAGGCGCTCAATGAACGGACTGCCATTCACTACGGGGAGAGTTAGCCATGGGAATGTCATTTTTCGGGCGATGGCTGCGGAAGGCAGGGGCGAGTGTTTTCTTTCTGGGATACCTGCCCGCCTCCGGAACCTTCTGCTCCGCCGCTACGGCGGGCCTGTTATGGTACCTGCAGGTACGAACGCATCTGCTTCAGCCTTCCGGAGCATCGGTTTTTTACTGGTTAGCCTGCCTCGCGGTCATTGCCGTCAGTTTTGTCCTTGCATCCGGAAGCTGTGAGCTCTTCGGCAAGGAAGACTCGGGGAGGATCGTGATCGATGAGGTTGCGGGGCAGCTTATCACCTTCATGTTCGTTCCCATAACGCTCCGGGCCCTGATCGCCGGATTTTTCCTGTTCCGGTTTTTCGATATAGTCAAACCCTTTCCCGTGTATCTTATGGAAGAGCTCGACGACGGTGTGGGCGTCACCATGGACGATGTCGCGGCAGGCATATATGCCAACATTTCGCTCATCGTGACGCTCATGGCTTACCATGCGATAAAGGCCCACCTGTAGGCTGTAGCGACCGGGGGCTATTCGTCCATAGCGATCATTGGAGGAGGCAGCATGCATGAACCCGTTAATTTTCTCGCAGGACTCATCCGCAGCCATATCGCCCAGGTAAGTCTCGGCATTACCGCGGTGTCGCTCATGCTCGCGGGTCCGCTGATCAACACGTTTGTCCAGAATGCGACGCAGAAACTGCACTGGCTGCTCCGGTACTGCATCTTCATTCTCATGTGCACGGTCGGCTACGGGTTGCTCACCCACTTCGTGTTTCGCGGCCTGGCGCGCTGGCTTGTGTATCAGCGGAGCACCGAGCTTCTGGTCATTACCGTGGGGATCTATTGCGTGCTCGCCTTCTTTGCCAAAAAACAGGGACATATTTGATGAATAAATCGATCCTGGCACTTTCGAAAAAAGCGGGCAGTCTGCTTAATGAGAAAGGCCTGAAACTTGCCGTTGCCGAATCGTGCACCGGGGGACTGCTGGGGGCGGCAATTACGGAAATCCCGGGGTCGTCCCGGTATTTTAAAGGCGGCGTTATTTCCTATGCCGATAAGGCGAAAATAAGGGTCCTCGGGGTTCCGGAAAAATTCCTCTCGAATACCGGTCCCGGCGCCGTGAGCGCAGAAACCGTGGGTGCCATGGCGCGCGGGGCGCGCAAGCTTTTGCGCGCCGATATCGGCATTGCGGTATCCGGCGTTGCCGGACCCGAAGGCGGTTCCAAAGATAAGCCGGTCGGACTCGTTTACCTCGGCATTGCCGCGCGTGGAGCGGTTCATACCTGGGAGTGCCGGTTCAAGGGCACCCGGGCCGCAATCCGTGAGCAGAGTGTCGCAGAGGGCCTGCGAAAGCTGATCGAAAATCTATGAGCGACGCCGCGGCACCAGCCGCATTCCCTGAAATCAATCGGAGGTCGGGCAAGTCGGTACTTATCCTGACGGCGCTCGGCATCGTTTTCGGGGACATCGGCACCAGCCCCCTCTATGCGCTCAGGGAGTGTTTTGTCGCGGGGCACGGAATCCCCCTTACCCGGGAGAACGTTCTCGGGTCGGTATCGCTCATCTTCTGGTTTCTCGTCATCATAGTTTCTATCAAGTATGTGCTGTTCGTCATGCGGGCGGACAATAAGGGCGAGGGAGGAATCCTTGCGCTCATGGCGCTGGTTCACCGGATAGGCCCGGAGAGGGTAAAAAACCTCCCGATCCTCTCGCTCCTCGGCATTATCGGGGCAGCGCTCCTGTTCAGCGACGGCGCCATCACCCCGGCCATATCGGTATTGAGCGCCATCGAGGGGCTCAATATCGCGACCCCGCTCTTCAGCCCGTTCGTGATTCCCCTTTTCGATTGCGGTCCTCATCGGCCTCTTCGTCCTGCAGTCGCATGGGTCCGGGAAGATCGGCTCCTTTTTCGGGCCGGTAATGGTGGTATGGTTTTTCCTTATCGGTCTTCTGGGTGCGCTCGCGATTGTCCGCTGCCCGGCCATACTCGAAGCGCTCAATCCCGTGTACGCGATCATGCTCCTGCATTCGGCGGGCTGGCAGAGTTTCGGCCTCCTGGGCGCGGCATTCCTCGCCGTGACCGGCGCCGAAATGCTCTATGCCGACATGGGGCACTTCGGCAAGGTTCCTATCCGTGAGGCATGGTTCTTCATAGTTTTCCCCTCGCTCATCCTGAACTATTTCGGCCAGGGCTCGTGCCTGCTCCTCAAGGGCACGCCGGACAACCTGTTCTACCAGATTGCGCCCGCCTGGTCTCTCTACCCCATGGTCGTGATTTCGACCCTGGCCACGGTCATCGCTTCGCAGGCGGTCATTTCAGGGGCGTTTTCGCTGGCACGGCAATCGGTCCAGCTCGGGTTCTGGCCGCGCATGAAGATAATTCACACGTCAAAGAACCTGATCGGCCAGGTGTATATTCCATTCGTAAACGGGGCGCTCTTCATTGCGGTAATCCTCCTCATTCTCGGGTTCAAGCACTCCGACAGCCTGGGCGCAGCCTACGGCATCGCGGTCTCGGCGACCATGTTCATCACCACCTCGATGGTGCTCCTCCTGGCCCGCAGGCTCTGGCATGCGCCGCTTTTTGTCACCATCCCGCTCGGTCTTTTCTTCCTGCTCTTCGACCTGGCGGTTTTTGCGGCCAACCTCTCCAAGGTGCTCTCCGGCGGATGGGTCGTGATTTTCATCGCCGTTGCCGTCCTTGTCCTGATGACAACCTGGATCAAAGGCCGGAAAATCCTGCACAAGCAGGTGACCTCCGATGCGATGCCGCTGGATATGTTTGCAAAGGAAATAGCGGCGCAGCATGACCTGATCCGAACCGCGCGCACGGGCGTGTTTCTCTGCGGGAATACCAATATGGTGCCGCGCGCCCTGCTCCACAACTACAAGCATAACGGGATCCTGCACGCCCGGACCTTCATTGTAACGGTCGAGACCGGCGAAACGCCGATAGTGGCGGTAACCGACAGGGTGTCGCTGGTAACGATCGGCCAGGGGATTTACAAGGTTACCTTCAGGTACGGCTTCATGGAGAGTCCGGACGTGCCGACCCTGCTTGCAGGGGTAAAAATCCCGGGAGCGACGGCCGATCCGGCGTTGTTCTCCTATTTCCTCGGCAAGGAGTCGCTGGTGATTGTCCACCACGGCGACATGGCCCCGTGGCGCAAGCAGATATTCATGTTCCTGTCGAAGAACTCGCTTGACGCCTCCTCGTTCTTCAAGCTTCCGCCCAACCGGGTGGTGGAGCTTGGTGCCCAGATAGAGTTTTAATGGTTTCTAATCAAGTAAGTTGCCAAAAATTAAAGTTACTGCTCAGGTAGGGGAACCGCTTAGGCGGTTCCCCCTGGCCCAAAGCCGCGAAAGGCGCGCGTCTTTGGGCACACCCCTTCCTGCGGAAGGGGGAGGCGATGTTTGCCTGAAGGCAAACGCTCTCCCCCTCCCGCAACGCTCTCTTTCAGGGTAGAAAAAACAGGGCAAGGCAATGAAGATGTGGAGGTCAATATTTCGTAGAGGCAACTATAGCTGGTTGCCTTCAGGAGAATGGGCAATTCCGCAGGAGCGGGGTCTCCAGACCCTGACCGGCGTTGTTATCAAAAGGAATTCAAAAGCACCTGGATCGAAGATCCAGGCCACACGGGTTTAAAAAAGTGCAAAAAGTGATAAGTAGCAAGTCACAAGTAAAAAGTTAAAAACAGGAAGCAAGGATATTTTTTTATTTGTTTTCTACCTAATGGGAGCGTTGCGGGGGTGCGCCACCTCCTGCCGAAGGCAGGAATAGGGGCGCACCTCCGCAGAAGGGGTGTGTCGGAGACGCGGCTTTGCGCGGCTCCGACCAGGGGGAACCATTTTTAAATGGTTCCCCCACCAAATGGTTTTTCATTATTTATTGATCTTCTTTATTCAAGCTTTCTGCTTCTTTTATCTTCCCTCGCAACGCTTCTATGAACGGCTTCGATTTAGCCGTAACCTTGATTGACAGGAATCTGTCGCCGTCGGCATCGTAAAAATCGGCATAGCTGCTCTTCTTTATTGTCAGCACAAAGAGGAACCCTGCAAACAGGAGCAGGGCATAATCGAAAGCAAGGATGACCATTTTTGCATAGGTGGACTGAACCATACGGGTGGCGACGAACATAATAAGCGATACAACCACGATGCCGTATATGACGCTGCTCCACCCCGGCTCGCCGCGGCGCGTGGGCTTGACCGCCGGGGTGATGTCGCGATAGAAGTAGTCGTCCGACAGGCTCACGCCCGCCTTTTTGCTGTCGATCACGAGTTTGTCGGCCCCAAGGGTCATGGTACGCGCGGCAAAACCTTCCCACGGGTGGCGCTGGATGAAGCGGTTCATGGCTTGTCCTTTCGTGGTTTTTCGGAAGATACCTTCCTGAACAGTGAAATCGATATTTCTATCCTGCTTGTGTAGTACGAGAGCGCACTGCCTGCCGAAGAACCCTTTTCCCCTAAATCCGCCTGCACAATCGTTGCGCCGGAGCTCGTGCGGAACCGCGTGTTCCACATTCCGGAGTAGGCGAGCTCGGCCTCGAGACCGCTGCGCTTCGAACTGTGCTTTATGGTTGCAAGCGCCATGCGCCAGCCGTAAGCTATGCCGAGGGCGGAAAAGGAGCTTACCTGCGGAAGAATTGCCTGGTAGAGCTCGGTGAGGCGCACATCCGTTGTCGGGGGCGCGCCGACTGTGGACGAACGCTGCAGGGCGAGGTAGGGTGTGGCGAGAATGCCGATGAGCGCATCGGTGCGGTCGATGCCGTCGACCGAAAAATAGCGTTCCGGGATCCGCGATCCCCAGGTGAGCCCGGCGGTAAAGGAGTACAGGCCGAGCGTTTGCTGCAAGTCGAAGTAGCGCGCGGAGTCGTTTACTAGTGCGATGCGCGCATCGTACTCCTTGGTCAGGTAGGCGAAGGTGAGCGATCCGGTGAGCCGGTGCCTGGGATAGAGCTCTCCGACGTAAACCGTGATCGGGAAGGTCATGGAAAAGAGATCCGGCGACTGGCGCACGGTAAAAGCAAGGAGCCCGGTATCGAGGCCATGGACCAGGAACGAGGTGTCGGAAAGACCGAGGTCGGAGAGCTGCTGTGCCAGGTTGCCGTTCCAGATGTCGAACTCCGGCATGCTGCCGAGCGAGAGCCCTATTCCCGCCCCGACAATCGTTCCCGTACGACAGTCGAAGCTGTCGGCAGAAGTGTCGGCCTTGCGTGCGGGCTGCGTCTGCGGGGCGGTTTTTTTTGCGGCCGAATCGGCCAGCCGGATGGGCGTCGGAAGGGCGGAATAGCCGAAGGCTCCCAGGGAAAACAATAGGATTGCCGGTATGAAGCGGCGTGCCATGAGCGGGAGGTGGCGAGGTGTTTTCATGATAATTGCTCTGTCGGAGAGGGGAGCCCGGCTTCGATGACCAGCATCGTGTAATCGTCGTCGCAGGTGAACCCCCTGAACCGTTCTTCGAGCTTTTCGGCAACGCTCTCTGCGGGAACATCGTTGTACCCCTGCAGGAGCTCGGTAAAGCGGTCGTACCCGAAGCTCCGCTCTTCGCCCTTCCGCCGTTCGTACATACCGTCGGTAAAGAGGTAGAACCGGTCCCCCGGCTCCCAGGCAAAAACCGATTCATCAAACGTTGCATCTTCGATGATCCCGGCCATGGGTCCCGATCCTTCGAGGCTGAAAAGCGATCCATCCCGGCGGACGACGACCGGCATCGGATGCCCTGCGCGGCAGAAGGTAAAGGTATGCTCTACGCGGTTGAAGACGCCGAGAATGCAGGTAAGGTAGTGGTTAGTCTGGACAATCGCAAACAGATCCCGGTTTATCGCGGCAATGAGCCCGCCGGGCGAATCGCCAAGCTTGCTGTTGTTGTAAAGCGACATCTTGGCGATCATGCCGATGAGCGCAGCCGAAAAGCCGTGGCCCGACGCATCGCCCACGAAGACCCCGAGTTCATCGGCCGAAAAGGGGATGAAATCGTAGAGGTCGCCGCCGACCTCCTCCACGGAGTGGAAGGTGATGTGGATGGACAATCCAGGAAAAGGCGGGGCTGTTTTCGGCATGATGCCCTCCTGCACCTGGCGGGCAAGGCGGAGCTCATCCTTGATTTCGCGCTGCGCGGCCTTGAGATCGCGCATGGCGTCGGCAAGCGTACGGTTCTTCTCTTCGAGATCGGTCTTGAGTGCTTCGAGCTGGCTGATGTCGCGGATATGCTCGATGACAAGATTCTTTTCCGGATCCTCGGGCTGGAAAAAGGGGGAGAAACTCAGGCGGACCGCGCCCGCGCCCGAGGGGTGCTGGCTGCGCTCCACGACCTCGGGCCTGCACAAAGACTCCACAATCGGGATCCGGCAGTCGGCGCAGGGTTCGTTCAGGCCCTTGAGCAGGGAGTAGCACTTCTTCCCGATGGCGGTCCGGAACGAGCCGGATACGAGGTCGATGTAGGCCCTGTTCGCGCGCCTGACCGTGTAATCGGGCGCAATGACGGCGAGCGGGTCGCCAATGGCATCGAGCATGCTCTCGTAACCGACCTTGCTTTTATAAATTTTATGCAGCGGGAACCTGCGGTAGACAAGTGCGACTATCGCCGCGATAGCCGCGAGCCCGGTAAGGGTGCCGGAAACGAGCTGCACCGTATTCATTGCGCCTTTCCTGCGGGAGGCGCGAAATCCCGGTGATAGCGGGGAAGCACTGCGGAGGGCTCCTGCCAGGAAACACCGTCGGCCTTGCCGCTTGCGAGCGCGGTTGCGCCCGACTCTGCGCAGTGAAGCCCGCGCTGGAGCGGGTAGCTCTCCGCCGGAAAGACCTGTGGCCGGTCGACCAGGAAAGCGAAAACCGAGCTCTTCGCATAGCCCATGGTGTCGGTGACGATCGTATCGTCGGGGCTGAGCGCTTCCCTGAACTCCGCAGCGCCGCTCCGGCAATCGCCGGTAAGGCGGACGATCCCCTCCGGGGTTGCATTGAACCGTGCCCAGAAGACCTCGTCCCGACGGGCGTCGACAGCGGCCACAACCGTGCCGGCGGATTTTATGCCGCCGTGCGCAAGTATAAACAGCGAGGAGAGCGGCAGGACCTTTACCGGGGTGCCCAGGCAGAAGCCCTTTGCAAAGGCGATGCCGATCCTGAGTCCGGTAAACGACCCCGGTCCGCAGGAGATCGCGAGGTGAGTAACCTCGCCGGGCGAC
>CAWDOZ010000169.1:0-59010 GCA_963803935.1 uncultured Fibrobacterota bacterium | reverse complement strand
CTGGTCAATAACGCCGGCAATAATCACCGCAACATGCCGTTTGAGAAGGCCACCGAGGAAGAGTTTGACAGCGTCTTAAGCGTCCATTTCAAAGGCGTCTTTTTTTTGACGCAAAAGCTTCTCCCCCTGATCAACGATGGCGGGCGCATCGTCAACATCTCGACAGCGAGGACTCGCACTGCCTCGCCCGGAGGGGCGGTCTACGCGTCGATGAAGGGAGCGGTCGAAGTGCTGTCGAGGCATCTGGCAAAGGAGTTGGGTCCGCGCAGGATCGCCGTCAATGTGGTTGCGCCGGGCCCAGTGGCAACCGATTTCAGCGGCGGCGTCGTTCGCGACAATCCTGTTGTCAACAAGATGATTGCCGAAAATACGGCACTGGGCCGGGCAGGTCTCCCGGAAGATCTCGGCCCTATGATCGCGTCGCTTCTCTCGGAAGAGAATCATTGGGTCAATGCGCAGCGTATCGAGGTCGCGGGCGGAGTCGCAATTTAGCCCTCCGCTTCAGCCGCGAGAGATGAGTGCGAAGCCACTGAACGCGCTCAAGCCCAGGACCCCGCGACGTCAAATCGCAAAACAACTGAAAAAGGAGAGCAACATGCCAAGAGGAAGATTGATGAAGCACCTATTTTTCCCTTTGTTCGGTTTTGGCGTGATCGCGGCGGCGACCGCCGCGTCAGCACAAGCCGCCCCGCCAGACTTTGTTTCCGCTATCGGCGACAACACCAACGTCGTCTTTGTCGAAAACCATATAGTCATTGATAGGCCTGCGAATGAGATATTTGATTTCGTCTCAACCCCAGGAAACGTCTATAAGTGGTTTACTAAGTCGAGCGACGCAAAACCGTTTATCACCGGGGCGCTCGACCACCCCAACCGCGTCGGCGATCAAGTATTCGAGACCATTGACTTTCCGGATGGGAGAAAGCTGAGTTTGGTGCAGACGACAGTCGTCTGTATTCCTGGCTTCGAGTGGGTGGTCACGGGGCAGCCCGTCGGCGGCGACGGTAAGCCCTTGCCGCAAGTGCTTTCACTTGCGGTCTGGACCGTACAGCCTCTTCCCGGTGGCAAGAGTATGTTCAGCAGGTTCTTCTCCCTTGTCGGGTCGCAAGGAAGCGTGACCGTGTCGCGCTCGAAGAATGGCGCCTTGGACCCGGTGGGGAGCCAGGCCGCGCTGGAACGGCTCAAGAAATACCTTGAGGGGTCGCAGGAGAAGAACTGAGCAATACTTGATCGTCCCGGACGCTCCGGCGAGGCGTCCGGGATTCTGCCGCGAAAGCGATGCCCCTTAATTGCCACCCTTTCGGAGAGCAGTCATATTACCGCGCCCCTCGCCCACGCGGCTTGAATCGAAATCGACGGCAGTCCACCGGCGTGTCGGTATTCGATCCTTGTCCATAGCATTTACGCCTTTGCCATATGAGCCGTTTTGGTGTGAAGCGTGACTGCATATCCGTCTGGATCTTGGAACGTGAAAAAGCGTCCGAAGGGTCCATCTTGAAGCGGCGAGAGTATCGTGACTCCAACATTCTTTAGTCGTTCGTGGAATGAGTCTGCGTCGTCGCACGCGAGCCAGATTGATACGCCCCAGCCTAGTCGCTCGGACGCAGATAGGTCGATCATCGGCGTACGGATCGCAAATGGAATTGGCGTCGTGTCAAATAAAACGGCGCCAGGCGGGGTGCGATCTACGAGTGAAAGGCTCAGGTGTTTTGTGTAAAAGAGTTTCGAAGCTTCAAGGTCCCGGACTTGGAGCGATATGAAGTCAGGTCCGATCAGTTTACTCATGGTTGCCCTCCGTGTATCATATAAGGAGCCTAATATAAGGAGCCTTATATGTCAAGCGAGATTGTCCCTGAACCTGTTGCAAAGCGACTCGGCTACGCGCTGAAGCGCGCCCAACATGCGCTGCACTTGCGGATGGATGAAGTTCTAAGGCCTCTCGGTCTCACAACGGCACAATATGCCGTAATGTGTGTGATCGAACAGGAGGCGGGGATCTCGAACGCGGGCCTGGCGAGAGCGGCTTTTGTGACTCCCCAGACGATGACGGGAATTCTCGCAAACCTACGCCGCGACGGGCTTCTTTCCCGAGAAGCCGATCCATGCCATGGGCGCATACTCCGGAGCGAGTTGACGCCCGCTGGCAAGAAAAACCTCGCTCAAGCGCATCGGGTTGTCGGCGAGCTGGAAAAGATTATGCTCAAGGCAGTTGGCCGGGCCAGAGCCGCTAATCTCGTGGAACTTCTGTCGCAATGCGCAGACGATCTATCGTCGCGAAAATGAAGCCGTGCACAGAATTTGTCGAAAGGCCGACTTGAAGGGCTCGACTTTGTTTACCGCAAGTGACCTTTTACATCATGTTGCTTAAGAGCAGATAGCATGCCCCTCGTGGTATGACCGACCGGGCGACATACCTTGGCAGCTTCTCCGATCAACCCGCCTCTCGCGCAAGCGTCTGAAGGAGCCCTCGCAGAGCCGGTGGCACGAAACCGCTTAGTTCCGTAAGACGTGCTCTATTGCACAACAAGAAGGTCAGATGCACAGTGATCATTGATTAGGAGAAACGCAATGGCGAACAGCAAAGATGTCGTGGTCACCGGGGTCTCGACCGGAATTGGTCGGGGAACCACAAAGGTGCTTGTTTCAAAGGGATTTCGCGTGTTCGGTTCTGTTCGCAAGCAGGCTGACGCCGAACGTTTGCAGACAGAGTTCGGTGAAGGCTTTGTGCCTCTCATTATGGACATTACGGACGCCGACGCGGTACATCAAGCTGCCCAGAAGGTCGGCTCCATGATAGGCGACAGGAATTTGGTTGGCCTTGTAAACAATGCAGGAATTGTGGTGAGCGGGCCACTGCTTTATGTGAAGCCTAGCGAGTACAGGCGGCAGTTGGAAACCAACATGATCTCCCCGCTTGTGGTCATCCAGGCCTTCGCGCCTCTTTTGGGAACGGATAAGAAGAGGCAGGGTCCCAACGGCCGCATTGTGAACATCAGCTCTACCACCGTAAAAGTCACCATCCCGCTTCTCGGTGCTTATAGCTCGTCCAAATCTGGTCTTGAACGAATGTCGGATGCGCTGCGTCGAGAACTGATGTTATTTGGCATCGACGTCGTGATTATTGAACCGGGCACCGTGAACACGGCGATGTACGACAAGGGCGAAAAGGAAGATCTGAGTGAGTTCAAGCCAACCGAGTATTGGGAGGCGGTGCAGAACTTCCAAAAATACATCGTCACAGAAGCCCGAACTAACGGATTACCCCCTGAGCGTATCGGCGAAGCCGTCCATATGGCGCTCACCACGGCGAAACCGAAGGCACGCTACGCGGTCGTTCCGCAACGTTTCAAGAACTGGATTTTGCCCAGACTTCTTCCTGTGAGGATGCTCGACGCCTATCTCGCAAAGCAAATGGGACTCTTAAAGCGATAGCCAGCCCCGGACGGCGGGTTCTCACCTCTCATGACAAGGGGACCTGCGACACCACTCGTCCGCGAAAAAGAGAAAAGATTCAGCGTTTCCAGCATCGCCACCTCACCCGACTCTCAGGGCCTGATCTCGTCGAGCTCCGTTTCCATCCAGGCATTCATGAACATCCGCTGGTTTGACCGCAATTGACGCACGTATAGCAGGTTCCACTTGGCCTCATCAGGCCGCCACAGGAAACACAAGGCGGAGCGTCGCCGATGTCATAGTGGAACTGTGAGTCGTCGACCGGGCCGGCTGCCCGCTCTCCACCAGCGCTAATCTCGCCATTGCCGTGGCCGAATAGCGAGAGTTGTTTTCCGGACAGAAACCGCAGCTCCATCCAGCGGAAAAGGTAATCCATGATGGACTTTGCGTACCCGATCTCCGCGTTGCCGGTCCAGCCGGAAGGCTCAAACCGTGTATGCGAGAGCTTGTCGCAGAGCACTTTCAGTGGCACTCCGTGCTGAAGGCCGACTGAAACCACGGTGCCGAAACATTCCATCAGCCCGGCAATGGTTGATCCTGCCTTCGCCATTCGGATGAATATCTCGCCCGGATGACCGTTCGGGTAGAACCCAACCGTCAGATAGCCCTCATGTCCCCCGAAGGCGAAGTGATGTGTGATGGCTGAACGCTCATTCTGCAACCGGTGGCGATTCGCCGCGGGCGGACCAAAGAGGTCAGGCGCAGCTCCTGGTGCTCCCTCTGCCAACTTGCTTCGATCATCAGCAGTGGCCGGGGTGGGTGATTTCGAACCGTCTCCACTGAAGCCTTGGATCCTTGGTTCTAAGGTTTCCATCACTCGCCTCCTGCGGTGGCCGGAATACTTGCGCCGTCAGTCCCTCCGCGCCATTGAAAGGGTTGTACCCCCAGACAGAAATCCGGTCAAATGAGCCGGAAGGCGCTCGGTTGGAGTTCGAGCTGGCTTCAGAACAACGAGCCCTGAATAGGAGTGACAGGAGTCTGATCGACAGGCGGAGCAGTAATTCGGGGTTCCTGATCCCGCTCTTCCACCGGCGCCCTGTACTTGCATTCCAATTGCCTGAGCAGCGCAAGATCGGTTGTCTGTTGCTCTTCCGCCAGGCGCAGTTCATATCGCGCGAGGTAGTTGCGGTTGACGATTTCTCGCTGGATTGCCCTCTCGATATCGGAAAACGTGTGTTCCGGATCTCCGTAGCAGGGGAATCGCAGTGTGTGTTTCAGGAACCGCACCTGAGCGGCGAAAGATGAAAACCACTCCTCGTAGAATTGTGAGCGACAGTAATGCGCAATGTGCCCGAAGCACATGGAGAGGCGATTGTAGAAGCTCTTTGTGAAGAGTGCCGACGCCCACTCCGATTCAATAAAGCGCAGGAAGGTATTTCCAAACTCACGAAGACATTCCCATGGACGAGCGGGTATGCCGCGCCGTGGCGAAGGTGCATGACGAGATCGCGGCCTCGGCATCGCCGCGGCTACCGCTTCTGATTACCGAATGGAATACGCAAGGCACGATGGACGCGCGCGACACGATCTTTATGGGACCGGCGATTGCGAACACGGTACGCCAGTGCGACGGGCTGGCAAACTTGATGTCGTTCTGGACCTTCTCGGACGTATTCGAGGAACAGGGGCCGATTGCGAAGCCGTTTACGGATATGTTCGGCTTGCGGGCTAAGGGCGGAATCAATAAGCCGAGTTATTATGCGTACGCGTTGCTGCACGAGTTGGGCAACGAGCGGCTGACAAATTCGTCCGAGGACGCGATTGCCACGGAAAGCGACAACGGAGAGATTGAAGTCGCAGCGTGGAATCTGGTCGATCCGGGCGAGAGCGGGCGGGAAAAGACCATCGAACTCGAGTTCAGGCACACGCCCGCTAACGCGCGGGTCACGGTCGAGCGCCTCGATGAGGATCACGGAAATGTTTTGAAGCAGTATGCTGCGATGGGCAGCCCGCTCGATCCGACCCCCGCGCAGGTGGAGCAACTGAATCGCGCAACGGCTCTGCCATCTCCCGCGCAGGATCGGCTGTCGAATGGAAAACTATCCATAAAGCTCGCGCCCAACTCGCTCGTGCTGGTTAAAGTGCTGCCTTGACCGCACGCCTGCGCCGCGCCGGCTTTTGGAGGCCCGAGGCCGCCAAAGGAAAACGGCTTGACGTTGCTCTGAATGGGCGCGATCTCTTTCAACTGAGCTTTCAGCATGGACTTGCTGACCGGCATTTCCTGGAGCAGCATTTCCATGTTGAACAGGTTGACACCCATTTCCGGCAGGAAAGGCGCCGATACCCTGCACGGCGCATCGTTGTGCAGAAATTTAACCGAAACGGGCAGGTCGAAAAGTTCCTTGAAATACGGTAATCCGAAGGTGCGGAATTGGTCTTCGCCAAGGAACCCGATGATATCGTCCAGCAGGAAAATGCCGTCGATGGAAGGAAAGGTTTCCATTTGCAGATGCAGCCAGTCTTTAAGGAACGAGGTGACTTTTTTTACAAGAGCATCAGCCTTTTCGGGATCCATCATCATGGTTGTCAGGAACTCAGTGGAGCCCATGAGAAAGCTGGAGATGTTCAGGGGACCCCTCGCAACCGCAAAACGGATTTTGTGACCCGCCGCCTCGATATGAGGCTGCGCAAGCTTGAGCCGGTTCAGAAGAAACGGCAACAGCCCGTCGGTTGTCGGATTCGGCAGGGGGAGCGATTCAATGTCGTCTGCGGAATGAATAACCGCATGGGCATGCGGAAATTCATTGGAAGGAAACATGCAGCGCGCACCGAAGGCCGAGGGTTCGGTACACATTCCGTATTCCGCCCAGAACCCCGGAAGGAACATGACTTCGGGAAATTCCCGCAATGCCTTCAAATTGGCACGCAGCCACAATTCGTCATTGGAGAAATAATCGAGAATTGATATGCCGTACCAATTCGGCACCCACGGACAATCGATGATAAATCCTATCGGCAGGGGGCTGACACGTTCTCCCCGTACCACTTTTTTCAGATCTTCCCACTGTTTATCGGTCATACCAGTCGCTCTTTTCTTTTGCGGCAAACGATGGTGCCCGGTTGCCGGTTTCTATAACACGCAGATGCAGGTGCGTTCCCTGCACCGCTCATGGTTACAAGGAGGCGCCAGCCGTTTATTTATGGGAGGCGTTGAGAAAGGCAACAGCACCCTGGGGGTCGGGCGCATACCCGTTTGCACCCATCTCCTCGGCGGCGTTTATTGATAACGGTGCTCCGCCGACGATGACGGTCGTATCGGGAAACCGTGCCTTGATTTCCTTGACGGTTTTCGACATCGCCGCCATAGTCGTCGTCAGGAGTGCGCTCAGGCCCACCAGACGATCTGGATTGCGTTCGATCGCTTCTATGAATTTTGCTGTCTTGACATCGACGCCGAGATCGACAACCTTCCACCCGCTCCCTTCAACAAACATTGCCACAAGATTCTTGCCGATGTCGTGCAGGTCGCCGGCGACCGTACCGATGACGAAGGTCCCCTTAGCCTTGATGCTGCCGGATTGAAAGAAGGGCTTCAAATGCGCCATCACGGCATTCATGGCCATTGCCGCCATCAGCAGATCAGGGACAAAAACCTCATTCCTGCCGAATTTTTCTCCAATGCGCTTCATGCCTTCGTTGCATGCCTGCAGGATCAGATCGGGACCGATGGCGGCATCCAGAGCCTGTCGCGTCAATTCATCCGCGCCGTCATTCCCTTTCATACTCGGCGGAAAGGGCGATGCCTTGTTCACCTTCCCCCGTTCGACGCATTCAACCAACTTTTCAATCAATTCACTCATCAACAACCTCCTGGTGTACTGGTCGTTATTTTTTTAAACCGATGGCGTTTTAAAATAATTCCTTCCCGGAATCGGTTGCATTTTTTTTCATGATGCACTAAGCGGATAGTATTTTAAACCCTTGTTTATTTTCGAAGAGGCCGACGCATGAAGGTTTTCGGGCCTGCCATCTACCAATCCGCTCGTGGAGGTATCACTGCATATGAAGTTTCACTCACTGGCTATTTCAAATCCCGCCGATCTCATTTTCGGGCATGCACCCAGACCGGTCACAACCCGCCGGGGGCTTGTCATCGGCGGCGGTCTCGTTTATCCGGAGCTTAATTTCACGCTTCCTTCCATGGAAATCAATCAATCGACCATTCCCGAAGTGCAGCGCCATTACCGGGAGATCGTCAGCGGTGCGCTCGAAAAGGCGCTGCATCTTCACAGCGAAGGGGTCGTTTTTGAATTTGAAACCCTTATCGAAATGACCCGCACCCCGTCGATCGGCATCGACCTTGTCAAAATTATGAACGAAATCTGCGAGGACTATTATAATAAGTACGGCCTTAAAAGCGAAATACGCCTCACCCCCAACGATCTGCGCGAATTCGAACGGCCTCCGAAGCTGCGTACCTCTCCGCTGCTCGATGCAATGTTCGAACTTTTCGAACAGGGAGCCCTTGCCGGCGGAGACCTGCTCTCCATCGAATCGACCGGCGGCAAGGAGATTTCCGACGATGCGCTGCTCATGTGCAACATCAAGCACTTCATCTTTTCGCAGGCAGTGCTTGGCGTTCGCGATATGAAAACGCTTTGGAGAAGAATAGTCGACATTGCCGATAAGACCGGGCGCATAGCCGGCGGGGACACTGCCTGCGGGTTCGGCAATACAGCCATGGTGCTTGCCGAAAAAAAGTACATCCCGAAAGTATTCGCCGCCGTTGCCCGTATTGCTACCGTCGTGCGAACGCTGGTCGCCGTGGAAGAGGGAGCCTTCGGACCCGACAAAGACTGCGGGTACGAAGGACCGTACCTCAAGGCGATCGCGGGTATCCCGATTTCCATGGAAGGTAAAACTTCCGCCTGCGCCCACTCAAGCCCGCTCGGCAATATCGCAGCGGCCTGCTGCGACCTCTGGAGCAACGAATCGGTACAGAATGTCAAGCTGCTCGCCGACATGGCGCCGGTGGTCTACATGGAGCAGCTCGAGTACGACGTCCGCCTGTTCAATGCAGCGCTCAGGGAAGGACCTGCCTCGGTGCTGGCGCTGCAACGACTGCTGGTAAACTCGGATATGCGCTTCGATCCGCAGGCATTCGTTCTCGCACCCGCGGTAGTCATCGCCGTTTCCGCGGAAATCGTCAAAGGCGACAATTACATCGACGCAACGAAACGCGGCTGCCTGAAGGGGATCGAATTGATGGAAGCTGCCATGGCCGACGGTACGCTCAAGGACGATCCCCGGGAAACCACGTGGCTTGCCATGCTCAAAGACGAGATCGCTTCGATCCCGGTTGACGAGAGCGCCTTCGTTGAAGAAACGCTGGCAACCATCGAGGATGGCAAGCTGGTGCCGGCTGAGTACGGATTGTAGGCAGCTGCGCCATAGTGCGGCTATTTTACCATGAAGGCCCGCCGATTCGATATCGGCGGGCCTTCATTTTCAGCATCCGGTAAGCAAGGGGCTTATTCCACCCGAATAAGCTTCAACCTCTTGTCAAAGTTGGCAGCCTTCATCTGAACCACATAGACACCCGACCCGGCAAAGGCATTCCCGGAAGATTCTCCGCCCCATGAAACCGTATAGCGTCCGGCCGGGTACTTGCCTTTCACAACCTGATGTACGATGCTGCCATTCATAGTGAAAATGTTGATCTCAATATCCTGTCTGGCTGCGCCGCTCAAGGTCGGGACATCAAAAGAGATACTCACCGCTCCCCTGCACGGGTTCGGGTACACCCGCGCCAGATTGAACTCCTTGATGAGCTCTCCCTCGGGCACAATAAGGCTTCCCACAAATATTCCCTGTGCCGCGTAACGAATTGAGGTGCCGTTATTATTCTTGAAGGTGGCGGAATACTCTCCGGTTTTTGTCCACAATTTGAAGGTTATCGGCTCCGCAACATTCAAGCCATCCTTTTGCTTTGTCTGAGTATTTTTACCCCAGACCGTAAAGGCAGCCAGCCCATGCAAAATCGAACCGGACCCGACCAGATTACCTGCTGCATCGAATGCGCCGATTTCACCGCTGTCGGGAGCCACCTGGTTGCCAAATATCACCCGTGAAGCGAGAATCGAGGCATTGTTGCCGGTATTTCCATGATGCTCGTAATGGACCGTGTTCGGCAGGCTCAGTTGCGGCGCGCCGGCACCGGCGAGTTTCTTCGCAACCGTAATTGTCGAGTCGTAGATCAGGGTTATGGAGTCCTTCATATAGGCAAAGTAGCCCTGGCCCGCGGTCATCGTGCCGAGGGCGTTAATTCCATAATCCGGCCAGTATATTTGTCCTGCGTTATTCTTGACTATGAGAATTTGCGGGACTATGCCCTGCAGTGCGGTGGTTATCGGCATCGGCGCCTGCGGCAGGTAGGCGAAGAGGTTCCACCCCTGGACAAGCAGGAGCGGGGTAGTAGCCGTCGCGATTGCCGCCCCGGCAAGGCGAATCGTGTCTGTGGAATCGCTGAATACCTGGTAGCCTTCGCCGGTATTCGTTGAGCTTAGATTGTTGAGCCCGATGGTAGGGGAATAAACTTCGCCCCCTATATTCTTCACCAGAATGAAATTATGATGGTTTGCAATTACCTGCGAATCACCGAAAACCGTTCCGACCCCCGAATCCGCAGGATGGATGTTCATCGAAAAAATATTCCATCCGACGGCAAGAGGCATGGTAAAATTGGTCAGGGTTGTGAAGGTCCATGCAGCCGACCATATGCCCGCCCCGCCGATATCCGAAGCATTCACCTGCCAGTAATAGGATGTATTGTTCGTGAGACCGCTCACGGCCGCAGTGAGCGCCGTGAGACCTGTCAGGCTCATCACCGTGCTTGAAAAACCCGATGTTGTCGAAAGCTGAACCGCGTACGAAGCGGCACCGCCAACGCTGCCCCAATTCAGGCTCAGGGCCACCGGCTGAGCCACTGCATTGTTACTCGGCGAGGAGAGCTGCGGGGCTGCGGGCGCACCCACGACTGTGGTGAAGGTCCAGACCGCAGTCCAGGCGCTCGTTCCGCCGATATTCGCCGCATTTGCCTCCCAATAGTAGGTAGTGTTGTTTACAAGACCGCCGGGGGTCGCAACCGGCGCCGTGAGATTAGCCTGGCTGAACGCAACGCTGCCGAAGGCTGCGTCGGTCGAAACCTGCACGTCGTACCACGATGCGGTCGCCATGGAGCTCCAGCTGAGGCTCAGCGATACTGATTGATTTATGGCATTGTTCGTGGGTGTCGAGAGCGTCGGAGTGCCCGGCGCGACCAGGCTGGTGGTCGTGAAGCTCCAGACGCCCGACCAGGGGCTGGCGCCGCCGCCATTGGCTGCGGAGACCTCCCAATAGTAGGTGGTAATGTTCGAGAGGCCGGTTGTATTCGCGGTAAGCCCGGTGAGCCCCGTTACGCTGAATACCGTGCTGCCGAAATTTGATCCTGTCGATACCAGTACTGCATACGACGCTGCATTACTCACGCTGGTCCAGGCCAGTTGCGCCAGCACCGGCTGGTTGGAGGCACCGTTCGACGGCGAAGCGAGAGACGGAGCGCCTGGCGCCCCGACAGTGGTAAAGCTCCAGATTCCTGACCACGCGCCGCTTCCGTTCCCGTTGGCCGCATTTGACTGCCAGTAATAGGTCGTATTATTCGCAAGCCCGCCTGCGGTCGCGAAAAACGTCGCAAGCCCCGATGCGCTGAATACGGTACTGCTGAAACCCGACGAGGTTGACACCTGCACCGAATATGAGGTTGCCCCGCCGACAGTGCTCCAATTCAATGTTTCGCTCGATGGTTGATTTATTGAACCGTTCGAAGGCGAAGCGAGCGTGGGAACAGCAGGAGGAGCATAAGCTGAAATATTGGCTTGCCAGACCCCTCCGCCGCCTGTCCCTGCAAAAAGATTGGAACTGTTTACCGCCAGGGATAGAATCGTGGCATTTGTCGCTCCAAACACGCTCCAGCTTGCGCCGGAATTGGTGGAAAGGTAAACAGTATCGCCAAAGGTCCCGGCAAAGATATTCGACCCGCTCACAGCTAGCGAGGAGATGAACAGGTTCGATAGTCCGGTATTCACCGGGGTCCATGATCCCCCGTTATTGGTGGAAAGAAAAACTCCGTTGTCAGTGCCGGCATAGATGCTCGTACCACTAACGGCGAGCGTAACCAGCGAAGAATCGAGGGTGAGACCGGAATTGACCGCGGTCCATGTCGGAGTGCCCGTTGCAGGCGACTGAAAGACACCGCCGCCCTTAGTCCCTGCATAGATGTATGCCCCGCAGATCGCGAGAGATTGAATGTACATGCCGGACAGGCCGGAATTAACAGCATTCCAGCTCGGCGTCCCGGATGCGGAGGATTGAAATACTCCGCCGCCTTTAGTTCCGACAAGGAGATTCGCCCCATTCACGAGGATGGATTGAACATGCATATTCGTCAGACCGGAATTTTCAGTAGTCCAGCCTGGTGTGCTGCTGACAGTTGATTCAAATACCCCTGCGCTATCTGTCCCTGCAAAGAGATTCGTACCACTCGCTGCAAGAGACTGAATATTATAAATATCGGTCGGTTGGCCGGGGTTGATTGCCGTCCACGTTGAACCATTATTTGTTGAGCTGACGACACCGCCGCCGTAACCCAGCCCGGCAAAGACATACGATCCGCTGGTTGCAAGAGACTGTACGTAGGTATTTGCCAGCCCGGAATTGACCGCCGTCCAGCTTATCGTGCCGGTGGAAGTCCGATAAATTCCGCCATTTAGCGTCCCGGCATAGAGATAGGATCCATAGTACCAGAGAGAAATTACGTCGAGAGCACCAGCCGGGAGACCCGTATTGACCGCAGTCCAGCTTGGAGCGCCGGAAGTTGAGGATTGAAACACTCCTCCACCATTGGTTCCGGCGTAAATACTAGAGCCGCCAACCACGAGAGACTGCACGTTTAGATTGCTGAGGCCCGAATTCTGCTGGGTCCAGCTAGGGGTCACATTGGTGGAGGAATAATAAACACCACCGCCGATTGTTCCGGCATAGAGGTTCGACCCGCTCATGGCAAGAGACCGCACAGAGGTACCCGACGAAAGGCCGGTATTGACCGCGGTCCAGTCCGGGATTGAGTCGCTTGACCGATAAACTCCACTGTCGCCCGCGGCAAAAAGAATGGTTCCGTTGAATAATAAGGAAAAAATCCGGGTGGAATCGATGGTCAGGCTGTCCATCGAGACCTTATCCCAGGATTTGCCGGTATCAGAGGAATAATACACGCCGTGACCGTCGGTCCCGGCAAAAATATTCATTTGATAGCCAGTTTCCTGTACTGCAAGAGACAGGACCCCGGTATTGAGCTGGCCGGTATCAGCCACAGCCCAGCTTGTGCCCGAGTTTTTAGAGATATACACGCCGGTGTTGGTTCCGGCAATCATCGTCGCGCCCGTATCTGCAAGTGAGTAAATCCACGAATCGGCGGGCAGACCTGAGGTGATGGCAGCCCAGCCGGGTGTGCCGGAGGCAGAAGATTGGAAAAGGCCACCGTTCCAAGTCCCGGCAAAGATGGATGATCCGTTTCCGGCGAAGCATTGAACCGACCCGCCGCCCGGACCGCCGGTCTGAGCCAATTGGGCGGAACTCCACTGCGATAGGGCCATAAGAATTCCCAAACCAATAGCCAATCTTGACACTTTGGCGTCCATGATAGATATCTCCCGGAGTTTTATATTATGAAAAAGGAAGAAATATTCGGTACAATATCCCACCTGCTGAAAATCATTATGAAAGGCAGCATGGCCTCAACAAAAAAAATGAACCGTTATACCCCTTCATGAAATTACGTAAACGGATGGCATTCGAGCAAGCCTTATATTTGAATCACCCGACCTGATACAACCTTTCGGCAGGACGAGAGGATAAGCGGCAGAGATTGAAAAGAGCTAACCTCAAGTCGGAACGAGAGTTGGCAACAATTCAGCTCACACCGAATGGCTCGTGCATTTTTTCGGGTCTTCGCGACAAAACCTGTTTATAGCGGTGAGATGCAGTAGCAAGCCGGGTTGTGGGATTTAATGTGGCAATTTTGGGATTGCTTTTAATGGTGGAGTTCTTATATTTTAACCGCTAGGGCGTAAATGTCCGGTTTGATGCCAGGTTCATTTTGAAAGGACAATTCCATGAGTCTTAACAGAAGGCAGTTCCTGAAAAATACCTCCATCGGCACCGCGGCGCTCATCGGGGGGGCGGGATTGCTGAAGAAGAGTGCGTTTGCCGAATATCCGCGGCCTGCGCCGAGCCAGGTTTATTTTGTCGGATCGTCATCCTCCTCTACTCGACAAGCGATGATTACCAGCATATTGGCTCCTTTCCAGCCGCTCATTACCAATGCAATCAATGCGGGGAAAACTATCATTCTCAAGCCGAATTGCGTCGGCACCGGTACCAAGGACACTCTTCAGGCAAGCAACGGCTCTACCTACTACCTTGCCATGACGCATCCCGACACGCTTGCGGCAATAATATTATTCATCAGGAATACCATCGGCTCCAACGTCCCCATTTACATCGCCGAAGCTGCCGCAGGTACCACTTCGACAAATATGAACTCGCAGGGATACTGCACCTATTTCGTCGGAAGTTCCACCTATACGAATGTCACGCTGGTTGATTTAACTAATAATGTCGTCGTCGGGGCCAACGGCACCACCGGTGCGGCTTCCATATTCCCTCCGGCCATCAGGCATCTTTGGAAGCCGAATTTGTCACAAACCGTAGCTATCTATGGCACATCGGCTTTCTTGAATCCGAATAACTTCATTATCTCCGTGTGCAGGCCAAAAGCCCATAACAATATGGTAGTCACCGGTACCACCAAGAATATGTGCATGGGATTCCCGCTTAACCTCGCCCCCCCGGTTCCGGATTGGGGAGCTGCGAACGCCAATGTCACCAGTTGCAAACAGGCAATGCACGATGGATCGCCAACGGGAACACGCGCCGGCGAGGATAAAGTGCTCGCCTACAACATATTTCAAAACGCAAGCCATTTCGTTCCGCTGGGGCACCCGGACCTGGCAATTCTCGATGCATGGGAGGGAATGCAGGGAGCAGGGCCCGAAAGCGGTACGAGCGTTCAGCAATACTGTGCGGTGGCCAGCGAGGATAACCTCGCAGTCGACCGGATCGGCGCCAAATTAATGGGTTTAACCGATACGGAAAATCTACCTCCCATCACTCCGCCCGATTCTACAGCTACGATTAACTCCCGTTCATATAGTGACCCGCGGTACCTCCTCTGGCAGTCCAATGCCGGATACGGTAATTACAATCTAAACAATATCAACCTCAATGTTCTTTCGCTTCCAACAGGCGTGAGCACCTGGACTTCCTATATCTATCGGTATGCGATGCACGCCAATTACGATACCACCCCATCGGGCTCTTATACCTCGTATCCTGAAATAGCATGGCAGGGGTCGGACACGCTGGGACCGGCGGGCAACGATACAACATCGGGACCGCATTCGACAGTTCTGGACCAGCTTGCGGCTAAAGATTCACTCTACATGGATCCCAAGCCGTTTATGATGCCGCAGACCGAAGTTGTATCCGGCAGCGAAGTTAAGATCGAGGTTTCTATGCCGGCGGGATACCCCATCCAGCTCGGAATTTACAACATGCAAGACCAGAAGGTTCGCAGCCTCGCATCCGAGTTTCTTCCAAGCGGTAGATATTCCATGGTCTGGGACTGCAAGACGGATGGGGGATCGGTTGTGTCGAATGGATGCTACGTCATTAAATTTCAGTTCGGGTCGCGCACCATGGCCGACAGGATTACGGTCATGCGGTAGCAAATTGGGGAATTTCTTCCGATTACCGAACATTATTGAATTTTAACTTATAATGGAAAACGCCGGGCGCGACCAGTGCCCGGCGTTTTCATTATCTGGCGACTTTTGAAGCTATCCTCCCCACCTTTTTCGGCCGGTTTTTCTTTTTTTTCTGCGGGAGCAGCGCGGCAAAACAAAAGGATTTCTGCAACCATCCGTCGAACTCAGCGCGATCGCTGTATATGCTCTCGGGCAGAACGACATACTCCTTCATTTTCTTCCCCGGCATGGGCTCGAACGGCACCACCTCATCGTGCCCGGCCATCAGCCCCTTCCGGTCTTTTTCCGAAAGACGGATAAAGATAGAGTCCTGGTGAGCGCCGGCGAACATGTTCCCGTTGGCAAAGAAGGCGATGCCGCCGAACATCCTCTTGAGGTTGCAGGGAAAGGGGGCAAGACAGGTGGAGAGAAATTCGATGAGATCGGGTGAGGTGGATTTCATTTTTACTTATTACCTCCTCCTTCACGCAGGTGCATATGAGCTTTGAGTTCCTTTAAAATAACATTGCTTGAATCTAAGGTAGTATACAAACTGTCGGCATTGTTTACCTGGGCACCGTAATGATGTAATGGTGTAGGGTTATGAACGCCTTTTTCAGGCACATAGAAAAAGGCGTCTCCCCAAAAGTTTCCAACATATTTCGGGTGATATCCTTCCTATTCCGGCCAGGCCTTGCATGCCTTTTCCCATACCACTCCATATCCATGAAAGCCATAACCACCCACCTGCCAATTGGGTCTATCAGGGCTTCTAACTATCCATATTAGCGCTTTCAATTCGCTATGCTGGAACAGAGGTAGCGCCCACTCGTCGCGCGGCTTTAATTTGCTGCTTATAGGGGCATTTGCATCAAGATTCACGTAGGAGTACATTGTAAACAAATAAAAATGAAATGGTTCACCATATTTAATGTCAGATATTTTAGTACCCGAATCAAATCCTATGTATCGGATATTGTCATAAAAGCCAGACATCCCTTTTCCTTTCCAAATTTTCGCACTATCGATAACCTGCTGTACCTCTACCGGGACCTGCTCCGCCGCAATTGCACATAGACCCACCCCCAACATTAAAATTATCATTATTGTTTTCATTATCCGCTCACTTTTCTGGATGGCGAGGAGAGAACATAGATTCTCAATGTTCACTCTCCAACCATGCAAGGCAATATCATTGCAATCCTTTTTAATCTGCCTTCTGCAAATTTTCAGAAATTCCCTCATTAATTCAGTTGCGCAACTCGTCAGTGAAGTCAGGTGGCACGATTGCCCTGAAGAATCCAACCTGACAGCAAGCGCGCCGCTACCAACCATATATTAATTGGAATGCAGGATAAAGGATAATTCCCATCACTTTTGGATTATTTATTTCATCCGAAGATTGTTTCGAGGAGATAGTAATCATAAGACTCAGCAAATCAATCGATTACATACCTTTACAGATTTTGTCACTAATCAATCTATTTGGAGGGATGCACTCAGGAGATCAGGTCCATACAGCACTTCTTGAATTTCTTCCCGCTGCCGCAGGGGCAGGGATCGTTGCGATTGACATCGGTATATTTCTTCCTGAACGTTTCGCCTTTTACCGAACCGTCATCCCGGAAGAGCCCCTGGTATTTTTTGTCAATCTCCGTAATCCAGCCGGTCCATTCCTCCGCAGCCGGATAACGCCCGCTTGCGGCAAGGTAGTCGAAGAATTCGCGCAGGAGGACGGGGGCCGACTTGCGTACATCAAGAGGCACGTTGAGCCGGGCCAGATCGACCATCATAATGGTGTCAAGGGATGCGTCGGTAAACAGATCCGGCGTTGGGACGCCCCGGCGCGTGCAGGCGGCGGCGAAGGCGCCGAGGAGCCCGGCAGCGTGCTCCTTGACCTTCCCGTCGAGGAAAAGGAAGTTCTGGGATTCGGCAAAATCCTGGATGAGACTTTCGAAATCGGAATACATGTTACCGTCCGTTCCCAGGTTGCCCCTGCGCAGCCTGCCCCAGGGAGGCATAGAGCTTGTTGATATTCTCGATGATGTTCTGCTGCCGCGGCTGGAGCTGGTGGGCGCGCTGGTAGGTCGCCATGGCCGCGGCATAATCTTTTTTGTACTGATATGCCGCGCCGAGATTGTTCAGGATATTCGCATTGGTTGTATCGAGCTGCGATGCGCGAACGAGGTGAATAATTGCACTGTCCGTCAGGGCCGGGTCCTTGCCCGCACCGGTCATGAGATATACGGTTCCTAAATTATAATGCGCATCGGAGATATGTTCATCCTCGCCAAGTGCCGCCCGCAGATGGACGATCGCGCTGTCCGGGTTCCAGAGCTGCTGGGCGAAGAGCGCGCCGAGGTTCGCTTCGGCCTGCGAACTGTGGGGTGCATAGGCGAATATGGCGCGGAAAGCGTCTGCCGAGACGTGATAGATGGAGTCGCTTGCCCGGGGAGAGTTCCCATAGATGCCTTCGGACTGCAGCACGCGGCCCAGGATAATGTCGCCGGTCTCGTAGCGCGGGAAAACCGCCAGCGCGGTGCGAAGGTGCTTTTCGGCGAGCGCCAGATAGTCCCGCTTCATTACCGGATCGGCCATGGTATCGGCCCGGTGCCGGTACTCGTCGCCGGCCATGGCGTTGCTCTTCACGCTCTCCGACGAAACCTTTACGTCGGTCACTGCAAGGGTAAAGTCGTCCTTCCAGGCCGCCGTCCGGTCGAAGCTCATGGCCGAAAAAGCGATGATAATGACTCCAAACGCCACGCCTGCCGTAATTTTGCCGGCTTCGGGTTGCCCTTTGAGGAGTGCGGGCAGCCACAGGACCAGCGCGTATGCTGCAATGAGGCAGAAGGCGATCGAGGGGATGTACATGAACCGCTCAGCCATGAAAACGCCGATGGGGACGAGTAAATTCGAAACGATGGAGAGCGGCAGCAGGTAGGCCCAGATGCAGAGAGCCCAGGCTCTCCTCCGAAGAATGCCTATTGTGGCCGCGGCAAGAAGTGCACCGTTTGCCAGAAACCCGCAAAGCGGACGCCAGTCCGCCCACGAAAGGAGTGGGATATGGTAGGGATAGTAGTCAAAGGTAAGCGGGTGGGGAAAGACAAGGAGCTTTAGGTAGAGCAATAGGGTATAGAAAATTGTTGCGTACTTCTGCGCGATCGTGGCCTCAAGGAAGGGATCGTTTATCAGGTCGGTCGTGTGCGCATGGATCACGCCGAGGACCAGCTGACGGATGATGAGATACGCGACGGTCCCGGTTGCAAGGCTTGCGGAAACCCGGATAATCCTTTGGCGGTCGGCCAGGCGAAATACCCAGGCAGAGAGCGGAATAATGATACAGAAGACCACCGCGCTCTCCTTGGACATGAGCCCGAGAAACAAGGCAACACCGGCAAGAACAAGGTTACGGATATTCCCGCGCTCAAAGTATCGGAGGCCGAATAAAAAACCGACGAGCGAAAACAGGAGTGCAAGCTCCTCGTCGCGGCTCTTGATATTTGCGATAACCTCGGTGTGCAGGGGGTGCGCCATGAAGAGGAGCGACGCGACGAGCGGGATGAGGTTCCTCCTCCGGTCTCCCGTCCGCCCCGGCAGTCGCCGCAGTATTAGAAAGAGCAGGAGTCCGGTCAGCGCATACAGGAGGATATTGGTAACGTGATAGACACCTGCCTTAACGCCGAAAATCTGCGTTTCCAGGGCAAAGGTAACCAGCGACAGCGGCCGGTACCTGCCGCCCTGCAGGCAATCGACCTGCTGGCCGAAGATACCGTAGAAGAGATCGTGCGACATGATGCCCGGGATCCCGGCAATCCCCTGAACCGTGAAGCGGTTCTCGAAGATGGCTGCCCGGTCGTCACAGGCAAAGGAGTAACCGATGGTCCTGCCATAGATAAGGAAGGCGAGGACTACCATGATGGCCGCAACGAAAAGCGGCGAGGAGAGAAGCAGCCTCCGGGCGACCGGTTGCGGCGCTGGAGGGAGTTTGGGAATGAATTTTTTCTTTTTTGCCATATATTTTTATAAAAATAACTCTTACAACTCAAAAAACTTGTAGCTTATTTGACCCTCCTCTTTTTCTTCCCTGTGGTTTCTACCTAATGGAGGCGTTGCGGAGGTACGCGAACGCCGGCTGAGCAAAGCGAGGCCGACATCGCCGCGTACTTCCGCTGGAAGGGGTGTGTCGGAGACGCGGCTTTGCGCAGCTCCGACCAGGGGAAACCGCCGTAGGCGGTTCCCCCACCAGAGGCACCCACAGAAGAAATTATATGCCCCAATCCCTCTCCCACCCCCCTCCCGCCTCCCCGCCTCCCCGCCGGCAGCCGGCCAAAATCGGCGATGCATAACTGCCGGAATGGCATGATTTTTCTTGAAATCCCTGAGAAACAACCCGAGCGAAATCCACTATCTATTTAAAAATCACCCCGATGAGATACAATGAATTAATTTTTTTTCCTCGCCAAAGCCTTCCCCGTTTCTTATAATTTAGGCAATCATGCAGAGGACTTTCGACGACACCGCCAAGGAAGAGGTCAGAAATCGCGCCGATATTGCCGCCATTGTCGGCCGGTATGTCAAGCTCAAGCAGTCGGGCCAGACGCTCAAGGGACTCTGTCCTTTCCATAAAGAAAAGACCCCATCTTTCCATGTCAATCCAGTCCGCGGGTTCTTCCACTGCTTCGGCTGCGGCAAGGGCGGCGACGTCTTTTCGTTTCTTCAGGAGATCGAGGGAGCAAGTTTCCCGGATGTCTTGAAAATGCTCGCCGAGGAAACCGGCGTGACACTGCCCCGGCCGCAAACAGGCAGCGCTCCGGAAACCGGTACTCCCGAAGACGTTTCCGGACTGTCACTGTCCCGGACCGCAATGATAGACATCCACAAGGCTGCAGCGGACTACTTCTATGCGATGATCCGCCCCCACCCGCAGGCAGTCGCCTATTTTAAATCGCGTGGCCTGACCGGCGAAACGGTGCGGGACTTCAGGCTGGGCTACGCGCCGCAGGGCTGGTCGTCGCTCATTACAGCCCTGTCGGGAAGGGGCATACCGGCCGATGCGCTCGTGTCGTGCGGACTGGCGATAAAAAATGCCGAAGGATCGGCCTACGACCGTTTCCGCGACCGGATAATTTTCTCCCTGACCGACCTTTCGGGCCGCGTGATCGGCTTTGCAGGCCGGGGACTCGAAGCCGATGCCGTGCCGAAATACCTCAATTCGCCGGAAACCGCCCTCTATCGCAAAAAAGAGTTCCTGTACGGCCTCAACAGCACTCGCCAGTACATCAAAGAGGAGAAATACGCCCTGGTTGTCGAAGGGTATATGGATTTCCTCACCTTGTACCAGGCAGGCATCCGCAATGCTGTCGCAACCTCGGGCACCGCGATGACGCCCGAGCATGCGCACCTGCTGATGCGGTTCACCTCGCGGGTCATCCTGGTGTTCGACGGCGACGAAGCGGGCCAGAATGCCGCCGACCGCGGCGTCTTCACTCTTGCGCCCTTCGACCTCGATGTGTCAATTCTCTCGCTGCCGCCGGACGAGGACCCTGACTCCTTCGTCAAGGCACGCGGCCCTGATGCCTTCCGTGCCCTGCTGCAGGGAGCGCGCGGCGCCAACGATTTCATCATCGATCGCGCCGTCGTCCGTAACGGAAACCGTTCCGCCCGCAGCCAGAAGGCGGTGATCGGGCAACTTCTGCCGCTCTACCAGGCCATGCCCGGCGAAGTCGCAAGGAGCCGTTTCCGCCGTGAACTCGCCGACCGGCTCGGGCTGGATGAAAAGGTGGTCGCCCGTGAAATGCGGCTTCCGGCGCAGGCACGGGAGCGTTCGCAAACACAGGGCAATGGGCCCGATTTCATGCACTCGCTCGGCTGGAAATTCCTGCACCTGCTTGTGAGTCGGCCGGAACTCATCTCCGAAACACGCGGATATATCACTGCCGACATTTTTTCGGATGAGGAAGCCTCCGAGTTATATTCACTGGTCATTGAATACTATGATAGTCACGGTAACCTGAACGGCATCATCAGTGAGGCGAAGGATTCGGAAACGCAGCAGCTCCTGTCATCCATGCTTGCCATGCCGGCGTTTGAAGAGAACCAGCAGACAGAGCTCGTGCAGCAGATCATTTACCTCCAGAAAAAATTTCTTAAAATGCGCAGTCGCGCGAATCGTATGCTCCTGAAATCGGAAAAGGACCCTGGCCGGAAATCGGAACTCATGCTTCAGATACAAAACGACATGAAGCAACACCACGATCTGGACGAGAGAGAATGATGCAAAACAAAACGTTTGATCAGGCAGGCGGCGAGCAGGTAGACCGCACGACGGCGCGACTTCGCAAACTCGCGGCATTGCAGGGATTCGTCACCGAAGCACAGATCGAAGAGGTCGCTGCGACTTCCGCCGAGCGCGCCCGGGTCCAGAAGATACTCGAGCTTGAAAACATCCGGATCAACTCTTTCGTCAAAGAGAAGGAATCGCCGGTCTATGAGCGCCGCCTGCGGAGGATGATCGTTCAACCGCGGCAACCCCGGTACGGCGATCCCACCTGGGTGTACCTGAATACCGTCGGCAGGGTGCCGCTTCTGTCCCGGGGCGAGGAACTCGAATATTCGATGCAGATGGAGTATGCTCAGGGGAAGCTCTTCGACATGGCGTTCCGATCACCGCCGGCCCTCGAAAGCCTCTATCGCATTGGTGATGAACTGCGCTCCAACGAGCTGCAGAGTGTCGATGTGCTCCAGGTGGATGAAGAAAAGGTAACGGGAGAGGAGGAGATCGAGAACCTTCGTGTCGAGTTCCTGAAAATCGTCTCTCTGATCAAAAGAAAAATGACCGGCATTGCCGCTCTCCAGAAAGAAGCAGGTCCCGAGGGTCCGGGCGCCGATCCGCTGGAGACCCAGAACAAGATGCTTGAACTTGAGGCGGAAATCGTCGGGCTGTGCCGGCGGCTCAACCTCAATTCCAAACAGCTCGACCAGATCCTCACCCACTACAAACAGCATCTTCTGCAGGGCAATGAAAAAGAGAAGCTCGACGAGTTTACCCACTGGGAAGAGACACGGAACCAGGCCAAGTATGCCATTATCGAAGCAAACGTGCGCCTGGTCGTGAGCATCGCCAAGAAGTACATCATGCGCGGCATGGAGATCATCGACCTTATCCAGGAAGGCAATCGCGGGCTCATCAAAGCGGTTGAAAATTTCGATTACCGCAAAGGATACAAGTTCAGCACCTACGCCACCTGGTGGATCAGGCAGGCGATCTCCCGCGCAATCAACGATAAGTCCAAGGCCATCCGCATCCCGGCAAATACCCTTGACCTTGTGAACAAAACCGTCCGGCTCTGCAAGAAATGGGTCGTCGACTATGGATACGAGCCGAGTCACGAGGAGCTTGCCGAGTCGCTCGGTACCACCGTCGCCAAGGTTCAGATGGCGCTTGAATACTCCATGGAACCCATCTCTCTGGACATGGAGATATCTAGCGAAAGCGGAACCACGATCGGGGAATATATCGAGGACACGAGCGCGGAAGACCCGTCGCTGCGCATGTCGCTCGTCCATCTCCGTGAACAGATCCAGCAGGTGCTCGACTCATTGACGCCCAAGGAACGCGAAATCGTGGTCATGCGATTCGGCCTCGATGACGGCAGGATCAAAACGCTCAAGGAGATCGGCGAATTCTTCAATATTTCCCGGGAACGCGTGCGACAGATCGAGACCAAGGCAATAGGAAAACTCAAGCACCCGAGCCGGGCGCGCCAGCTTCAGGCATGGAAAGAGGAACGGGCTGAAACCTTCAGCTCGGAAGAGCCGATATAATTAGTTGCTCCACGGTCCCTGTTCGACAGCTATTTTTACTCCGGGCCGTTCGCGAAGCCTCCCTGCGGGGAGCCGCGGTTGCAACAAAGGGACTCTATGGTTCATTGTTTCACGGAATGCGCACGAAGGCGGTAGATAATGGCGTCAAAAGCGGAAGACATTACCATTAATTACGAAGAAGACGGCGTTCTCGTCGTCAAAGAGCTCGACAAGGTCATCCTTTCGAAGAGCGCATGGGCAACCGTGCTCTTCAAATATGTCCAGTGGGACAAAAACAAGAATGACTACGGTCCCGAACGTTTTTCCATCCGGCGCTACCGGAAGATGGACGATGAATACCGCCAGCAGTCGAAATTCACCATTTCCAGCAAAGAACAGGCGCAGAAACTCATCGACGCGCTGCTCAAATGGATAGGCACCGAAGGCGAAGCCAAGGCGGAATAACCAAAATACCGTGGCGGGCGGTCCGCCTTCCCTTCGACCGCCTGAAACTTTCGTCTTTGACAACTCCTCAAACGGCGTTCCTCCTGTGCACGACTTTTTATAACCGATGCCCCCGGTTTGATACGTGAGACGCATGCGGCGCCATGTCCCTATGGAAGCAAAAATAGCAACGTTGGCTGAAAAAAAATTGATCGGCAGGAAAGTGACTATGTCCTTTGCCGATGACAAAACATTTGAACTTTGGCGCGGCTTCATGCCGAGAAGAGGGGAAATCCCGAACGCCGTCGGCACCGACCTCTATAGCGTTCAGGTTTACGACGGGATGGATTTCGATACCTTTAACCCTGCCATGAAGTTCGAAAAATGGGCAGCAATTGAAGTAACGGATTTCAGCGCAATTCCTGACGGCATGGAAAGAATCACCCTGCCGGGCGGACTTTATGCCTGTTTTTTACATAAAGGAGCGGCAAGCACCGAAGGGCCGAAAACATTTCGCCACATTTTCGGAACCTGGCTTCCGAAATCAGGTTACGTGCTGGATAATCGGCCGTATTTTGAGGTGTTGGGAAAAAAATATAAGAATGAAGATCCGGAGTCGGAAGAGGATATCTGGATACCGGTTAAGCCGAAAGTTTCTCAATAGAATGGTTTTCTGATTACTACTCTAGCGGGGGAACCGCTCAGGCGGTTCCCCCTGGTCGGAGCCGCGCAAAGCCGCGTTTCCGACGCACCCCTTCCAGCGGAAGTGGGCGGCGATGTTTGCCTTTGGCAATCGCTCGCCCACTCCCGTGATATTATAAGAGCCTCTCTTAGAGATAGTATTTTGGGTTTTGTTTGCCAACGAAACACCAACCATTCTAAGGAGGCCCTATATGGCAGCTGGATCACTTAATATTGCTCAGCGGTACCGGATAGCGCAAGAAGTTCCAATTATTATTTCCCTGGATATGCATGATGCCTCGACCTATGCTCTGGGGGTTAATGTTCTGACCGGAGATATTTGTATTGATCATAATATCTTAGGTGGAGCAGAAACAGTACTGAGGGCTATTGAGAAATTGAAAATACGGGGTAGATGCGAGATCTTATATGAGGCAGGAAACCAGGGATATCACCCCTACCGACTATTTACCAAGGCTGGGTACCCATGCCAAATTATTGCGCCATCGTCCCTGCCTGAGAATCGAAAGAAGAAGGTAGAGAAAACGGACCGAAATGACTGTGTCCGAAATCTTGAGTATCATCTGGGCGGATTGATGACCTATGTGAGAGTCCCGGATGAAAAAACAGAATATCTTCGAGAGTTTATGCGGTATCGCTATAACATAGTGTGTAAGACGACCAAGCATAAGCAGACCATCGTATCTTTCACAAAGCGGCATGGGCTGTCGTTCACTCTGACCAAAAGAAACTGGACAGTTGCCCATAAAAAATGGTTAAAAACCGTTGAAATTGATTCAATACTCCGGAATTATCTGGATATGAAATTAGAGGAACTGAATGCGGAAGAGGAACGGCTTAAACGGGTTGATTCCACTTTAGACAAGGCATTTGAGGAAGACCGGCTACTGAACTGGAAGAAATCACTCTATGGGATCTTGCCGGGATTCGGTCGGGTCAATTCAATGACATTGGTTCTTGAAGCAGGGGAGCTGACACGCTTTGGGCATCCCAAGGCAATGATGAAATTTACCGGGCTTGTTCCTGGAAAACATCAATCAAGTAAATCGGACCCTATATTGGGTATAACCAAAGCCGGCAACAAGCATTTGCGCCTTGCTCTGGTTGGTGCTGCAAAAGTATATCGCGATGCCCGGGCGCAATATTCGCAAGCAGAGCTGAATAAGTTTGATGAGCCAGTAAAAGAGTTCATATCCCGCATGCAAACAAGAATGTTTGGCCGGTATCGATCAATGCGAGAAAACAAGAAGCATGCAAATAAAATCCGATGCGCTATTGCGCGTGAGCTTTGCGGGTTTCTTTGGGAACTGATGGTGAAAATCGAACCAAAGCTTCAAAGAGAGAAATTTCTCAAAGCAGCATAATCACCAGAAAGGGGAAGCGGAGGACGAAGTCGGATGAAGACCGCGTTGAGCGTTGTATGGAATCAAATTCCTGCACCCGTGATTAATGGCGGATAACATCTGAATACAATACCGTGAGGGTAACCAGTCCCTGGATAACTGACTGTAGATGGCTTTCAGCTACGCTACAGGTCCTCTTAATCCCTTTTCTGGCCTTTTAAAAACCAAGGCAAAATAAATGTCCCGATTCGATGCATTTTATACTTGCGGAGGGTGGCTCTTATAACTGGCGGATAACATCTGAATACAATACCGTGAGGGTAACCAGTCCCTGGATAACTGACTGTAGATGGCTTTCAGCTACGCTACAGGTCCTCTTAATCCCTTTTCTGGCCTTTTAAAAACCAAGGCAAAATAAATGTCCCGATTCGATGCATTTTATACTTGCGGAGGGTGGCTCTTATAACCAACGCTCACATTGGGTAGAAAACACATTTTCAGGAGACCCAAAACAATCTATGCGTAAAGACTAAAGGTTTAATATCATTCTCTGATATGCGCTTCTATTTTCTTGATGTTCTTTTCGCAGAGGCTTGTGGGTCCCCGCCGCAGGGTGCCTCTTATGAAGCACTCCCACATCGTGCGGGTGACCCGGCTCAGCCATCCAAATGAATTTAATTTTGCCTTTGCTTTTGCTTTTGGATTCCGGCTCAGCCATCCAAATGCATTTGAATTTTAAAAAGACCTTTCTGAGTAGCAACGGAAAAAAATAAATAGGAACACGCTGGAGGAAGCCTCAACTTTCCCTGTCCCTATCCGTACTCCGTCACATTTAACTATTTTCTTGAGTCTAAATGTTTTCGAGCAAAAAGCTTATATCTTCTCTTAAAATTCTGTTCAATCCCGTTGCAAAAGGCGGCAATTTGCGAGCCTGCGGCAGCGCGGCCACCGGTCTTCTCATACGAGGTAATCGACCCATGACGGCTAATTCGGTGAAATTCAGCGGTAATCATTCGGTCCGTATACTATCCGGGAGACGGCTGCTCCCGGGGGCAGTCCTTTCATTGCTTCTGGTTTTTCTGGCACTTTCATGCAAATCCCCGTCCTCAGCAGGCCCCTCCTCGGGCGCCGCATCCGGCGGGTCGGCACACCAGGGGGAAAAATGCAGCCGGCCAATTGGTCCCGGTTGTTGCCGTCCCTGCGGTCAGCGGGGACATCAACGTTTACCTGACCGGCATAGGGTCGGTGGTACCCCTGAAAACCGTTACGGTCAAAACCCAGGTCAACGGTCAACTCCAGCAGGTCCTCTATAAGGAGGGCCAGCACGTCTCGCAGGGAGAACTCCTGGCAATTATCGATCCGCGGCCGTTTGAGGCGCAGATCATGCAGGCCGAGGGTGCGCTCATACGGGATACGGCCCTGCTGGCAAATGCCCGTATCGATCTCAAGCGATATGAAGTTCTTTCAAAGCAGGACGCAATTCCCGAGCAGCAGCTTGCTACCCAGCAGGCGACCGTGGCGCAGGACGAAGGCATTGTACGATTGGACCAGGGCAACCTTGACAACGCGCGCCTCCAGCTGACCTGGTCCCGCATTACCTCACCGATAAACGGCGTCGCAGGCCTGCGTCTCGTCGATCCGGGAAACATCGTTCAGACCTCCGATGCGAACGGCATCGTGGTTCTGACCCAGGAACAGCCGATTACGGTGGTTTTTACCATTTCGGAAGACGACCTGCCTCGTTTGCAAGCAACCATCCGGAAGAGCGGCAACCCGACGGTGGAAGCGCTCGATCGCAGCGACAACAAAAAGCTTGCCGAAGGCCGCGTGCTGGCCCTGAATAACCGGATCGATTCCATGACCGGAACCATGCAGGTCAAGGCAATCTTTCCGAATGAACACAACGAACTCACTCCCGGAGAGTTTGTCAACGCACACCTGCTCCTCGACGTAAAAAGCGGCGTTACCGTCATCCCGCAGGCAGCCCTCCAGAACGGCCCGCAGGGAACGTTCGTGTATGTTGTGAAACCCGACCGGACCGTAGCGGTGCAGCCGGTCAAGATCGGACCTGCGGAAGGCGACCGCGTCGACGCCCTGGAAGGGGTATCGCCCGGCGACACCGTGGTCGTTGAAGGCGCCGACCGGCTCCACGAGGGCGCGCATGTGGAAATCCGCGCACCCCGAAGCAGCCAGGGTGGGCAAAGTGCTCAGAGTGCTCAAAGTGCTCAGAGTGCTCAGAGTGATCAGAGCAGCCTGAGTGGCCAGGGAGGTCAAAGCGGCCCGGGCGGCCCGGGCGGCCAGGGCGACCAGAGCGGTCAAAGTGGCCGGAGCGGTCATTGGGGACAGGGCGGACACGGCGGTCATGGCAGGCATGGCGGCCATACCCGGGATACATCGAAGACATGAACCCCTCACGGATCTTCATCCAGCGACCCATTGCCACGTCGCTGTTCATGGCGGCAATCCTTCTGGCCGGCATATTTGCCTTAAAGCAATTGCCGATATCCGCGCTGCCCGAGGTGGAGTATCCGACCATACAGGTAATTACCCTGTATCCCGGTGCGTCTGCCGATGTGATGGTATCCACCGTCACCTCCCCGCTCGAAACGCAGTTCGGACAGATGCCCGGCCTCAGGGAGATGAATTCGTCAAGTTCGGGCGGGGCATCGGTGGTGACGCTCCAGTTCGACCTCAAGCAGAGTATCGACGTGGCGGAGCAGGAAGTGCAGGAAGCCATCAATGCCGCCTCCTCGTTCCTGCCGACCGACCTGCCTGCCCCTCCGGTTTATAGCAAGATAAATCCGGCCGATGCGCCCATCATGACGCTGGCACTCACCTCGCAGACCCTGCCGCAGCCGCAGGTTGAGGACCTTGCCGAAACCCGGCTCGTGCCGAAGCTTTCCGAGGTGCCGGGCGTGGGAGCCGTCACCATCGGCGGCGGCCGGCGACCCGCGGTGCGGATCAGGGCCAACCCGACTGCACTCGCCGCCTACGGATTGACGCTCGAAAATATCAGGTCCGCAGTAATAGCGCAAAATGTCAATGAGGCCAAAGGCGAGTTCGACGGCGCGCGGCAGTCTTCCACCATCGGCGCGAACGACCAGTTGACGGGCAGTGCCCAGTACAAACCGCTGGTCATTGCCTACGTTCATGGCGCGCCCGTCCGGTTGTCCGATGTCGCGGATGTGGTCGACGATGTGGAGAATGACATGCTGGCGGCCTGGAAGGACGATACGCCGGCGGTTATCCTCGATATCCACCGCCAGCCGGGTTCGAATGTCATCGGGGTTGTCAACAACATCAACCGGCTGCTGCCGCAGCTGCAGACGACGCTGCCGCCCGGCGTGTCGGCGCAGGTGGTTACCGACCGCACCATCAGCATCCGCGCTTCGGTCCAGGATATCGCCTTCGAGCTTTGCCTGGCAGGGTTCCTCGTGGTAGCGGTCATTTTTCTCTTTCTGCGCACCACTGCAGGTACAGTTATCCCGGGTATTGCCCTGCCGCTGTCGCTTATCGGTACCTTCGGCATCATGTACCTCCTCGGGTACAGCCTCGATAATCTTTCGCTCATGGCACTGACCATCGCAGCCGGCTTTGTCGTTGACGATGCCATCGTCATGATCGAGAATATTTCACGATTTATCGAAGAGGGAGAGAGCCCCCTCGAAGCGGCACTCAAGGGATCGCAGCAGATTGCCTTCACCATCATATCGCTCACGATTTCGCTGGTCGCGGTGCTTATTCCCCTGCTTTTCATGGGGGATGTGGTCGGACGGCTCTTCCGCGAATTTTCCGTTACGCTCGGCGTCACCATCCTTTTCTCAGCCGTGGTATCCCTCACCCTGACACCCATGCTGTGTGCCCTGCTGCTGCGCCGGACCCCTCCCAAAGAGCAGCAAAGCCGGTTTTATGCCAGGTCGCAGGAAATGTTCGATGACATTATTGCGGCATACGGGAAGTCGCTGGAGTGGGTTCTCAAGCACCAGCGGGCGGTACTCCTGGTGTTCCTCGGAACCATGGCACTGACGGTCATCCTGTACATGATAATGCCGATAGGGTTCATCCCGGTTCAGGATACCGGGCTTATCGAAGGATTTACCGAGGCTCCCGCCTCGATCTCCTTTCAGGCAATGACGGCTGCGCAAAAGGAGCTTGCCCGTGCAATCCTTGCCGACAGCGGGGTATCAAGCCTTACGTCATTTGTCGGCGTCGACGGTGTCAATCCAACCCTCAATTCAGGGCGGATGCTCATCAACCTGAAACCGCCGGAGCATCGCAAGGGCAGCGCGGTCGAAATCATGCGCCGGATCCAGCAGGAGACCGCCGATATTCCCGGCATACGGCTTTTCATGCAGCCGGTCCAGGATCTTACCATTGAAAGCCGCCTCTCCAAAAACCAGTACCAGTTCAGCCTCCAGGACCCTAATTCGAGCGAGCTCAACGACTGGACCGCCAAGCTGATAGGCGCCCTGGCGCAGCGGCCGGAATTGAGTGACGTGTCAAGCGATGCGCAGAATAACGGCCTCGAAGCGCACGTCATCATCGACCGGCCAACGGCTTCCCGGCTCGGCATCTCCGCCGGGACCGTCGATGCGAACCTGTACGATGCCTACGGCCAGCGGATCGTATCGACCATTTTCAGCCAGCTCTCCCAATACCGGGTAATTCTGGAGGTGAAACCGGAATTCAGCGCGAGCCCGTCGAATTTCAACGATATTTACCTCCAGGCAGCAAACGGAACTCCAGTTCCCATGAGCGCCGTGGTACAGGTTGCCGAGACCACCACGGCCCTTTCCATCGAACGGCAGGGCCAGTTCCCGGCCTCGATGATCTCCTTTAATCTCTCAAAAGGCACCTCGCTCCTCAAAGCGATCGGGGTGATCAATAACGAGGTTAAAAACATCGGCCTTCCCGCAAGCATCACGCCCAGTTTTCAGGGAACCGCGGATGCGCTGCAATCTTCCCTCGGCAACGAACTCATTCTCATTCTCGCCGCGCTGCTGGCGGTGTATATCGTGCTCGGTGTCCTGTACGAAAGTTATATCCACCCGCTCACGATCCTTTCGACCCTCCCCTCGGCTGGTGTCGGAGCCCTTGCCTCGCTGCTACTGTTCCATACCGAATTCACGATTATTACCCTCATCGGCATCATCCTGCTCATCGGCATCGTGAAGAAAAACGGAATCATGATGGTCGATTTTGCACTCCAGGGGGAGCGCATCGAAGGCCTCAGCCCGGAGAAGGCAATCTTCCAGGCTGCAAAGCTGCGATTCCGGCCTATCATGATGACAACGCTGGCGGCGCTCTTTGCCGCGGTGCCGCTGGCTTTCGGCGGAGGAATGGGGTCCGAGCTGCGGCGACCGCTTGGCATTGCCATCATCGGCGGTCTCATCTTCAGCCAGGCACTGACGCTCTACACAACACCGGTCGTCTATCTCTGGTTTGACCGGATCGGGCATAAGCGCGGGACTTCGCCACGGGGTGAAACGGAGACCGCATGAATATTTCGGCTCCTTTCATCAGAAGACCGATCGCCACCGTACTCCTGACCGCCGGACTGACGCTGTCCGGCCTCTTTGCGCTTAAAATTCTTCCGGTCGCGCCGCTGCCGCAGGTTGACTTTCCGACGATTTCCGTTGGAGCATCCATGCCCGGGGCAAGCCCGGAGATCATGGCCGCAACGGTCGCCGCCCCGCTCGAAAAGAGGCTCGGCATCATCTCCGGCGTCACGGAAATGACTTCAACCAGTTATCTCGGGTCGGCCGGCATAACCCTGCAGTTCGACCTGAGCCGGAATATCGACGGTGCGGCGCGGGATGTCCAGGCCGCCATCAACGCCGCGCGGGCCGACCTGCCGGCCAACCTGCTGAGCAATCCGACCTATCGCAAAGTCAACCCATCCGATGCGCCGATCGTAATTCTTGCGCTTACCTCCGACCGCGAGAGGCCCGAGCAGGTTTACGATGCCGCATCGAGCATCATGGCGCAGAAGCTCATGCAGGTGCAGGGAATAGGCCAGGTAGTCGTCGGCGGGGCATCGCTCCCCGCGGTGCGGGTTGAACTCAACCCGACTGCCCTTTCGGCTTTCGGCCTCGGATTTGCAGATGTGCGCGGGGCAATAGATTCGGCCAACGTCACCCGGCCTATCGGCAAGCTCAACGGCAAGGACCGGCTTTTCGAAATAGTGTCCAACGGCCCGCTGCGCAAGGCGGCGGATTACCGGCCGCTCGTCATCGCCTATCGCAAGGGTATTCCGGTCAGGCTCTCCGATGTCGCGCTTGTCCGGGATTCCGTACAGGATCTGCGCAATATGGGCCTGGTAAACGGCAAGGCTGCAACGCCGGTCATCCTGTTCAAGCAGCCGGGCGCCAACATTATCGAAACCATCGACAATGTCAAGAAAGTGCTTCCCGGCCTTGCCGCCGACATGCCCGGCGACGTGAAGGTGACCATCGCCATGGACCGCAGCACCACCATACGGGCTTCGATGAAAGAGGTCGAGCGAACCCTCCTGTTTTCCGGCATCCTCGTTATCCTTGTCGTCTTTATTTTCCTGCAGAATGTCAGGGCCACGATGATTCCCGCAATCGCGGTCCCGGTATCGCTCATCGGTACCTTCGGGGTCATGTACCTTTTCGGATACTCCCTGGATAACCTGTCGCTCATGGCCCTTACCATTGCAACGGGATTCGTGGTCGACGACGCAATTGTCGTCCTTGAAAACATTTCCCGCCACCGTGAGGAGGGGAAGACGCCGGTCCAGGCCGCGATCGACGGCGCCCGCGAAGTCGGATTCACGGTGGTGTCCATGAGCACATCGCTCTGTGCCGTTTTTATCCCTATTCTCCTCATGGGCGGTGTTCTGGGAAGGCTGTTCAATGAATTCGCGGTAACCTTGTCGGTTGCGATTCTTCTTTCCATGGTCATCTCGCTGACTACGACACCGATGATGTGCGCTACCATCTTGAAATCGCACACCCCGTTACCTGATGGAAATAAGGGTCACCGTGCGAATTTCTTCGACTGGTTACATAACGGGTATGCGAAAAGTCTTACCGTTGCGCTGCGGCACCGGAGAATCATGGTGTCGCTGACCGGCCTTGCGATTCTCGCCACCGTCGTTCTCTTTATTTTAGTACCCAAGGGATTTTTCCCGCAGCAGGATACCGGAAGGATCATGGGCTCCATCCTCGCCTCACAGGATATCTCGTTTACGGAGATGAAGAAGAAGGTGCAGGCGATCGGCGATATCATCATGCGCGACAGCGCGGTGGAAAACGCCGTGGTTTTTACCGGCGGCGGCCAGACCATCAATACCGGCAGGATGTTCATTGCGCTCAAGGATTTCGGAAGCCGCAAGGTCGATGCCGACCAGATTATTGCACGCCTGCGGAAAAAGCTTGCCATGGTTCCCGGCGCCCAGACTTACCTGCAATCGACCCAGGATGTGCGGGTGGGAGGAAGGATGAGCGGCGGGCAATACCAGTTCACCCTCCAGGGAGAGGACCTCACGAAACTTGACACCTGGGCCCCGCAGGTTGAGAAGATGCTGCATAAAATCCCCGGAATAGAGGATGTGTCGAGCGACGAACAGAACCATGGCCTTGCAACCCAGCTCACCTTCGATCGCTCCACCGCATCGCGAATGGGTATTACCCCGGCGCTTATCGATGAGACACTCTACGACGCCTTCGGCCAGCGCGCGATATCGATAATCTATACGGGCCTCAATCAGTACCGCGTCATCATGGAGGTCGAGTCGAAGTTCTGGCAGCGTCCCGAGGAGCTGCGGTCGATTTACGTCCGCGCGCCGGACAACAGCCAGGTGCCGATGTCGGCCTTTTCCAGATTCAAGGTAATGCCCGCACTCCTTGCAGTCAATCATCATGCCCAGTTCCCGGCGGTCACTCTTTCCTTCAACCTCGGTGAAAAGGCCTCACTCGGCGGAGCAATCGCGGCGATCACCGCAGCCATGCGTTCTACCGTGATGCCCGGCGGCATGCGATCGACCTTCGCCGGAACGGCTCAGGCTTTCCAGGCATCCCTTGCCAACGAGCCGCTGCTCATCCTCGCCGCGCTTCTTGCCGTGTATATCGTGCTCGGCATTCTGTATGAAAGTTACCTGCACCCGCTGACGATCCTGTCCACGCTCCCCTCCGCCGGGGTGGGTGCATTCCTGGCAATGATCATCACGGGCACGCAATTCGATATTCTCAGCCTGGTCGGCTGCCTGCTCCTCATCGGCCTGGTAAAGAAGAACGGCATCCTGATCGTCGATTTCGCGCTGCAGGGGCAGCGCAATGACGGGCTGAGCCCGCGCGATGCCATTTACCGCGCATCGCTCCTGCGTTTCAGGCCGATCATGATGACCACCATGGCGGCGCTTTTCGCGGCATTGCCGCTGGCGCTCATGAAAGGCACCGGCTACGAGCTTCGCCGACCGCTCGGCATAGCCATTATCGGCGGACTCATGCTCAGCCAGGTGATGACGCTCTATACGACGCCGGTGATTTATCTGTATATTGACAGGTTGCGGGTGAAAATGAAGAAAAAGGAAAAATCTGGAGCGTATGGGTCAGCAAGTTTAACCTCTCCCTCAATAGATGCCGAATGATAGAGGAACAGGACTTATGAAAAAGCCGCAAAGTAATAAAATTCAATATCCGATCGCCTTCACCGCGCTTTTGATCGCAATGCTTGCAGCAAGCTGCTCGGTCGGACCCAACTATCACCGATCAACCGTCACGACGCCCTCTGAATTCAAGGAGCTTGCGGGCTGGAAGGTGGCAGAGCCGTCGGACACGCTCTTCCGGGGCGGCTGGTGGCGGGTGTATGGCGATTCGCTGCTCGATACGCTCGAAAGCAGGGTCGCAATTTCGAACCAGAGCATTGCAGCAGCCTGCGCGCAGTACCGGGAGGCAATCGCACTGGTAAAATCCGCGCGAGCGGGTTATTTCCCGACCGTTTCAGCGCAGGGCTCCTATACGAGGGGGCAGGCATCCAAAAATGCCGGCGTTGGCGGAATTACAACCGCCTCCTCAACCGGTTCGAATTCAATGCCGATAGTTCCGGAGTATCTCCTTGAGGGAAATGTCTCCTGGGAGCCCGATATCTGGGGCCGAGTGCGGCGCACGGTGGAATCGGACCGTGCATCCGCCCAGGCAAGCGCTGCCGACCTTGCCGCGCTCTGCCTGAGCACGCAGGCGACGCTTGCGCAGGATTACTTCGCACTGCGCGTCGCAGATGCCCAGAAGCGGCTTCTGGACACTACGGTGCTCGTTTACAAAAAATTCCTCGACCTTACAAAACAGCGGTTTGACCAGGGAGTCGCTTCGCAGGCCGATGTTGCAGTCGCGCAGACGCAATTTTCCTCGGCCCAGGCGCAGCAGCTCGATGTCGGCGTGGCACGCAGCCAGATGGAACATGCGGTGGCAACGCTGATAGGCCAGCCGGCTTCGCTCTTCTCGATCGAGCCTGAAACGTTGCCGATACCCATCGTTGTCACGCCGCCCGTAGTACCGTCGGTGCTTCTGGAGCGGCGACCCGATGTTGCGGCTGCAGAGCGCACCGTTGCGGCTGCAAACGCGCAGATCGGGGTTGCCAAAGCCGCATATTATCCCAACATTACGCTGAGCGCCACCGGGGGGTATGAGAGTCAGACTCTTACCAATCCGAGTTGGCTTATCCCCTCGGCGAGCCAACTGTGGTCGTGGACCGGCGGCCTTGCCGAACAGCTCTTTACCGGAGGGTTGCGCAGCGCAGCCGTTGAACAGGCAAAGGCGGCTTACGAGGCTCAGGTAGCGACCTACCGGCAGACAGTACTCGCCGCATTCCAGAATGTTGAGGATAACCTTGCCGCGCTCCGGATTCTCGAGCTTGAGGCGGATTCTCAGGACTCCGCCGTTTCGGCAGCCGCCCGCTCGACTGCGGTTGTGATCGATCAATATAAACAGGGCACGGTCAGCGCACTCAATGTCATCACCACGCAGACGATCGAGCTATCCAATAAGGAAGCTTCGGTTGCCCTTCTCGGCAAGCGCATAGCGGCCTCGGTGCAGCTGATAGAGTCCATCGGCGGGGGCTGGAGCTCGGATTCATTGAAAAAGTTGTAATTATTCCTGTTCTTGATGTTAAAAATTGTGTAAACCGTCCGAATCAACCCCAAAGGTCGGACAGGTCGGACTTGTCGGACCTGTCCGACCTGTCCGACCTTTCTACCGCCCGCGCACCCGTGTAATTCCTGCAGAATTTTCCAGGGTACTGGCAAATAATGCCACAAAGCAGTATAATCAGCGAAAATCCTAAAGGAAATATTTTTTCTTCCGATTACTTACATGAAGGATAGTGGATCACTCAGGGATGAGATTGGGACAAACCGTCATTTGACGGTTGACGCAACAATCTACATTTCAAGGAGGGGCTATGGATGTATCGCAACTCACCGGCGCAATGGCCGGTCAAAGCGGCGCTCAGGTTCAGGGAATGGGAGGCGGAGGGCATCACCACCACCATCACAAGAGCGCATCGAGCCAGGTGAGCTCAATGCAGAGCGCCATCACCAATGCAGTCCAGAACGGGACGTTATCCAGCACGCAAGCCACGTCTCTGCAGAATGAGCTCAATACCATTTCACAAGCGCTGGCTCAGGCTCAGGCCGGAACTACCGCCCAGACGTCCGCATCCGCAACGTCCCAGGCCTCCACGACAACAACGACGCAGGCTTCCACCTCTACAACGAGCCAGTTGTCCCGGAGCGCTCAGCAGCAGATATTCAGTGAGCTCCAGAACGTTCGGCAGCAGCTCTACTCCGCCATCAGCGGGTCGCAGGGCACCTCTGCAACCGGAAGCGCTTCCGCAACCGGGTCGACAACAGCCACCGGCGCAGCATCTGCAACAGCGATAACGTATCTTAATTTTTCGCACATTTTTGAAAAGAGATCCTCGAACTGGTATAATGTGATGTAAGTGTCTAATTCACATTCACATAAGCCAGAGGAGGATCTCTATGGGTAAAATAATTGAAGTTAATGAGCAGTTCATCAAAGATCAGTTAGGAGAACTGGTGCGGGGCAGCGTCGAGGAGACCTTGAATGGGTTATTGGACAAAGAGGCCGATGACCTTTGTCATGCTGAACGTTATGAGCATACTGAAGCGAGGACGGATACTCGTGCCGGGCACTACGAGCGCAAGCTGCTGACTCGATCCGGAGAGGTGACCTTGCAGGTTCCCAAGCTGCGCAAAATGACCTTTGAGACAGCGATTATAGAGCGGTACCGTCGCCGTGAATGCTCGGTTGAGGAAGCATTGATTGAGATGTACCTGGCGGGTGTTTCGGTTCGTCGCGTCGAGGATATTACCGAAGCGTTGTGGGGCACCAAGGTTTCTGCAGGTACGGTAAGTGAGCTTAATAAAAAGGCCTATGTAAATATCGAAAAATGGCGGAATCGACCTATCGAACGAGCATATCCCTATGTGTACCTGGATGGGATTTGCTTGAAACGGTCATGGGCCGGCGAGGTTCGCATTGTATCGATTCTTGTTGCAATCGGGGTGAGTGATGATGGGTACCGGGAGATACTTGGAGTTGCGGAGGGAGCCAAGGAGGATAAAGAGGGCTGGTTAGGCTTCCTGCGCGGCCTCAAGGAGCGCGGGCTCCATGGCGTAGAGCTCTTGATCTCGGATTGTTGCATTGGCCTTGTAGAAGCGCAAGCTGAGTGTTTTGAAGGGGCAAAATGGCAGCGTTGCGTAGTGCATTTCTACCGGAACGTTTTCTCGGTAGTGCCGAATAAGCTTATGCGCGAAGTGGCTAATATGCTCAAGGCGATCCACGCCCAGGAGAACCGCGAGGCGGCGATTGAAAAAGGAAAAGCTGTCGTTGAAAGGCTTAAAACCATGAAACTCAATAAAGCAGCGGAGAAGATCACCCAATCGCTTCTGGATACGCTCACCTACATGTCCTTCCCAATGGAACATTGGACACGAATACGAACAAATAACACCCTGGAGCGGCTTATGAAGGAGATCCGAAGAAGAACAAGGGTCGTCGGCAGCTTCCCTGATGGTCAGTCCGCGCTCATGCTTGCCGCTGCGCGGCTCAGGCATGTGGCAGGAACAGTCTGGAGTAGCAAAAAATACCTGAACATGGAACTGCTCTTAAAAAAGGATCTGAATCAAGAAGCAGCTTAACATTTGCAACCCCTCCCCCGGGGGAGGGGTTGAGGAACAGAAACAAACATTATGCCAGTAATGAGAGACACTCTAAAAAAAATGTGCGAATAAATCTTGACACTACCGCAACAGCAAGCGCTTCGGCGGCGACGAGCGCTCAGATTAATGATCTGTTCGCCGATATTGCCGATGGCGGCAGTTCAATAAGCCCGAGCCAGTTCTCCGCATTCCTCAATAACCTTGCTCAATCCGGCGGCTATAACAACCAGGGTTCACTGACCCAGATGGCCGCGGGTTCCACGCAGAGCACGTTTTCGATTTTTGCCTGAACCTGAAATTCTTTCATAATCTTTGAAGAAGCGGGAGTGCGAGCTCCCGCTTCTTATACCCGCTGATAATCCTTTTCGCCCGTATCCGGCGTTTGCCTCAATTCCCCTTCCCGCCTGCAGCAGTATCTTTTCCGCTTTCTCAGGTCCTGAAATACTCACAATTCGTAATCAGTTTTGATTAATAGTTGGTTTCAATAAAATTTTTTAACTTGTTTAAAATCATTATACTATATCTTTAAAGTGTAATTAATTATTAAATTGTATAATTTCATTTCGTTGATAGTTGCTCCCCTTTTTTCTATATTACTTATGAAATAATAGCTATGCACCGTGATCGCATCAAAAATGATCATGTTCATGGCAAATACCCGAATCGGATTTCCCTGTTACCCGGGGAGCAAACATCAATCATTCGCTGAAGGAGGGCCTATGTTACCGTGTACCGTCAGGAAATGATCTTTCCCCGTTGTCATTATGCTGGTGATTTCGTTCGGAGCCGCGGCCCAAACCGCACCCATTCTCACCGCACCGGCGACCGGCGCTACCGGGGAGGCAACAGCTCTTACCCTTGCATGGAGGTCCGAAGTCGCTGCGGCATCCTATTCGGTACGGGTAGCCACATCATCGACCTTTGCCGTGCTTTCGGTTAACCAGTCCGGGATTACCGGCAACTCATTGCCGATCTCGGGATTGTCGACGGGAACCGTTTATTATTGGGAAGTGAATGCGACAAATGCCGCCGGAACCCTCACCAGCGCATGGTCCACGGTAGACCGTTTTACCACCGGAGCGGCGGTCGCCGTGCCGGCAGTGCCAATCCTTGACGCACCGTCCAACGGTGCCGCCGGCGAGCCCACATCCCTGACCCTGAGCTGGACCACCGAGCCGCGTGCTACAAGTTATGAAGCCCAGGTGTCCACAATTTCCACCTTTGCCACTACGGTTATCGATGAAGCAGGCCTTACCAACCATAATGCGGAAGTGAGCGGGTTGTCAGGCGGAATCACCTATTACTGGCGTGCCGATGCAAGCAATGCCGCCGGTACGAGCGCGTGGTCGGACGCTCGCATGTTCACGACCGAGTTAACCCTTGCCGCACCGATGCTCATCTCTCCCAAATCCGGGATGACGGGCGAAGGATCATCCGTGACGCTTACCTGGGGCTCGGTAAGCGGCGCCGCCTCCTATACGGTGCAGGTATCGACGGTGGAAGGATCTTTCAATACCGGAATAGTTTACAAAGGGCTCGCCACAACCTCCTATGCCCTTGGCGGGCTTGCCGACAATACCATTTATTACTGGGAGATCGAGGCGGTCCAGGGTGCCGTGACCAGCGCATGGTCAACCGTTTCGGATTTCGTCGTTGATTACAGCGCAACCCTTTCCGGCACGGTCGCTACGACCCGTGGACCATCGCTCGCAATAAAGGACGGGATCATCTCCTACACCCTGAATCGATCGGACCCCGTTGCCCTGGCCGTTTACGACATCCGCGGCAGAACTGTATTTTCCGTAAATCGGGTGCAGGCAGCGGGAAATTATTCCCTGAACCTGACCGGGCATTCTCTCGCGCCGGGGAGATACTTCGTATGGTTCAAATCCGGATCCTTTGAGAAGAGGGCCGCGATGGAAATTACCGGAAACCGCTGATTTAATGGGTGTCACCGGGTATCCCCGTGAGGCCGTAGCAATCCTCAGGGGGATACCCCTTCCGTTCATGTCGAGTCCTCCTGCTGTATCTACATCGCCCCCGTCTTTATTAAAAAAAATATCCTTGCTTTGACCGATTGCGCAGTATAGTTTATAGAAACGGGATTTTCCGGCCTGCTGATACACAAGGGAGAGCTATTAATGGAACCATCCAAAATCGAAACGTTTCTGGCATTAAATGCCAGATATTTCGCTTCTGATAAACTGCCGCTTTTGAGTTCGGAAATAGCGAAACTGGACGATTCCAGATTCATCCCGATCCAGTCGCTCGAATACCGGGACCCGGCGACGATGCTGCTCATTTCCCTCTTCGGCGGCCACTTCGGGGTCGATCGGTTCATGCTCGGGCAGACCGGTCTTGGGGTCCTGAAACTATTGACTTGCGGGGGCGTCGGCATCTGGACCATCGTCGATTGGATTCAGGTCATGCGAATGACGAGGGAATACAATTTTTCAAAAATCATGCAGTTTCTCCATTGAAAAGATGGCGCGGCTTGTTGCCACACCACACCTTCAAACTCCGCTACGCCGCGGCTTTGGTACTTGTCTTGCGGCGCATTCCTTTACCTCTCTTTCGCCGATTCGCCTTCGGGTAAGACGCTGTTTCTCCCCTGCCCCTTTTTGCACCTTACCGGGATTCCCTGCCCGGGCTGCGGCATGAGCCGGGCGCTGTGGCATTTGTTGCATGGACATTTCCGGCAGGCTGCTATTTTGAACATTTTTTCATATCCGCTGGCGCTGTTCTCGGCGGCAACCGTAATCTGGATTGTAAAGGACCTGACGAACGGGCGTGAAACCTTAGTCCCATCCCTGAAAAAACCGTGGAAGCCGATAATTCTGGTTCCGGTTTTGTCATCGATTGCAGTCAGCTGGATATTGAAGTTATGTCTTTATTTCAAGCAATAGCCGGTACCATATTTGCCTTATCGTGAAGGCCTATGCGGTGATGTCATAATTGTACCATCGAATTCGTTTCCGAAATTATATTATCCGTTCACCTTATCAAGCGGCATTTTTGCTCCACTACCCCTCCCCTTCCCGGAGAATCGAATGAAAAACCTTACCGGCGTTTTGGTCCTCTTCATGGCTGCCGCGCTTATCGGCGGATGCACGAAAACAACAAATACGGTCACCGGAAGCAGCAGCGTTGGCATGACATGGACGATCAGAACTGCGGGAGTTCCAAGCAACTTTCCGGGGGATGGACCAAGCCTTGTTTGGGGTAACAATGAATTCCTATTGATTGGTCATGATACGACGCTCACCTCCGCAGATGGAAAATCCTGGGTCGCCCATGCATCAAATTTCCCCTACTATTTTAGCCAGTATAGCCAGACTGCTGTAGTAAAAGGAGCGAGCACCTTCGTCGCGATAGACGATAGCGCCATTTTCTCCTCGGCGGATTGCTTCACCTGGACAAAACGCTTTTCAACTTCACAATCAGGATTATATCCGGGAGTATCTTCAATTACATGGGGCAACAATCAATTTGTAGCCGTTGGTTCGAATATGGATACATGCTATGCTTATATTTCGACGAATGGCGTGAACTGGACGGCAGAGACTTTGGGGATAGGAATACCCCTGGCTGTCGCCTGGGGTAATAATCGATATGTAGTAATTGCTTCGGGCGCGTCATTTACCTCCACCGATGGTATTCATTGGTCTCAAAATTTTAATAATTTATTCTATGGCTCCCAATATAGCGGCATAGTCTACGGAGCAAACCAGTTTGTAGCTGTAATCGATGGCGCACTTTTCTCTTCACCTGAAGGCATTAATTGGACAAGTTTATTTTATTCCAATATAATCAACGGCATTACCTCCATTGTATGGGATGGAACCCGGTTTGTCGCAGCAGGTTCGGCAGTAATGACCTCCACTGATGGTATCAATTGGATTGCTCAACCGGATCTGCCGACAGGAGTGGGTATCTACCAATTAGCAGCCGGAAATAATAATACTATAGTAGGCGTAGGATTCGGTGCTATTCTCACCTCCCCTTGATTTATCTCAAGGGGAACTCTGCCTATTTTTCGGATAATGAAAAAAAGGGTGAGCTGGAGCCGCGGATTTGCGGGCGCAGAGGCTTTGGCCCGGGGGAACTGCCTAAGCTGTTCCCTCACCTGAGAAATAACCGATATTTTATAGTTCCTCCACCGGCACCTTGTAATTCATATCCACACACACAATGCTGTTCTTACCATTGTCATGTTTCAGGAGCGACGAGACCGTAATACAGGTATTCCCGCTGGCAAGCGAAATGTAAGGGTCGCTGACAAACTGCTGTCCGGTTTCCGCAATAATAATATAGTAATCCTTCGCACTTTGGTCGGTTCCGGCTGAAGCGGGATTGAAAAGAGCCGTGCGGGGGTTGTGGTTGTGCATGGGATTGAATACCGTCGAGCTGATCTGCATCCCCGATTCGTGAAGCACGTAGGCGCATTCAACCTGTGGAAATTTCGCCACCTCCCTTGCCAGCGTTGCATCGAACTCCTGAACCGTGCAGGGTGCAAGTGCGCTGCAGATCCCCGCCACGATTTCCGCATAGCGCTCAACGAGTCCTCTGCGCTCATGGTACCTTGCCACCAGCTGTTTCTTAAGGAGAATGCCGGTTTCGACGGCAAGTGAGAGACCGTTATACAAATTGGAGAGCTCGGGAAGCTCGGGCCGGGAAAAGTAATACCCCTGGACGAGGTCGGCCCCGTGTTCGAGGCTGGCAAGCGCCTCCTCCCGCGTTTCGACCGCCTCGGCAATGACCATGGCGCCTATTTTATGCGCCAGCTGGATGAAGAAATCGAAGAGCACCTGCTTATGATAGTCCTTTTCGAGATCTACCAGAAGGGTACGGTCGATCTTGATGATATCGGGCTTGAGTGCCGGGATTCGCTCGAGGTTCGAGTAACCTGCCCCCATGTCGTCAAGCGCAATGAGGAAGCCGTTCTTCCGGTGGATCGCTGCAAACCGGTGGGCTGCCAGCTGATCGCGGACATGGGATTCAACGATTTCAATCGCCACCCGTTCCGGAGCAATCCCATGTTCGCGGACCAGGTTTATGATGCTGTTGGAGCCGACGATCTGGTCGGTGAGTATCGATACGTCAAGGTTCATGAATACGATGAGATTGGGATCGAGCGCCGCGATCTTTGCAAACCCTTCTATTGCGCGCCGGCGGCAAAGCCGATCGAGGGTGAGGTTCAGCCCCTTCCGGGCAGCGGAATAAAACAGCGGAACAGGCTCGACGATCGCCCCGTCGGAAGGGTTTACAGCCCGGGCCAGCGCTTCAAACCCTATGACCTTCCGCTCCTTGATGGAGTAAATCGGCTGAAACCAGCTTTCAACGCTTTCCGCCGCAATGATCGCCGCAACATCGAATTTTTCGGCACTTGCTTTTTGAGATTCAGGCCGCGGACGATCATGTAGATCGACATCCATTGGAGGTCTCCCTCGTTGAAGAAAAGTTGAACAGTGCAATTATTTCAATAATAGCATAATACCATGATAACTTTTGAAAATCCATCAGGAACCGGCAACGGAAACGCATAGAGAAGCTCCCCGGAGCAGAGCACCGGGGAGCACGACGGCAGCCTGCCACGCGCTCGCCGGCCTGTTCATGCCCAGGGATATCCCCAACTGCTGTATTTTCCCCATGCGTATGGTGCAGGATGCCTCTCTCAGGACGATGACCGTGAAATTGGCGCAGAATCCGGATGACTGAGCGATTTGTATGCCATAGCTCAGACGCTCTCCCTGCGTTCCCATTAAAATGCAGAAACGTACTTTTCAGACTTCAGCATGCCCGGTTTTTTAAATAAAAGGGCTCATTTGTGCATGCCGACCAAGATTTGCGCCACCCCCAAATAGTTCAAAAATGTACCGCCACCCCCTTTTTTCACAATTTTGGATCGCGATCCCCTGTTTTTGCTCGAATTTCGCTACTTTTCGGTGGCACGCGAATTGAACTATACACTGCCCGTACGGATCAGACGGAAATCAAGTGCAATAGTACCGGACATTCATCATTTAACCTCAGGAGGTGTTATGAAGAAGTTTCGTTTTCTGCCGCTCGTCGCCCTTGTCATCGGACTGCCCGTCATGCTTTTTGCAACACCTTCAACGGAATTCTGGACCGCCGGGACGACGGATATTCAGGGATTCGGTATCGGGCATATCGACATAGACGATTATTTTCATCCGGCTAAAACGAGTTCCGAGGCTCAAACATCCGACCCGACCGCAGCATTCCCAACAGATGTCGGGTACACTATCGGAATTCTTCCTTTCAGCAAAGTCAACATGGAAATCGGGATTGACTTTATGGGAGCAGGCAACTTTCCTCTGCTGGGCAATGCCAAGCTTGGTATTCCCGAGGATGCTTTTTTTAAAGGGCAGCCGGCCGTTGCTGTCGGTTGCTTCTATATCGGCACGCAACCCAATGTCACGGATTTTGACGTTACCTACCTTAATATCGGCAAGACCATACCAATCATCGGACGGCTTTTTGTCGGCGGGTATACGGCTAATAAATCGGTGGAAGAAGGGACCGATGGGGTCGATCAGGGAATTACTCCGGCTAAAGATCCTCGATCGCCTTGGCGATGGTCGAGGTCCACAGTTCCAGTTCGCCCTGCCCGGCGCCATGTTCCAAATACGCCCAAACTGCCTGTTCGTGCCGCTGGAACCAGTCGAGCGTCCATTTCTGCGGATAGTAGCGCAAAGTGGCCTCGACCAGGCCGAGGGGAATGTGGCGTCCCCAAACCAGCCGGGCCACGATCTCGGATTCAGCTTTGCGGAGATTCGAGATGGTTTGCCTATCAAAGAAATCCCGGTCGATCACCCTGTAAGAAGTGGCCACGCTCTGGGTAGCCACCGTGACAAGAAGGAATTCGCATTCGGCTCGCCGCTGCAACATCAGCCCGCCAACGCTCAAAGCCGCATCGTCCATGTGCGGTTCGATCACCATTACGCGTCGCCGTTTTCCTTGCGGCGCAGGCGTCAGCACTTCGGCAACCCCTAGCGCCAGCAGGCGGCGTATGTCTTCCCTTGCCGGCGCACCCAGCCGCGCTTCCAGATCCTCGACCGTCGCCTCGGTCTCCAACGCATTCCACAAGTTCTGTTCTGCAAGGGATAAAACCGCGAATGGACGCTTCGAGACCATGAAAAATAACGAATCTTCCTGCAACCGGAAATGGGGTCGGCGCACTACTAAAGCGTCGCTTTGAAGCACAGATCCTGCATCCGATCGTGGTTGGGGAAGAACGCCCACCTGACTCATCTCTCTCGTCTGCCATACCCTTTGCACTCCTGTGTGAACCGGAATCTCATTTTTTGAGCACCGATTCCTTGGAATTGTATCGTGTCCGAAGCCGGTCAGCGCATTCATTTCTTTTAGCCCATTTGAAGATGAGATCAAAGGGCCTTCTATAAGCACGGCTAACCAGGAATCTAATCCTTGCATTACGGTCTGTTATCACGTTTAGTTATGGTACTATGGCGCTGTGGATCGCCATGAATCTCGATAAATACACAGTTAACGATCTCATCCTCAAAGGCAAGAGCCTACGCCGGCAGCTCTCGGCCAGTGAGGGTTTGCAACCGATTCGTATCGCGATTCTAGGCGGGTCGACCACCAATGAAGTAGCCGATTTGCTTGAGCTATTCCTCCTCGCCTCCGGATTTCAACCCGTAATCCATCAGTCCGAGTACGGCCGCTACTACGAGGATTCTGTGATCGACCCGAGCGATCTGGTCACATTCGAACCCGATATCGTTTACATTCACACCTCATATATGAACGTGCAGGCCGTGCCCCCCGTCCATTGTTCCGAGGATGAATTTCGCAGCTATGTTGAAGCGGAAGCCGGCCGCTACAAGCAAATTTGGCAGTCCATCGAGCGAAACCTCTCCGCTCAAATCATCCAGAACAACTTCGAACTCCCGGCGTTTGCGGTTTTGGGCAACATGGAAGCTGTCTCCTTCGGCGGGGCTTCCCGCTTCTTCCTCGCGTTAAATGCGGAATTCGCCAGGGCAGCGGGGAGTGATCCCAGGCTGCTCCTTCAAGACATTCACAGCCTGTCGGCCAGAATCGGCCTGACCCAGTGGTTCGATTGGGATCGGTACTTCAGCTACAAGATTCTCATGACGCCCGAGGGTGATGCGCCGCAGTCGCACGCTCTCTCGCTTCGTTGGTGCGGGCCATCTACGGAAAGAGCCGCAAGGTTCTCGTACTCGACCTTGATAACACACTCTGGGGAGGAGTGATCGGAGACGACGGCGTCGAAAAAATTCAGATAGGGCGCGAAACTCCCGTTGCCGAGGCCTACACCGCATTTCAGGAGTATTGTCTCTCGCTCCAAAAGCGCGGCATTTTATTGGCGGTCTGCTCCAAGAATGATGAAGAGGTTGCAAAGCAGGGATTCGAGCATCCGGATTCCGTCCTCAAGCTCGAGCACATCTCTTGCTTCAAAGCTAACTGGGAGCCGAAGCACGAAAACATTCTTGCAATTGCCAGGGAGTTGAACCTGGGCGCGGACAGTTTCGTCTTTGTGGACGACAATCCAGCCGAACGCGCAATTGTGGAAGCGCAGGTCGCTGGGATCGCCGTCCCGAATATCGGAAATGAGGTTTCCCGGTACGCGGCAATCATTGAAGAAGGCCGCTACTTTGAACCGATTTCCATGTCGCAGGAGGATCTATCGCGAGCCGCTCTCTACCATTCGAACTCCGAACGGACAAAATTCGAAGCCGGCTTCGCCAATTACGGCGAGTACCTGGATTCCCTCGAGATGTCCGCTGAGATCGAGAGGTTCAAGCCGCTCTATCTTGAGCGCATCACGCAACTGACAAACAAGTCGAACCAGTTCAACCTCACCACGCGGCGCTACACCCTGGCGGAGATGGAAGCAATCTCGCGTGATGAGCGCTACATCGGCATTTACGGCAAACTCAGCGACCGCTTTGGTGACAACGGTTTGATCTCCATTGTGCTTGGCCGGCAGGAACAGCAGGTGCTCCACATCGATTTGTGGTTGATGAGTTGCCGCGTGCTCAAACGAGACATGGAGCTGGCTATGCTGGATGCTCTGGTGGAGCACGCAAGGGCCGCAGACCTCGTGACCCTGCGCGGGTACTACCTGCCCACCTCAAAAAATGCCATGGTTGCCGATCACTATGAGAAACTTGGATTTCAGAACGTTTCGACGGATCCAGACAGCAAGAACTCCGTCTGGACCCTCGATATTTCCTCCTACACCCCGCGCAATCAACACATTCGAATCCTGGAGCCCATACGTGGATAATACTCTCGAAGAACTGCAGTCCATCTTCCGCGACATTCTCGACCAGCCCAACCTCGTCCTGACGCGCGCATCCAATGCAAGCAACGTTGACGACTGGGACTCGCTCGCTCACATCAACCTGGTAGTTTCGATCGAAAAGCACTACAAAATCAAATTTGCTCTGGGTGAGCTTCAAGAGCTGAAGGACGTCGGCGACATGATTGATCTCATCGACGTAAAGCTTGCCGCCAAATAGTGCGAAGGTTCCTCCGAATGAACAAAAGTCTTGCGCTCCACTTTCATCACGTTGGCTATGTGACGAAGACCATCGATCAGATAGCGGCCACCTATGTCAACCGCTATGGATATGTTCTTGCCACTCCCGTGATTCACGACCCGCTACAGACGGCTTTTGTTCAGTTCCTCAACCTTCCCGGAGACCGGGCCTATCTTGAGTTCGTGGCGCCCGACGGACCTGAGAGCAAGCTTTCGAATGCGGCCAAGCGGGGCGGCCTCAATCACGTTTGTTACACCGCTGGCGCGTTGGAGAAAACGATCGCGGAACTCGAAGAGAGTGGAGCGCGATTGATCTCGGAACCGAAAGCGGGAGTAGCCTTTGGCGGCCGGCGAATCTGCTGGATGGTGGGCGAAGATCCACTGCCAATCGAGCTTGTCGAGCGGCGAAACGATGACGATCTATGCGTGCCTGGGGTCACAAGCTGAGCATGAAGTATACTCCGGGCAAACGATCCGAAGTTACGGTGATATTCTCAGAAAAATCCGAAGACACCCTTTTGCAATGCATGGGGCCTCATCGAATGCAACGTCTAAAGCTGAAAAATGCGCTCGGCTTGATCTCCTGCTCAGTGCATGCCCACCTTGCCGCCGGGAGCGTCTGCTGATGCTCTTCAATTCCTTTTCCTTTCTGCTCCTCTTCCTGCCCATTGTTACCGTCGGCTATGCGCTTGCGCGCAGATATCTCGGCCAGCGAGTTGCGCAGGCTTTCCTCTTGGTTTCATCCTTCTTCTTCTACGGCTGTGCGCGCCCCAGTTATGTCCCACTCCTGGCCGGCTCCATCCTGTTCAACTGGGCAATCGCGTTTTGGATTGATACCGCGGATGCGCGTTCGCCTGGAGGCGAATTCCGGCGCAAGCTGCTCCTGCGGGTTGGACTCATTGCAAACATCGCGCTCCTATGCAGCTTCAAGTACGTCAACTTCTTTTTGCAGCATCTGGCGCTCCCGCATACTCCCCGCTTTGCCCTTCCTAACTGGGACTTTCCACTCGGAATCAGCTTCTTCACGCTGACCCAGGTCATGTATCTGGTCGATACTTACCAGGGGCTGAATCCACATAACTCCCTGTTCGACCATGCCACGCTGGTTTCTCTCTTCCCGTACGTAGAAGCCGGCCCGCTCGTGCGCGCCCGTGCTATCGTTCCACAGTTGAAGAGTTACAAGATGCCGGTGAGCCGATTTGAACTTGCTTGCCGCGGGCTTTATCTGCTATCTTTCGGCCTCGCCAAGAAGGTTGTCCTTGCCGATTCATTCTCCCGGATCGCTGATGTGGGCTTCGCTTCTCCTCAAGGCCTCTCCACGCTCGAAGCATGGATTTGTTCGCTCTCATACACCTTTCAGCTCTACTTCGATTTCAGCGGATACTCTGATATGGCGGTCGGTTGCGCCTGGATGCTCGGCATCGATATTCCGCAGAACTTCAACGCACCTTATATTTCGAAATCGATCACCGAGTTCTGGCAGCGGTGGCACATATCGCTCTCCAATTTCATCACCAACTATCTCTACACTCCCATTTTGCGTTCCATGGGCAGAGCCACCATCGCGACTTCAGTGGTCGCCGTTCTCATCGCCATGGCCATAGCCGGGCTTTGGCATGGCCCTGCCTGGACCTTCGTCATCTTTGGTACTCTTCATGGATGCGCGCTGGCGGCCAATCAGGTCTGGAAGCGCCGCAAGAAGAAAATGCCGGCGTGGCTTGGCTGGCTTGTGACCTTCGTTTTCGCCGATGTCAGCTTCGTCTTCTTCCGCTCATCAAATGTTCCCCTGGCACTGCAAATGCTCCAGTCTATGCTGCCACAGGGGGATATTTTCGGTACGGCAGCCCTTACCTCTGTGATTCCAATGAATGCGCACCTGCTGTTGAAGCCGGTCACTCTCGGGGTGGTGCTTGCCTTCTTCTTCGGGACCTCGCAGCAACGAGCTGAGAGATTTTTGCCGAATCATGTCACTGTGCTTGCGACGGCGACACTTATCCTGGTTAGCATGGTCTTCATGAATTCAGCGGTAGCAAAGGAATTTGTCTACTTTGCATTCTGAAAAGGAAGCGATGACGACGCGCACATGGATGGCAGAGACAATCGGCTTGGTGGCTGCGGTGACGCTGGCAGTCGCCGTTACAAATTGGTCGATCGACTTTTACGGGATTTTTCGGGGAGCCAAGGGGTTGCACCTTGCGGGCTACGGAGATGCACGCTCTGCGAAGTACCTTTTAAATCAAAGATATGTTCCAGATAACTTTAACTCACTTATTATCGGCCCGTCGATCTCGGCAAACTGGGATGGGCGCGGGCTGGAGGGATTAAGGGCATACAATGACTCCACATTAGGCGGGAATATTGTCGAATTAAAGGCCATTGCGGATCAAGCTTTGGCCAGCTCGAAAATTAGAGTTGTAATCCTGATTGTTCATCCCTACCTGACGGCGACGCATGACTTCAAGACGGTTCCATTGACTCCGCAGTTGAATAATGGAGCACTCGGATCGATAGGCCTCGCAGAAGCGTATAAGCAGAGGCTGCGCGAGAAGCTGCATCTTGAGAAGCCGGACTTCGATGCTTTTGGGGTGTTTGACTACACGAACATCCCGGACAAGATGAATCCCAATGAAAAGCTGCTTATGGCCCCGGGGACGGATTTCGATGTCGATCCCATTGCCATGCAAACTTACAGAGATTTTGAGGCAGAGCTTCACGCCCGGAATGTTCGAATCATCTACGTAATCCCACCATTTCTGCAATCCATCTACGCTGGTAAGCGGGAAGCTTTCAAGAAGTATACGAACATGATTCTGGCGGACAAGATAGAGCAAGATCGAGTTATCGACTTTACTTCCGGCGAGTTCACAGCGTTTCGCAGCTTGCCAGAATTTTTTCTCGGCGTGCACCTGACAAATGAGGCGGCGCGGAGAGTGGTTGCTGTGATAAATGAACGCTTGAATGAGTGGTCAATTCAGGTGCCTGTTTTATCTCCGTAAACTGAGCCGCTCGAACCGCCACTCCGATCAGAACAAACAGGGGCCCGGTTATTTCAAGATAAGTCCATCGGTCGCCAAAACAGTTGGCGATGACGCAAGAAAACGTGGCAAGGAAGAGGCCAAGCCCGAGCCCTCGATACATCGGGTCTTTGGCGCGCCGGAAGAGACGGTATCCCAGTGCAAACATCTGCTGCACAATCATAAAAAACATAATAAGACCAATAACACCCGTTTCCACCATCACTTTGACAAACATGTTATGCGTGTCTTTCAAATTGGAAACAACGTGCTGACCGTAACGAAAGCTGGCAAACCCATCTCCAACGATCGGGCTATGAACAAACGATTCCCATGACTCCTTCCACAAGTCGACACGTTCCTGGGCAGAGGCTTCCAGTTGCCCGTTGGCGTCTCGAGTCATGGTGACGCGTTCGCGGACGGAATTAGGCACAATCATTTGCCACGTCAGCAGAAAGACCCCGAAGATCAGGAGGAGCTTTCTGTCTTTCACGATGCCAAGAACCAGAGTGCTGGCGAGAACTGCAACATATCCGCCGCGGGAGAATGTGTACATGGCGGCAAACAGTGTATATGCGATCAATCCATAGCCGATCAGCTTATACTTCTTCGCTTTGATAAATTGCAAAAATCCCCAGAAAAACATGGCCAACTGGGCCAGATATGCGGCCGTTCCGTTTGATCCAGCGGCAAGCGGGCCTGAGCTGCGCGCAGCCTCGTCGAATTCTGTCATGGTTCTGGCCGCGTTCGAATGAACGCTAATCCAGTCGATGCCTAAAAGGGATACGGCAGTAAGAAGGATAACCGTCCTGGCTGTCTTCCTGTCCTCGACGAGTAAGGTCGTCGCCACGAAGACCAACGGAACGACCATATAATCTTTCCAGATTTCGAAGTTCTTGTCGGCTAGCCAGAGCGGAGCCGGAGTATGTCCCAGTGCGAAGCCGAGCCACATTGAGAAATATAGATAGACGCCATAGATCAGCCAGATCAGGTAGAGTTTTGATTTTGGAAGGCGCTTGCCATGAAAAATAGCGCCGAGGACTACCGCGATAACCAGAAACGTCAACATGTTTGCGCCGAGCGGAAAGCTTTCGAAGCGATTTCGCATGGTGCGAAATGGCAGGAACAAAATCATGTAGTACAATCCCCAGCGAGGCCGCCACACCAGGGAGATGACGCACATCGCCCAGAAGCCGATGTACGAAAACAGCGAAATGTAGTGTTCGAGTCCCAGGTGCAAGATGCGACCTCCGTGAAGTCTGCAATTGAACGAAGAACAGGCTTGCCACCAACGGCTCCAAACTAATGGTAATTAGAATGGAATCGCAACAGTGCTACGATTACTCTAGCATGGAAGATATTCGTAGCGGTTCCTAATCGTGCCGGAGTGGGGAACCCTGAGATTCGAAATCTTAACATTATGAAACTGGTGTAAAAGGGGTTCTGCTTTGCAATTGCGTGCAAGACACATTGCGCGGAGCGTTCTGTCCAACTGGTTCGCGATCGCGGCCACTATGGCAGTCGCCTTCTTCTTGTCCCCCTTTCTTGTCCATCGATTGGGAAATCTCTCTTATGGCGTCTGGATCCTGGCCATGTCCTCCGTCAGCTATTTCAGCCTTCTCGATCTGGGCTTGCGGAATTCCGTAACCATGTTTGTTTCCAAAGGGCACGCCACCGGAGACCACGAAGGGGCTTCTGAAGTCCTTTCGGCGGCATTATGGGTTCGAATACAGCTCGGCGCGCTGGTGATGCTTCTGAGTGGAGGATTTGCGGTAATCTTCCCGCTCATGTTCAATGTCCCTCCGGCGATGGCCAGCGATGCCCGCGTGGTCGTTCTTCTAATGGGCCTGAACTTCGCAATTTACATGTCGATCGGAGTCTTCGGCGGGGTGCTGTCAGCGCTGAACCGGTATGACCTCTACACCCTTGTGGTGCTGGCGCAATTGACCTTGCGCGTAACAGGAGTTGTCTGGGTATTGCGTACCGGCCACGGGATCGTTGCGATTGCCTGGTGTGAACTTTTCGCAGCCACCGTCGGCAATATCTTATTTGTATACGTGGCGCGGAGAATCTACCCTGAACTGACAATCCGGCTGAAGAAACCGAAATGGGAAGTTCTTAAAAAGATCTGGTCCTATAGCGTCTATGTTTTCCTTGTCATGGTAGCAATTCAGTTGATCTACCAGACAGATAACCTCGTGGTCGGCGCCTTTGTGTCGGCTTCCGCGGTGACGTTTTATTCCATCGGAAACTCGTTATGCCGTTATACACAACAGCTTATAGGCGCCATGACGGCGACCTTTACGCCCGCCGCAAGCACATACGATGCAACCGGCGATGTATCGAGCTTGCGCGCTCTTTACTATAACGGCACGCGTGCGACAATGGCCATTTCGCTTCCGATTCTGGTTACCCTTATCTTTCGCGGCGATAACTTCATCGGCGTATGGATGGGTGCTCAATACTCGCGGACATCGGGCACAGTGCTGGCGATTCTGGCGACGGCGCTTTTGTTTTCTCTGCCAAACACACCTGCCTCATCGATTGCATTCGGCATCGAAAAGCATAAAAAGATTGCTATGTGGGCAATCGGCGAAGCTATCGCAAATCTGACGCTCAGCGTTTCATTGGCTCTGAGATTCGGACTCTATGGCGTGGCGATTGGAACACTGGTGCCAAGTCTGGCGGTGAACCTGATTCTGTGGCCAAGATATGTCACCCACCTTGTCGGCATAGGCTATCGTGAGGTCCTTTTGAAAGTCTGGGGGCCAGTCTTTCTGTGTTCGGTTCCGTTTGCTGCTGCCTCTTATGCAGTGAATGTATTCTTCCCTGCGCGCAATATGATGATGTTTATCCTTCAGACCATCGCCCTGTTGCCGATCTTTGTTGTCTCAGCCGGCTGGATGTTCCGAGAAAATCTCAAGCGCAGGATATTTCCCCGGATCAAATCGTATCTTTACGCGGAGACGAAGTAGGCTTCCACACGCGACGGAACCTCTCATGCCCTGAGAGGCAATAGCCTGTGGATTTCAAGCGTTCGGCTAGCGCATCAGGGCAATCGAGTGCAGGATTCCAGGAAATCGGAGGATCTAAGTAGCGATTGTATCGCATGATCCATGCAAGAGTGGCGCATGCGGTGATACCTGGTTGCTTCTGCCCCGATTCTCACATCCATCCATTACGATTCATCCTTCGGGGTGTGAACAGTAGTCTCCATTACTTTAGCTTGCGGGATTTTGATCGAAGACTGCGGGCGGTGATCTACGATGCTATCAATCCTTTCCCGACGAGTTTTGCCAACCATATCGGCATCCGACGCATGATAAGTCAACGCATACTGTTTGAAATCTTCAAATGACATGCGGTATCTGGCCGGGGAACCCATCACAACGCAGTTATCTGGGATAGATTGGTTGACTAAAGAGCCTGCACCAATAATCACGTTGCTTCCGATCGTGACGCCTGGAAGAATGCATGTGTTTGCGGCGATATACACATTATTACCGATAGTGATCGGAGCGTAATGGTGGCGCCGGCCTCGCTCATCCGATATCAGCCAGCCTGTACCGTCATGGGTGACGAACTCGACATTTGTTGAAACGTCGACGTGATCGCCGATTGTAACCAGCCACGGCTCACCGCCGAATTGCCTGGTATAAATTCGACAGTCCTTGCCAATTGTGACTCCCTGGGCGCGAGCGGCAAGGATGTTTCCCCCAATGGCTCGAAGGATGTTCCACTTTATCAGTTCGGTCACGTAGCGCAAAAAATCGTTCATTTCGCTTACCTCCGAGTTTGAACAACGCTTGTTTTCGTCACTCGCGCTTGAGTGGAACCCAGCCGTATCGCCGTTGCGAAGGATAGAAATATACCCGGCATCCTTTGCCCGGCTAGACACTCACAGAGCACGCCGCATGGATACTTCCCTTCACGACAACAAGAACTCACCACCTAATTCGAGGAAAAATTGGCATCTCCCATCAATGAACAATTCGTGTTCATTTATACCATAGGCCATAAAAAGATTAGCTGACTTGACGCCTATGCTTTGATTGTCGAGGGTGTGCTCGAACCTTTAGTCTCTGGCTATTCATAAGCGCCGATTGCCGGGGGATTGCGGCGAAAGGCCGCATCGATGTCGTCAACCAGGCCACCGAAGGGAATTCCGGCGCCGAGCGCGGGGCTTTCGCTTTGCAGATGGTAGCCCAAGTTTGGAATAAACCGTGGATTTGCAAAAATCCCAAGATTCTCCGCCGGCGCCGTGTTTCGCGGAGGGCGCTCGCTGTACCAGAGATTGTTCGACCCGGAAACCGTGCCCGTTGAACCACCACCGCAGATATAAACATTTTGCTTCGCAGTGCCCGCATACTCCGGCTGGTAGACAACGTTATTTACGAGATTTGTTGTCACGCTAAGCTGCTTGGCGGAGAGAATAACCGCGCAAGACGACCTGCTTGACGGATTAATGTTGAGGTATGAACTGCAATCGACCATCGTATTGTTGTAAATCTCAACCGTGCCGGGATCGGTTGATCTTCCATATCCCTTGACGGCAATGCAGGAATGAGGATCATCGGGGGAACCACCGTCTGCGATATTCAGGCCGACATGATGAATGACGTTGTTGAATATCTTGATGTACCCCTTGGATGGATCGATGGTTGAAAGATTGATTCCGCTCCCGTTCACATCGGCGATGTCGTTGTCGTGCCACGACTGGTTGTAAAAGCCTGGAGACCCGTCATGGTTGATCTGGATGCCGTTATACGCCTTGGTGTTATGAATTCTATTCCACGCAATTTCGATATTGTTACCCATTACATAGATGGCGTGATAGAGCTTGACCGATCCACCGGGAAGCGATGTAGCGATGTCGTGAATATTGTTCCCGTATAGGATTAAGCCATCCCCTCCCGTGACGGCTCCGGATGCGCTCGTACAGTCCGGGCAAGTAATCTCGTTGCCGACCACGCGGTCGTTTGGAGCGAACTGAGCACCGCCGCTCGAGCCGCTTCCTGTTAGCTTAAGCCCCGAGAAGACGTTAAATCCATTGGAAATATCCCGGACTGGAAACTTCGCGCATCCAGAGCCGCCTAACTGCACCGATGCTCCTGGCCGCGCCATAAATGTTACAAAATGGGTTGCGTTGCCTTCTTTCTTGTCTGGTGTTAAAGAGGCATTCCATCCTCGGCCGTCAAAGCATGGATACGAGACGCCATTCAGAAAGACAAGCGTATCGCCGAGCGATATGCAGGTGTAATAGGAATAGGGCGAACGAATCCTGCCCACGTTGGTCCTGTTGTCCCTGCTTGCGACGCCCGTGAGCCCCCAGGGCTTTTCGTAGCTGCCCCCGCCGCAGCCCAGAGAGGAATTATCTGCAGATGGCCCGATGTAAAAGATGTGACCGGAACGCACCGTGAAAATTTTGTCATTGTTACTCGTGAGGCCGCCAACAGAAACCACAATCGGACCAGACGAAACATGGCCGATCTGGACGCCGATTTTCTTATCGGACCATAAGATGTATTGCGCCACGGCTCTGCCGTTGATGGTTATCTTCGATGTCCCCTGGATCGCGCCAAAATGAACCCCGAAAATCGTGAGGTAGGTCCCGTTGTTGCCTTCGCCTCCGGAATTCGGCCCCGAGGTGATGTCAGTGTAGAGAATGAGAGGCGGCGAGGCGCTCTTTGTTATGCCGTTTACTTGCGGCACAATGCCAGGCAGAACAAAGACGATCGCGACAAAGAGAAGATACTTAAAACAGCGAACGGACAAATTTCTCACGGTCTTAGATCCTAGTGCTTGCAAGGGATGATATACCCGAGCTTGGCACTTCGCAGTTTACGGCTTCTGCATTAGACGCGCAAGAGCGAAGCGGCGCCAGGATTCCTGGCGCCGCTTCGGACAGTCTGCGATGGGGTACTCCCGCCGGGGTCCAAACTGAAATGCAGAACGTTTGCCATGGTTTGGCGGAGACGGTCGCTGCCGCTCACGCAAAAACACGCCATGGGACTACTCCGTGAACATCGCTGCATTCGCGGTGTGCCATCGTTCTCCGTGCTTACTCGATGATGAGCGTTACAGCCGTTGTTTGCGACATCGACTCCGCAGTCGAAGTCACGGTGACGGTGTATGTCTGCGCACTCGTACTGGATAACACGCCTTGGCCATTAACGGCGGCGCACCCGGTAAGCCCCGCTAACGATACTGCTCCGGCCAGCAAGATCAACAGGTAAGAGAGCCGCAGCATGCGTTTGCCGGAGCGTCTGATGCCGCTCCCAAAGGGCAGCAGCAAGAGACCGAGCGCCACTACCATTCCACCGCCCAATTTCCTGTTCCGCTCAAGCATCGCGGACTGCGCTGAAGTTTGAATACTCATCGTGACATTGGTCGTCCCGCTGCCCACAGGAATCGTCTGCGGAGAAAAGATTGCCGAGGCGCCTGCCGGAAGACCAGAGACTGCGAATTCGATAGCCGGGAGTGTGCTTCCAACGCCCGGACTAACATTTAATGTGTAAACCGCCGTTTCACCGGACTGAACAGTCTGCGAGGGGTCTCCGCCCACGTTCAAGTTGAACGGTGAAGCGATCGTCGTGGCTTGAGCGTTCACCGTCACCGTCACCGCTGCCGAAGTGCTGGAGAGGAAACTTGTATTGCCTGTGTACTGAGCCGTCAGGCTATCGGTTCCCGTTGCCAGAGACGTGGTGGAGAGCGTGGCCACGCCGGATCCATTCAGGCTGGACGTTCCCACCAGCGTGGAGCCGTTCAGGAAGCTGACCGTGCCGGACGGCGTTGCGCTGCCACCCCCGCTCACGGTTGCGGTCAAGGCTAGCGCCTGGCCGGCGGTAACTGGATTCGGAGATGCAACCAGGCTTGTCGTCGTGGCTTGAGCACTCACCGTCACCGTCACCGCTGCCGAAGTGCTGGAGAGGAAACTCGTATTGCCTGTGTACTGAGCCGTCAGGCTATCGGTTCCCGTTGCCAGAGACGTGGTGGAGAGCGTGGCCACGCCGGATCCATTCAGGCTGGCAGTTCCCACCAGCGTGGAGCCGTTCAGGAAGCTGACCGTGCCGGACGGCGTTGCGCTGCCACCCCCGCTCACGGTTGCGGTCAAGGCTAGCGCCTGGCCGGCGGTAACTGGATTCGGAGATGCAACCAGGTTTGTCGTCGTGGCTTGAGCACTCACCGTCACCGTCACCGCCGCCGAAGTGCTGGAGAGGAAACTTGTATTGCCTGTGTACTGAGCCGTCAGGCTATCGGTTCCCGTTGCCAGAGACGTGGTGGAGAGCGTGGCCACGCCGGATCCATTCAGGCTGGCCGTTCCAAGCAGAGTGGAGCCGTTCAGGAAGCTGACCGTGCCGGACGGCGAGGTGCTGCCACCCCCGCTCACGGTTGCGGTCAGGTTAAGCGCCTGGCCGGCGCTGACTGGATTCGGAGATGCCACCAGGCTTGTCGTCGTGGCTTGAGCGCTCACCGTCACCGTCACCGCCGCCGAAGTGCTGGAGAGGAAACTTGTATTGCCTGTGTACTGAGCCGTCAGGCTGTCGGTTCCCGTTGCCAGAGACGTGGTGGAGAGCGTGGCAACGCCGGATCCATTCAGGCTGGACGTTCCCAGCAGCGTGGAGCCGTTCAGGAAGCTGACCGTGCCGGACGGCGTTGCGCTGCCACCCCCGCTCACGGTTGCGGTCAGGTTAAGAGCCTGGCCGGCGCTGACTGGATTCGGAGATGCCACCAGGTTTGTCGTCGTGGCTTGAGCACTCACCGTCACCGTCACCGCCGCCGAAGTGCTGGAGAGGAAACTCGTATTGCCTGTGTACTGAGCCGTCAGGCTATCGGTTCCCGTTGCCAGAGACGTGGTGGAGAGCGTGGCCACGCCGGATCCATTCAGGCTGGCCGTTCCCACCAGCGTGGAGCCGTTCAGGAAGCTGACCGTGCCGGACGGCGAGGTGCTGCCAACCCCGCTCACGGTTGCGGTCAAGGCTAGCGCCTGGCCGGCGGTAACTGGATTCGGAGATGCAACCAGGCTTGTCGTCGTGGCTTGAGCACTCACCGTCACCGTCACCGCTGCCGAAGTGCTGGAGAGGAAACTCGTATTGCCTGTGTACTGAGCCGTCAGGCTATCGGTTCCCGTTGCCAGAGACGTGGTGGAGAGCGTGGCAACGCCGGATCCATTCAGGCTGGCCGTTCCCAGCAGCGTGGAGCCGTTCAGGAAGCTGACCGTGCCAGCCGGCGTTGCGCCGCCACCCCCGCTCACGGTTGCGGTCAAGGCTAGCGCCTGGCCGGCGGTAACTGGATTCGGAGATGCCACCAGGCTTGTCGTCGTGGCTTGAGCGCTCACCGTCACCGTCACCGCCGCCGAAGTGCTGGAGAGGAAACTCGTATTGCCTGTGTACTGGGCTGTCAGGCTATCGGTTCCCGTTGCCAGAGACGTGGTGGAGAGCGTGGCCACGCCGGATCCATTCAGGCTGGCCGTTCCCACCAGCGTGGAGCCGTTCAGGAAGCTGACCGTGCCGGACGGCGTTGCGCTGCCACCCCCGCTCACGGTTGCGGTCAGGTTAAGAGCCTGGCCGGCGCTGACTGGATTCGGAGATGCCACCAGGTTTGTCGTCGTGGCTTGAGCGCTCGCCGTTACCGTCACCAGTACTACAGC
>CAWDOZ010000168.1:0-18422 GCA_963803935.1 uncultured Fibrobacterota bacterium | reverse complement strand
CCGCACCCCCCCACCCCCATTAACCGTTATCAAATTAATTATGTTATGTTGTCATCAGTTGTCACCGTTGTCACCAATGTTGTCGTCGTCGTCGTCATCAAAGTTGTCGTCGTCGTCGTCGTCGCCTCCACGGCCACGGGACCACCACGCCACAATCGCCCCCGCCGCCGCCGCCACCCGCCCCCCCCCCACATCGCCGCACCCCCCCGCCGCCGGACCAGTTGTTGACGTCGTCGTCGTCGTCGTCGTCGTCGTCGTCGTCGTCGTCGTCGTCGTCGTCGTCGTCGTCGTTGTTAGTCAGGTTGAAACCCACCGCCGCCGCCGCCGCCCGCCCGCACCACCCCCCCCCCGCCGCCGGATCCACCCGCCGCCGCTCCACACCACCCACCGCCGAGCCGCCGCCCACGCCGCGACCCACTGCGCCGCCGCCACCAACCGCAACGCCGCCGCCAGCCGCCGCCGCCGCCCACCCGACCACGTCGCCAGCCACTCGCCGCCACCGCCGCCGCCGCCGCGACCGCCCGCCAAAAAAAAAAAACGCTCGCCGCCGCGCCGCCGCCGCCCCCCGACCCCGCCGCCCACACGTCGCCGCCGCGCAAGCTTATTGCCGGTGAAGCCATTCTGGTTGTCTTCGCGACCGATTCTGCAAAAAATTACCCGGTGTACCTCGCTTCGCAGACTGTTACGCCGGGCGTGAGAACGGTTTTCCATCGCCTCCGGGGCACGCATGCCGATTCCCTTTTCTTTGCCGGCGATTTGGTTTTTGCCGACAGGGTTGTCGACAGCTCACAGACCGGCCTGACCGATACGCTTCGGTATATTTTCATCAAAAGCCCCCTTGCGCGCGATAATACCGGCAACCGCCTGGTAACCCTGCACCGGCATATCAGGAGATCCGCCGGCAGTGAGCGCGAACGGATTTTCACGCTCACCGATTCTTCTCTTTCCCCCGACAGCGTCCCGACCTCGGGCCCGCTTTTCATGCGCCAGACCTTTTCAGACGGCTACTGGGTCGAAATCGACGGAAAATTCACAGCCCAGTCGATTACCGGCGACTACACCGACTCGAACGGAAAAACGGGAACCTGGTCCTGGAACCGGGCAGGGACCTTGCAATAAAAAAATTGCCTCCAGTCTGGAACGCGAGTATTTTTGGTAGTATCGGAAATTACTCGCGAGTTTTTTTGGTAGTATTGGAAATTACTCGCGAGTAATTTCCGCCGGTATTATTTACATTCGATATGTAATTCCCCACTCCCCCGCCTCCCCTGGCAGGCTTTCTCTTTCGTAAAATGCTTCGAACGAAAAAGCATGGTCATTCGCCCAGACGGCACAATCGCAGGGCGTAAAACCGCACTCCGCGCGGATTTCGCCGGTAACGGGATGCCGTTGCCGTATGGTAAGGCTTGCGGCATTGCCGCACCCTGCCAGTTTCTGGAACAGCCCCCGCTCCCAGGGATAGTCCCGCTTCATGACGATGGCTCCCTCCGGATTGACATAATACCCCGGGTTCGCAGGCATGGAAAGCGGATATGGAAGAGCGCACGTTTCGCCGCTTTCGGTAAGGGGGAAGAACGGGTGCGCGAACCAGCGGACCGGCACCACTGCCGATCCGCAATTTTCGAGCCTCGTTTGGGATACTACCGCCCGCTCACGGAGGCTCACGGTCCGGGTAAGCGCAATCTTTACCTCACCGAACTCATGGACTGTTTTCATGACCACCGTCTCTTCGCTGCGGTCAACACTCCATGCTGCGAACTCGCTTACCAGCGGATTATTGCGGACATGGAACGGAGCTTTTGCGCTTGTCCGCCGGACCCGCCCCACACCGATAACGAGGACATCCTTCCCCACCCCGGCGGAAGCCTCCCCGGGCGCCTTGACAAAGACCTCGGGCGCGCCCTGGCCGTCGAAGACATCGAAGGCGGCTTCACCGAATCGCGGTCCGGCAAGGAGATCGTTTCCGGCAGCGTCCATAATTTGATAAATGTAGCCGCCCGTGCAGTAGCGGGAACCGAGATAGCGGCGATCGGCGATGGGGTCGAGGATCTGGACTGAGAGATGGGAATTGCGGATAGTGAACATGTTGCTATGGTATTGGTAACCCTTTTCAAAAAGCAAATTCAAAATCAAAGTCAACTGCTGGGCGTTCCGGAGGGCTCTCGGCATAGCCGAGCCGGAATACAAAGTCAAATGCTGGGCGTTCCGTTGGGGTGCCCTGAAGGGCACCCCAACGGCGCGCCTCCGCCGGGCTCTCGGCATAGCCGAGCCGGTGTTTGAAGCCCTGCGGCTTCGCCTGGGTCTTCAAATACTGCCGGGGTCGCTATCGCTCCTCCCGGCACCCTTTGTCCTCGCTAACGCAACGTCAAAAGATAGGATTCATAAATTTGAAACCCTAAAGATTTACCTATTCTTTCATGTTTTTTCTACCATGAAAGAGGGCGTTGCGGGAGGGGGAGGGCGTTTGCCTTCAGGCAAACATCGCCTCCCCCTTCCGCTGGAAGGGGTGTGCCTGAAGACGCGTGCCTTTCGCGGCTTCAGGCCAGGGGCTGGTACAATTAAAACTAATAATAATCCGTCCATTTTCCCTTTGGGGGAAAATGGATAACCGCCTGAGCGGTTCCCCCCTCAAAGGCATTTGACTTAAGTCCGGTTCCCCCACCTGAGCAGTAATCAGTACTCTTTCTATTGTCTCCCCGGCCTGGCCCCATTAAACGTATCCGCAACCCAGTGGAATTTTCGATAATAATACGCAGCGCGCCAATGCTCAATTTTCAAAACCGATTTCAGCGAATCGATCCTCGTTGAATCCGCGCGCCAGCTTGAATAACAGTGTGCCGTAATATCGTAGGTATAGGAAAACGGATTTCGCTGCGGCGGCTTATCAAGATCTATGCGGACCCAGGAGGAATCGACCGGCAGGAGATGGTCGAGCGGGTGCACAGTCACCTGGATACCGCCGGTATTGATGTCATGCAGCTTTAAACTCGAAGAAAAAACCGGTATCGTATCGTTCGGCCAGAAGGTCTTCATATATGCCGGCTTATTGTCCACCATCGACTTTAACCACATTGCAACAGCCTTTTCGGCAAAGGCATCCCGGTCGAATCCCCGGTAGGGATATTTTGTAAACACCGAGGAGCCCAGGAACCAGTTGGCGGTAACCAGGGTCATTGCGACGGCTATGAGGATGTTAACTCTTGATTTTATAAATGATCGGTTGTTCAATTGAGTAAAATTACCCCTCCGCGGCGGTTATCGGTATTCGCAACCCCGCACCGGGTTTCACTGCAGGTCAGGGTACCCCCGGTATTAAAAAAGGGTCACTTCCCCCTGCTTTTTATGAATTTCCCGTTATGCAACTCATCAAAAGCCGTTTCCAGCTCTTCCTGCGTATTCATGACGATGGGACCGTACCATGCCACCGGCTCGCCGATGGGCCGGCCCGACATGAGCAGGAAGCGTGCAGGTGAGTCGCCTTCCGTGGATACATTGATCCGTTCCCCGTCGCCGAAGAGGACCAGGTTCCCGTTCGTCATCCACGAATCGCGCTCAATGTCAAAATAATTGGCGCCGAACGCCTCGTACCCGAAGGGATTTTTCTCCCCGCAGAAACGGGCCTTCCCTTCGATGACATAGGCGATGACCGTATGTCCCGCCTTGGTCGGATGCGAGGTCTCCGTGCCGGGCGGAATCGAAATGTCGAGATACTCCGGATCGGTGACGATATCGGTCACCGGCCCGGTTGCCCCGTCAACCGCCCCGCAGATGACCCTCGTCGTCACGCCGTTATCGCCGGTTACGACCGGTATCTGGTTGCTCTTCACATCCCGGTAGCGCGGATCCATCATCTTGTTGGAGGAGGGCAGATTGGCCCAGAGCTGGAACCCGTCCATATGTCCCGCCGCATTCCCTTTGGGCATCTCCTGGTGGATGATGCCGCTCCCGGCCGTCATCCATTGCACGTCGCCGCTGCCGATCACGCCGGCATTTCCCATCGAATCGCCGTGTTCGACATCTCCGGCGAGCACATAGGTAATGGTCTCGATGCCGCGATGCGGATGCCACGGGAAACCGGGCAGGAAATGGCGTGGATTGTCGGAGCGGAAATCGTCGAGAAGCAGGAAGGGATCGAAGAGCGGCGCTTCGCTGTTCCCGAATGCCCGGGAAAGATGGACGCCCGCGCCTTCGATGGTGGGCTTGCTTTTAAATACTTTCCGGATTTTTCTAACCCCATCCATTGCATTCTCCTTTGCAGAGTAATTAAAAATAGGCTTCAGACTTCAGGCTTCAGGGAAAGAAAACGATTTCGGGTTTGAGATTCTGCAAGTTGCCTTTTGTGAGGCCTGAAGCCTTTCTTTTTCCTACCTTTCCACCTGCGCCATCATTTTTGCAGAATATCGCTCGCCTGAGGTTTCCAGCGACAGCGAATTGAGTATTTCGAGATCGGCGTTCGAAAGCGCCAGGGAAGCCGCTTCGCAATTCTCCTCAAGGTAACGCACCCGCCTGGTTCCCGGGATCGGCACCACATCGCCGCCCTGCTGCAGGGTCCAGGCTATCGCCACCTGCGCAGCGGTTGCGCCGTGCCTCTTCGCAACATCCCCGACCGCGCCGACAATCCGCAGGTTTCTTGACAGGTTCTCACCCTGGTAACGTGGGTCCGTTCGCCGGTAATCTCCCGGCGGCAACTCGTCGAGGCTCCTGATCCCGCCGGCCAGGAATCCCCTCCCGAGCGGAGAGAACGGCACCAGGCCGATGCCGAGCTCCCGGATCGTGGGCAGGATCCTCTCCTCGATCCCCCGTTCCCAGAGGGAATATTCGGATTGCAGCACCGACACTTTTCGCTCCCGATGCGCCCGCCGGATGGTATCGGGCCCGGCCTCCGAGAGCCCGATAAAACGAACTTTGCCGCTATCGATAAGGTCACCCACCGTGCCGACCACCTCTTCGATCGGCACGTTCGGGTCGACGCGATGCTGGTAAAGGAGGTCGATGTGGTCGATCCCGAGCCGTTTCAGGGAGGCATCGCAGACCTCCCTTATTTTCGCAGGCCTGCTGCACACCGCATAGGGAAAGCTCCCCTGGATATCGAACCCGAATTTCGTGGCAATAATCACCCCGTCACGCCTGCCGGCAAGCGCCCTGCCAAGCAGAATCTCGTTGGTAAATGGTCCGTAGATCTCGGCGGTATCGAAAAACGTGACACCGAGGTCGAGCGCCCGGTGGATTACCCGCACCGACTCTTCGTCAACGCGTTCGGCAGGCGATCCGTACGCGTGACTCATGCCCATGCAACCAAGCCCGATACACGATACTTCGAGCCCTTCCCTGCCAAGTTTTCTTTTTTGCATAACCGTCCCGGTACTGCCGTCAGGGTGATTCCAACACTATAAAAGGTAGCTATTCCGGTGGGTAAAAGCAAATTCCGGCCGGGCACGAGGGCCTCGCCGGAGCCGGCCCGGGTCAGTTGCCGGAGACAACCGGACCGTTGACGATTTCCGGATCCTCATACTCCACGGAAAACCCCCGATTATCCGGCGGGACTATCCGGGAAGCACGATAGAGGCACATGCCGGTTTCCTGCCTGGTAACAACCGGGAACCCATGCGGTTCATTGCGATATTTCGGCGGCTTTCCCGCTTCTTCCCGCGCACGTACAAAGGCCAGATGGTCCCTGATGCGGCCGTCCGCCAGCGCCTGTGCCAACGGGAGCGACCCGGCAATCCGCTCCCTGACCAGCGGCAGCAGAGAGCCGTCGATCTCCACACCAATCGAGTTGCGCCCAAGGGCGATTGCCGCCTGCAGCGTCGTTCCGGTCCCGGCAAAGGGATCGAGGACCGTGTCGCCGTAAACCGAATACATGCAGATCAGACGACCGGCGAGTTCTACCGGAAAAGCGGCGGTGCGATCGCGCAGGGCTGCCCCGGCCATCGCCTGCCTGGCTCCGGGGAACTCCCAGACATCGGAAAACCAGCGGTTCCGCTCCTCCCAGAAAAAGGCGCTCGCCGACCGAACCGATTTATCTGCCTTTGTTGCGAATTCGCGCCTTCCTGCCTTGCGGAAAATCAGGATATATTCGTGTTCGAGGGTAACGTACGCCCCGGCAGGCAGCATGCCCGAGCCCATGAACTTGTTCGGCGCATTGGTCGTCTTGCGCCAGAGGATGACCGGCAGGGAATCGAATCCGAGCCTGCCGAAGGCGGTGATGATCCGGGAATGGTTGGAAAACAGCCGGAATCGCCCCCCGATGGACCGGGTCGCGTCGCCGACATTGACACACGCTATTCCGCCGATCTTGAGCACCCGATGGACTTCGGCCCAGGCCTTATCCAGCTCCCGGTGCATGGATTCGAAGGCAGCGTCGCCATCCCCGCTGCCGATCTGTGCAGCGGTGGAGCGCGACCAGCCGGAGAACAGGCTATCCCACATCTCGATCATAGGATACGGCGGCGAGGTGACGACCAGGTCGATGGAGGATGACGGGAGCGAGGGGATATCCCGGGAGTCGGCGATGAGGATGTTATGGGAGGTGTTCATTGATGAAACCAGGTAGCTTTTTAAAAATTCAAATTCATTTGAATGACCGAGCCGGAATACAAAGTCAAATGCCGGGCGTTCCGTTGGGGTGCCCTGAAGGGCACCCCAACGGCGCGCCTCCGCCGGGCTCTCGGCGAAGCCGAGCCGGTCTGGGGAGCCATGCGGCGCTTTGCGCCTGTGGCTTCCCAGACTGTTCTGCGTCGCTACGCTTACGCAGACACCCTTTGTCCTCGCTAACGCAACGTCAAAAGAGATCAAGTTAAAAGAATTTATTTGCGGTTATATGTTTTTTCTACCCTGAAAGAGAGCGTTGCGGGAGGGGGAGAGCGTTTGCCCTTGGGCAAACATCGCCTCCCCCTTCCGCAGGAAGGGGTGTGCCTAAAGACGCGTGTCTTTCGCGGCTTTAGGCCAGGGGAAACCATTTTTAAATGGTTTCCCCACCAAAGGCATTTGAATTAAGCTCGGTTCCCCCACCAGAGCAGTAACAACAAAACAATGACTATCGCTTAATCCCTACAGCTTCTCTCCCGTCATCTTCTCAATGCCCTCCCGGAGCGCTTCCAGGATCTCGTTTTCCGGTACTTTCCTGACCGGCACTCCTTTGACAAAGAGCAATGCCTCGCCCGTTCCGCCCGCAATACCGATATCCGCTTCCCGCGCCTCGCCGGGACCGTTTACCACGCACCCCATGACCGCAATGCGGACGGGCGCCCTGAGGTGCTCGACGAGGGCTTCGACCTCGGCGGCAAGCCCGGCGACATCGATCCGCGTGCGACCGCAGGTCGGGCAGGCAATGACCGACGGGCCTTCCATGAGACCCAGGCATTTCAGGATCTCCTTTGCCGCAAAGATCTCCTCGATCGGGTCGCCTGCAAGCGACACCCGGATCGTATCGCCGATGCCCCCGGCAAGGAGCGCGCCGATCCCGACGGCCGAGCGGATGGAGCCGCTGCGCACGGTGCCCGCTTCGGTTATGCCGATATGCTGGGGAACGTCGCACTTTTCGGAAAGCAGGCGGCATGCCTCGATGGTCGTAACCACGTCGCTTGCCTTTATGGATATGATGATGTCGCGAAAATCAAAACTGTCCATGAGGGCAATGGCGCCGAGGGCGCTTTCGACAAGCGCCCGGGGGACCGGGGAACCGAACTTATCGAGAAGGTGTTTTTCGAGCGACCCGGAATTCACCCCGATGCGCAGGGGAATGCCGGCCGCCTTTGCCGCGTCGACCACCATTTTCAGCCGCTCGGCGGACCCGATGTTGCCGGGGTTGATCCGCACCTTATCGGCGCCCGCCTCGATGGCACCGATTGCAAGCGTATGTTTGAAATGGATATCGGCGACCAGCGGCACGTTCGTGGCACGCCGGATAGACCGGAACGCGAGGAGCGCTGCTTCGTCGGGAATCGCCAGGCGGACAATCCGGCACCCTGCAGCGTGCAAACGGCCGATTTGAGCGAGCGTTGCCTCGACATCGGCCGTATCGGTGTTTGCCATGGATTGGATGACTATGGGGGCGCCGCCGCCGATGGGGACGTCGCGAACCATAATCCGTCGGGTTACTTTTCGGGTTATCATAGTTCAGTAAATATACGCCCTCTCTCCGAACGACCGAAAAAAAAGGGCGGCCTGCAGGCCGCCCTTTAACAGTTTATCGCCTTCGCCCCATCGGGAGCGGTCACTATTTTGCAAGAACCTTCCACTCGACGCGGCGGTTAGCCTGGTTGCAGGGATCGTCGTCCGGGGCACAGCCGGTTCTTGCCAGCTGTTCTTTGCCGTAGGACGTGGTCTCGATCCGGTCGGCGGCAATCCCGTAGGAGGTCAGGTATTTTTTAACCGCCTTGGCCCGCCGCTCCCCGAGACCCAGGTTATACTCTTCGGAGCCGCGTTCGTCGCAGTTGCCCTGGGCGAGCACACGGAATGACGCATGCTCCTGCAGGAATTTTGCGGCAACGCCGAGACTGGCGACGGCATCGCTTCTCAGGTCATATTTGTCGAAATCGAAATAAACGGTTTGCAGAGCCTGGCGCGCCTCGGCATCCATGTCGACCGGTTTGAACTCCTCCGGTGCGGCCGCCGGCGGTGGTGTTTCAACTTTGGGGGTCGGTGCCGGCGCTGCAGGCTTTGCTTCCGGAAGTGCGGGCTGCGGCATTTTGGCGGCGTGGTGGCATCCGCCAAGCCCAAGGCTCAGCGTTGCAATGGTAAGAACTGCTGCTCGATAAAACGGTTTCATGGGATCCTCCTGATCTTCATCCGTCCACGGTTGAGATATCTATTACGAAAGCATTTTCTCTTTATTGTTCCTGATTAATATAAAATCGGCTGTGCCGGATTGCAAATTTAACCGTCCTCCCCTGCGCCTGCAAGTAAAGGAGGGCGGTAAGGATCCGCTTTTGCATCCGGAACGCTTTGAACCCCTCTCCCCTTTCGGGGTGCAACGGCGGGGTGGCTATCCGATCTGGAATGCGAATTGAATAGTAGCAAATTTCGGGCCGGGAAAACTCCCTCAGAGCCGTTTGAGCAGGATACCAAAGGCATCGGTGAGGATCGACAGTACCCGAACAGCCAGGAGATGGTCCTTCTGGTCATTGGTTTCAAGAAGCAGGTAGCAGTAATCATAGAGATAGAAAAGGGCCCGGGAGAGATCGTTGGTAACCCGGAGAGAGCATTCGAGTTCGGCGAGCAGGTTCTGGGCTCTGCAAAGCAGGTTTCTGCGATGGGGCATTTCGAAAAATGCCGACTGCCGGATCCAGAGGGATGCCCGGGAGTGCATCATCCAGACAATACGCGGATGGGTCGCGGTCCGCAACTGCATGAGCGCATACCGGCCCGCAATGTCCGCACGTCTCGTCATACCGCTCCCCTGCGCTTCGACAGCGCTTGCCGGACTCGGCTTACTGCAATAGGCCTAAAATGTGGTTCTGGGTGATTTCACTATATCGGGAAAAGGTCCTGATTGCTCCCTCCTGCATTATCTGTTGCCGCGTAAGATCTGCGAGACCGGTGGCAACATCTTCATCCCGATCCACCGATTCTGCCGCCTGGGAATTGATGATTGCCGCCGATAAATTATCCCCGGCCGAGCCGAGCTGGTCGATGACCGCCCCGAGGTTACTGATCTGCTGATTCACGGAGGCAAGCGCCTGGGCGATGGTTCCCAATGCGGACTGCGCCTGGGAAGCAGTCGCTATTGAGGTACCCTGCTGGCTCTCGGCGAGGGAAGCGAAATTAACGGCCGGCAGCTGGACAGTGTTATTCTCATCCGCGCCGACCTGCACCTGCGAGGTACCGGAGCCGAGCCCGGATCCATTTGTAAGGGACTGCTGATTGTAGCCCGTAACTTCGGCGATGCGGCCGATCTCCTGACCGAACGCCTGGAAATCGGTATTCAGTGCGGACCGTTCGCTGTCCGAAAGGGTACCGGAACTTGCCTGCAGGGCAAGCTGGTGCCGCCGATCGAGGAGGTCGGAAATTTCGGTGCCCGCCCCCTGGGCAATATCGAGCGCTGCCGAGGCATCGGAAATATTCTGTGACGCCTGCTTGAATCCGCGTACCTGGGTGGTCAGCTGCTCTGCAATACCGTTGCCTGCAACATCGTCACCGGCAGAATTTATGCGCCTGGCGGTTGCCAGCTGGTCGAGAATCTTCTCCAATTGCCGGTTGGTTTTATTAAGAGCGTTTTCACTTTTCTTTGATCCGGAAAGAAACGGCAGACCGCCCGTGCCCTGGACATCCATGCAGCACCTCCCTTTAATGAGTAATCCATAGCTTCCCCAGTTCTTTAATCGGCAGTTTTGGACGAAACTTTAAGCCTTTTTTTCAAATGAATTCTGCGTGGTGAGGATAATGCATTGATATAACCTTAATTATGCCATGATAAAAGGAATAAGATAAGGTTGCTATTCAGGTATTAAATCAAATGCCTTTGGTGGGGAAACCGCCTGAAGGCGGTTTCCCCTGGCCAAAGCCTCCGCGCCCGCAAAGCCGGGCTGCGGGGTCTTTGGCTCACCCCTTCCTGCGGAAGGGGGAGGCGATGTTTGCCTGAAGGCAAACGCCCTCCCCCTCCCGCAACGCTCTCTTCTATGGTAGAAAACACATTAAACTAATGAGGATGACGAAAAATTTTGATTCAAAGTCAAATAATTCGGCGATTGCGGGTCGCTCCTTCAAATTCACCCATTCAATTTAGTCTTTTCCCTGTTATTTCTACCTGATGAGAACGTTGCGGGATAACGAGGGCGCCTGCCAAGCGACAGCGAGGCGGGCATCGCCTCGTACTTCAGCACCATGTATCGTTCTCCAAAAAGAAACCTTTTCTGCGCTCCGCCTATTGACATTACCTTTGCTGAGCGGTAATTTATTAGTGAACCAGCAGGAGGAACCCATGCCGGATATCTTCACCTACAGCGACTGCCGTTTATTCCTTAAGGACTATTATGAGGAACGGAAAAGAGTCAATCCGGTTTTCTCATATCAGCAATTTGCAAACAAGGCGGGGTTCAAATCCAAATCCTTCGTCTTCAACGTTATCTCCGGAACCAAGACCCTCTCGAAAAGCGCGGTACTCGCCATGGCGCAGGCAATGGGACTCAAAAAGCGGGAGACCGAATATTTCGAGGCCATGGTCAACTTTACCCAGGCAAAGACCGGCCGGGAGCGGGAGTTTTATTTCGGCCATTTGCAGGGCTTCGGGGGCAACCATTCGGCTGTCAAACTGCGGCATGACCAGTTCACCTATTTCTCGAAATGGTACTACCCCGCCATCCGCGAGCTGGTGAGCTTCCTCGATTTCAGGGACGATTATTCTCTCCTTGCCCGTTCCCTGAATCCTCCCGTAACGCCCAGGCAGGCGAAACTCGCCGTCGAGCTGCTCCTTGAAGCGGGACTCCTCAGGAAGACCGACGGCGGGCGCTTCCGCCAGACCGATAGTTCTCTCACCACCGGCGAGGGAGTGCAGTCCCTTGCCGTCCAGACGTTTCAAAAGGAGAACCTGCGGCTTGCCGCCGAGGCCATCGAGCGCCACCCCAAACCGCACCGCGATATCTCGACCCTCACGGTCGGCATTTCGGCGGCAGGTTACCGGCGTATCAGCGAGGAGCTTGCCGCATTCAGAAAAAAACTCGCAGAGATCGTTGCAAAAGATGAACCGACCGACCGGGTCTACCAGATAAACTTCCAACTCTTCCCCCTCTCATCGCTGCCCGAAGGGAAAAACCCATGAACGGAAAACTGCTAACCGCAATCATCGGCCTTTGCCTGCTTCTGTCATGCTCCAAATCAATGACCGGCGGAAGCACTGAAACATCCTCAAATGTCAGCGGCATAATCTACACCGCGAGCGGCGCGCCTGCGGCCGGCGCAATTGTCCGATTCTACCCGGTCAGCTACAATCCGTACACCAGGAGCCTGGGCAAAACAAAAGCGGTCGGCGCCGCCACTACCGTATCAAGCCTCGACTCCACCACGACCGACGCCTCCGGCCACTACAACGTCCTGCTCGATTCCGGCAGCTACAACCTCCTGGCCTCGGGCAGCGGCAACCTGGCCTACCATGATTCGATTGTCCCGGTAAAGGGCAGCACGATCCACCCCGCCGACACCCTCCGGGCGCCCGGATCTATCGCCGGGGTCATCAGGATGCAGGGCAGCGACAATCCCGAAACAGTCTTCATCATCTTCATGGGCACCGGCTCGGTCTGGTTCCCCTCCGACACGCTGGGGGACTTTGCAACGGGTAACATGGCGCCGGGAAACTACCCAGTCCGCTTCCTTACCACAACGCCGAACTATAAGGTCCTCGACACGAACCTGACCATTATTGCCGGGAAGATCGATACGCTGGCGGCGCCGATACAGTTGCAATATACGGGGATACCGGTTCCGGCGGGATTGCATATACAGTACGATAGCGCACGGGAGATCGTGACGCTGGTATGGAATACGCCGACAACCGGAACCAAAGTTGCAAGCTACAACATTTACCGGGAGCAAAGCGATTCAACGAATTTTGCCCTGATAAAAGGCGGGCTGCCGGCACCCGATACGACGTGGCAGGATACGACGGCGGTGCAGGATTGCACCTATTATTACCGGGTTGCGGCGGTGGATACGAACCAGACGGCGGGAGTGATGTGCGGGGCGGTGGGGGTGAAGATAGCGAGCTATTTTGTGGTGGATACTGTTTTTGGCAGCAAAGGCAACGGGCCGGGTCAGTTTAATGAACCGGTAAGCATTGCAATTGCGAATAACGGCAATATTTACATAAGCGATCAATTTAATAGCCGAATTCAGGTATTCAATACAAATTTTTCATTCAAGACCCAATTTAGCTCAATCTTATTGAAATATCCGGCAAATATCACCTTAGATAGCTCAAATAATGCCTATGTATTGGGGAGTGAAGGAATTGAAAGCCTCTTCGTATTTGATACCACAGGTAATCTATTAAGGTCATTTTCTGTGCTATCGTGGGGAAACATTGCAATTATCGGGGATGAACTTTATGTACTCATTTCAGACTCCTATGTTAGTTCAGATTCTATCGCAGAATATTCACCAACGGGAGTAAAAAATCGAATTTGGTTCGCCGGTAATGCCAATAATTGCGCAACTTTCGCGTCAGCCGATTCTAACAAAATTATAGTCTGCAATTCCTGCCTTGAGCAGGTGACGATTTTCGATACGCTAGGCAATATTCTTTCATCAATTAATGCGGCCCCTGATCCCACTTATTCGGCTTTTGATAAAAGCAAAGGAAGACTCTATGTTAATTGCCAAATTAATTCAAATGAGAGCGTCTTAAAGGCATATGATTCACAAAACAACCTTATTGCTCAATATAAGATGACAGGACCGATTTTAACAGGATTGGCTGTCGATCCAAGAGGAACAGGATTTATTTATGAAGTATTTCCCGATAATAATGAGATTCTGAGGTTGCACTGTTTGTTGCCGTAACGATCAATGCTGGAAAAAAGTGCAGGCCCAGCCGGGCCTGCACCGGAAGCAATAATTCGGCTACGATGCGCTGATATAGGTAATCGACTGAGGCGGTATACCTAACAAATTCGCACCAGTTTCTGTAATCGTAACCCATCCATCATCGATACCATTACTAGCCCCGATAACGATTTCCGTTGATGCGATTCTTATTGAACCAAAAGCACAAGTAGAGCCATCCATTATCATACACGGCATTATAATTGATGGGTCGGAATCCGCAATTATTGAGCCACCGCCATTTAATGCCACTGCATTCAGCGGCGTCGGAAAACTTCCCGTCAATGTCATTACCGCTTTAGTTCCGGTAAGCAGCGGCAGCGAAATACAAACCATTTGCCCAACTTTTACATAGGTGAGCGTTGAGGGAACTGAGCTGGATTGCACACCGGTCGTCGCCGTTATTGATATCGACCCAGACTGGTATTCGGCGGTATTTGCCGACCCATTCACCGTCAGCGTCCCCGTAACATTCAAGTTCGTAACGGTAACCTCATTATCGGTAGTATCCACATTCAGCGCCACCGTCCCCTCCGCACTCTGCACCTGGAACGCGGCAGTGCTGTCCGAGGCCGGTTTGAACAGCGCCGTTCCGGAGACGTCCAGCGTCGCGCCGGGATTCGTGGTCCCGATAAGGCTCTATCAGCGAATAACTGCTTGACCAGCTATGGGCAGTTTAAAATTCTTCTCTGCAACTTAATGCCAGTAGTTTACAGCTAAGCGAGGAATGGCCTTCCGATCCCTGATCTCGATAAAATCGTTATCATGAAGCGAAAGGCCGAGACAGGCCGGAACCATGAAATCTGCGAATGGATCAAGGTTCCGGCAAATATCCGCTGAAAATACGAATTGCCAAAAAGCAGGTTATAATCTGCTATTACGACTTGCTGGTATATGCCGGCATGTAATAAATCGTCCCGGCAATATTAACTTTAATCCATGCATTAACGGTCCCAGGAGTTACCTTGGTAGTTCCTGAATCGACTGCCTTGTGAGTACCAGCGACCGCATTAAAGCACATTACGGCTGCATCGGTAACCGCAACCGATGACACTTCCGGATTATTTAATGTTAAGTAATTGTGCCGAGGTACCGTGGCTGCCTTCGTGGATGAGTAGCCCGGTTCAAGGGTTATGCCGGCAACGAATTGATCAGCGGGTTGATATCCTTGAAGTGTCAAGGTTTCAGAAAGGCTAACCAAAGTTGAGGGGGCAGTTGTACCAATGCCAATATATCCTCCACTGAGAATTCGCATCTTTTCAGAAAGCCCGTTAACATTATCGCCAGTTCCAAACCATAGTGATTGGGATCCATCATCTCCATCATCATACGTACCGATTGCACAGGTAATTTGGTTTTCAGATTCACCAATTCCCAATACTCCCTGAAATCGCCCCGTTCCTTGAACTGCCGGCACAAAAACTCCATAAGCGTCAGCTGGTTGGCTTATTGCCGCTGTGCCGGTGCTTCCAATTTCAACATGCACTTTTGAATTAGGCGCGGTAGTCCCGATGCCCACATATCCGTTGTTTTGAACGGTCAGCTGCGGATTTCCTTGATAATCAGTTATTCGCAAAGGGTTGGGGAAGGATGCCGGAACGCTGACCGTAAATGTCCAGCTGCAACCTTCGGGATGCCCGACAATATTACCGAACGAGAAATATACCCCGTTGCTAAGCGGCGAAAGTCCTACCGTAATTGAAACAGGGGAACTTTCAGGACCTCCATCGTTCCAGGTAAACGTGTCTGCTGCAACAAACGTTGCGCTTGTCGATGCCTCACCAACATATGATTGGGCAATAGAAAATGTGGTTTCGGTCACATTAGTAACAACATAATCCCCATTATAATTCTGATCGCCTGAAATCCGAATCCATTGATTGTTTTGCAAGCCATTATTCGAAAGCGTTTGAACCACAACTGAAGGCGTTGTGCCGGAGGAGGCGGAAATTGAGGATATTTCTATACTCGGATTGGGCGCTCCCGTAGTGATTGTATACGTTATAGATGAAGCAGCCCCGGTATAATTCCCTGACGGTACACCATCATTTATTCCTCCCGCTTCTCCCAAAGTTGTATATTCTACTGTCGACCGAACAGGGACCGTCGGCATAATATCCATTAATGCCTGCGGACTTGTGGTCCCGATGCCCATGTTCCCGTTTCCCATTATTGACACTAATTGAACAGCTTCCGCCCCTGCGGTATTATCAATATCGTAGAAGGCAAATCCCCCGATACTGCCAAGGCCTCGATTGGCGATAAAATCAGCTTCACCGCCGAAGCCTGATCGGTTCCACCCTGTTAGCATTGTTCCGGTATTCTGGAGGATGGTAGGGTCAAAGTTGGTTGGGCCAATATTTGCATTTTGGCTATTGAATACTGCAGGATAAGGAATTCCAAGTTGCCCGGCAATATTGCTCGGCAGGTTTTGAAGGCTTTCATCGCTCCCATTTGAAAGGAAGGTATTTTGTCCCCGTACATTCAGGTCTTCGGCAAACAGGGTATTTGTCGGAGAAGCAGTCGGCAAGGGCAAGAAGGCCGTATCGAAATGGCAACCGCTGATAATATTGCCATAGCTGTTAGAATCTAAGCTAACCCCCGTGCATTCAGTCCCCAGGCCATCGAAATACACGCCGATAATATTGTTTTGCTGGCTATTTTGAAGTTTTATTAGCGTTACTTCCGCGGCGTAGGTAGCATTATAGCCGCCGGTAGATATACAGCCTCCTATTATCCGGTTATTGACGCCGGCTATTCTCACACCAATTTGACCTGCGTATTTTTCTATGCCTCCTGCCCAGATTTGATTATTTACCAAATTAATAGAGTTGGTTTCACCAAACGGGAAACTGAGATCGATTCCGATCTGGCACCCGCAGACCGAGGAGTTTGTCACCTGGCCGGAAAAACTGCTCACCCTGAGACCGGTTCCAAATTGATATCCGGTGTAAGTTTCGCAAATGCATATATTGTCGATGGTGGCATTCGGAGGATAAGCGCCCCAATTTCCGGTCGAATTCTGTTCGCCGGCATGATTGTAACAATCAATGCCGACATCCCCGCTAATTTGTCCATCGTAAAGATCTCCTGCCCTTTGTATGGTCAAATTCTGCAATGCAAAATTCGTCCCGATTTGTCTTGGGTCCACCGAAATTCCTGTGATGGGTCCGAGGAAAGAATTGCTGCCTGAGGAAATCGGCTGGAAAGCCAATACAGAAGATAGTGCTCCCTGTTGTGATGCCGCCAGTCCTACGAGCCGAACTCCGGGTTTCATGACAATGCCGGGAAAACAATACCAATCACCTTCCTCAAAATAGGGTTTTGTCCCACGATCGCAATCCTGATTCCCGACTAGATAATGTTGTATCAGGTTACCACTGAGATCTTTGGTACCATAATTAATTTGTGTCAAGTTAATTGTATTCGGGGTGATCGAAGAAACAATCCCTGCGGTTTGCTTGGTGATATTCAGGACAACATCCCCAGCCCTTATGTCAAGATTAATAAAGTCAGTATTATTACCTTTGCTGGCATCTATGAAGGATGGTCCTGTGCCATCACCTCCGGTTGTAGGACTATCCCATCCGGTAGCAATACCCCCAATAACCCCCAAAACATACACTCCACCCGGAATGAGGACGGTGCCACCTCCTGCCAACGCGGCTGCGTCGATCGCGTTCTGGATTGCGCGTTTGTCATTCGTTACCCCATCACCCACTGCCCCGAATGCCCGTACATCGAACCAGGGATCATTAGTGATAAACTCGCCATTTACCTGCAAGGCTCCCGCCGGATCCGAAGTCCCTATCCCCACCATTCCGGTTGCACCGGAATCCAGATTGCCTATCGATCCTGTATAAAGATCTGCCATACTATCCTCCGTTTTTAAAATTGTAGGTTTTTGTTAAATTATCGTTTACACACACTACAAAACTTCTAACAACGCCGGCACTCTTCCGCCGGTTACATTTTGCGCACATCAATCCTCCACAACTATTTCCCGGCCTCCTCCTCGCTCCGGGAGTTCCTTTTTCCGGATAGTTCGGTCTCCAACTCCAGAATCCTCTTCTTCATCATGCCGATCACGTTGATGAGGCCGTCGATCTGGTCGTTATAGGTCTTGAGCACGCTTTCGAAGTGCTCCTTCGCCTGGTAGACATTGAGCTTGGCCCCGACGGCCTGCTGGCAGACCTGGTCGGGGTTAACGGTGTTTTGCTGCATGAGTCCTCCTTTGATTATGAATTGGGCCAGTAAACCTCAAGAGTTCCTCCGACCATCACATTCGATCCGACGGTGCTGAGTTGCGCTGCACCGCTGCTTGAAATGGCATACAAGGTAAATTGGGCGGAATGATTATAATTGATAGCTCCCACCGCAGAATTGTTTACGTTAAGCCCGCAGGTTGTTCCTGTAAAGGCATTGAACCAGCTTTGCGGAACTACTTTGCTGAAATAAATCAGATCGTAATTTCCGGTGTTCGGGATAATATTGAGCCCAGAAACGCAGATTTTCAAAAGATCCGATTGCAATCGATACCGGATAGAACCGGCAAGGGCCAGGGTCAATCCATTGCCGCCTTGATCAAATGCCTGCTGCAACGTATTGTACGGAATAACGTTGTTGCTTTGATCGAGGTAGATGCCAACGTAGGCAATGCTCCAGTTGGTTCCGTCGAATGTTAGACTATATACCGCACCCTGAGTCGGAGCCTGTCCCGATTCGGTCATTACATTGTCGGCAGTATCAGCCCATGAAATTACGTTAGTATCGTTCATCTGTATGTAGTAGACTCCGGGAATTGCCGTTGATGTATAAACTCCTGCATGGTATCCGGCGGGAGGCATATAGGCAAATGCCGACGCGCCGAAATTTGCCAGACCATC
>CAWDOZ010000167.1:0-26387 GCA_963803935.1 uncultured Fibrobacterota bacterium | reverse complement strand
ATCGCCGACGACGATATGCAGCTCCAGTACATTGACTCCGGTATTGGCGCCCGGCATATGGCAAATTGCGAACAAACTTCTGCAGCGGCAAAGGCCGGAAGGCCCTCGCTTGCCATCGAAAAAGTTTACGAGTTCGAATACCCCACCAATTCAAGTTATGAAAAGCCCGAGTGCGCAAGCGCGCTTATCAATGTTATCAACAACGGGGTCGGATACGTTTGTTTTTACGGCCACGGGTCTCCGGTTGTCTGGACCGACGAACATATTTTGACTATTCCCCTGACTGCCCGGCTTTCCAATTCCAATCAATATCCTTTTGTAACCGAATTTTCCTGTTCCGAGGGAGAATTTGACATTCCTGACCTCACGACATTGTCGCAAGCCCTGCTTGAAATGCCCGGGGCGGGAGCCATCGCCACGTTTGCCGCCAGCCGGGAGACCTCTCCTGGTAGATAACGATGCGCTTGGGATCGAGTCTCTATTCCAAGCTGTTTGATACCCTTTCCGAGACGTCTATCGGCATGGCGATGATCGAGGCAAAAGCGGAATACCCCGGCGGCAATACGAGCCTGTATTCGTTATTCGGCGACCCCTCAATTACCATGGTTCCTCCGTGCCTCCATGTGCAGGCGGCAATCACGGATACCACCGGAGTACCCCACGATACGCTGCAGGCTCTTGAGCAGGTTGAAATAACCGGGCAAATCCTCGATTCCTACGGCAACCCCGACCTGCAATTCGGGTCAAACGGCCCGGCCTACGTTCATCTCGCGGTATTCAATCCCGACTACATGACCGGGCGAACGGACGGCGGGAGCGCCGATCTTGCTGATTCGGCAATACGATACCAGCTCCCGGGAACGCCGGTTTTTTCAGGCACTGCAACCGTAAATAACGGGAAGTTTAAACAGACGGCATTGCTCCCGCGGAGCCTTACCTTCGACGATACTGCCAATTACGGCCAGCTCCTCTGCTATGCCTGGGAGGGGCCCACAACCGGGGTCGCTTACAATAATGCACTGTTTTTCCACGGGACAGTCTCCTCAAAGTCGACAAAGGATTCGGTCGGGCCGCAGATTTCCATCCGGCCGCTCTACGATATGACGTCATTAAACTCAGGCTCGGTGTCTTTTACCGGTCGCGTCGAATCGTCCCTTCCTCTGCAGATCCAGATACTCCTCTCCTCGCCAAACGGCATCAATGTCGTCGGTACCGGGCCGGATGAGGGGCTGACCATGGCCATCCCCGGGGTCGAGAGCCAGACCAATATCAACAGTAAATTCCAGTTCGCCGCCGGGGATTACCGCAAGGGAAGCGCCATTATCGGCTTTGAATCGGGTTCGCTCAAACCGGGCACCTATCCGGTCACCCTGACCGCCCAGGATCTCCTCGGCAACATCTCACACCTGACCTTCACCATGCAGGTCGATGATTCCTTCTCGCTGAATTTAGGCACGGTCATGAACATCCCGAACCCCATGCGCATGGGGCAATCCACCCGGTTCTTCTTCTATTCCAATCAAACGACCACCCAGAATACCGTTCCGGCGGCTGCGGCCAGCTTCACCATTAAGATTTATTCGCTTTCGGGAAAAGTGCTGAAGGTCATTCAAAACGCGCAGAACGGCGAGGCATGGGACGGTCGCGACCAGACCGGATACGTTCTGCCTCCGGATGTGTACCTCTACCAGGTTGCCGGTGCATATCAAAATATCGTATCGAGCAATGGCCTCAGCGGATCCTCGAATGTGAAGAGCGCCGTCCAGAAGCTCGTGATTTATCCGCCCCGATAGGCGGCTAAATCCTGAACTCTCCTCCCTCATAAATAACCACACTGCTTCCATCCGTAAGCGTAGCGGTCACCGTACGATCGGTGGTGGCAATCATATCGGTGTGCTCGGGTGAGTCGTTGTATCCAAGCCTATCGAAATCTTCGGCGCCCATTTTCGAGATATCCAGGCTGCAGGCATCGTGATACGCCCTGCCGACGGCAAGGTGTGTATTCCCGAAAGTGCCGCCGAAATTTTCATCGAACAGGGTCTCGGCCATGAATCGGTTGATCCGCGAAAACCGGCGATCGGTCAGCGAAAACTCGCCGATTTTATCGGCATTGGTCTGGGACAGCAGCTCCCGCAGGAGCGGCTCGTTGCGTGCGGCCGTTGCCTTTACAACATGGCCATTCCTGATATCAAGCGCGATATCGCTTATTATCTGGCCGTAGCGGAAAAGGGGAAGATCAAAGGCGATATGGCCTTCGATGCCGCGCCAATCGGGAGAGGTAAAAATTTCGAAACTTGGAATATTGCGCCCCCGGCCGCCAAGCCAGAGCCGGTTTTCACCGAGCGTTACGGTAAGGTCGGTTGATGGCGCGGTAATCCGGATGCGGGCTATCGGCATGGAGTTCAGAGCAGTGAGAATTCTCTGCATTTCCCCGTAAACCGCCCGCCACCTGGCTATCGGATCGCTCTCGGTAAGAAAACATGCCGATGCGATCTGATTCCAGTATTCTTCGAGGCTCATACCGGCCTGGCGCGCAACGCCTTCGGTGGCGTAAAGACAGAGCGTCCAGGTGAACTTCCCCGCGTCCTCCTTGGCATCGAGCCATTCGCGATAGGGCTTCGTGGCCATGCTGGATGCAATGATCTTGCGCGGATCCGTATCCGCAAGGAAGAGCGGGTCGCGATCGGCTAAAATCCTGATCGAATGATCGATGGTGTCGGCAATCCCGCGATACCAGGCGCCCGGAAAGAAACCTATCTGCTCATCGGACCCTTCCTGAAGCTGGATCAGTTTAAAATCGTCCTCGATGATGGAAACTATCGGATATCCGCCGCTGCGCAGCACCCGGCGATAAGCTGCCGCAGCCAGGGGAATGCCCGGCGTCTGCGTGGTAATCTGGACCACTTCCTCCTTTTTCATTCCCTCGCCGTCATGCAGTGCAAAATCGACAAGGACCGATGCATAACGGTCAAGAATTTCCGGTGATGGCTGATACATGATGGGATCTCCCCGAAGGTGATTTTCGTTCAAACGTCGCTCAGTTTCCTGATCAATTCACAATTGCAAATCCTGACCTCCGGAGTTCCGCCGGTGTCTTTGAGCAGGACATTGTCCGGATCGAGCGCCAGCAGCAGGTCATTCGCTTTAAGTAAAGATCCGTCGTATCCGACAACGTTCAGCCGTTGCCGGATCCTGTCGAAAAGCGCTGCATACAGGGATGCGTCGACCAATCCTTTTGCAAGCGCCTGTTCAAGATTTAAAGGCCGGCACAGCCGATCGGTCTGCTGCGCTACCCACCAGTCGGGCCCGTTGAAATATCCCCGCAGGGTGATATAGTCGTGATTCTGCCGCAAGAGCGGCTTCCCGTCGGCTCCGCGGAGCGATCGATGGGACTCGTACCGGCGCGGGTCGATGAACGGCGCGGCCCGGGAAGCGCCGGTCATATAAATAGCCCTCATGTAAACGGTTGGAACCGCATATTCATTGAGGCGCTGCGCTATCGCAAACTCCTCGAAGGGGCTGTTGAATCCGAAGGCCTCAAGCTTTTCAGGGAAGGGGCAGGAGTCTCCCGGGACCGGCAGCTCCCCTACCCGGGAAGTTTTCCAGACAAGGTGGATATGATCTTTGGTAACGGTGTAATAGACCTCATTATTTTCCGAAAGCTTCCAGGCGTGGGTCCGGCGCCAGCGTTCCGGGAGGAAATAGTCGAAAAGCCTGGCGTTGCGTCCGACAACCCAGAGGGTGCCGCCCGTGCTTTCCGCCTGTCCGACAACGTAGGGCACACCCAGGATATCAACTTCAGCCAGGTGGGTGGGCATGGCGGTAGGAATGAACCGGTCACGCTGATCGTCAAGGTATGAATGCCGCCGCGTGCGGTAGACCTCCTCTTCATGAACCGGAGTCCTGATCAGGAGTTCGTAGTCGATTATCGAGAACCGTCCCCTGGCAACTGAGATCGCCTATCATCTGCGTGCGCAGCCGCCGCGTATCCTCGTCATCTGCCGCAATGACGGTTTCAATGCTGCGGGTGTCCTCCTCGCCGATTACCACGTGGGAGGGCTTCATGTCGACCACGACATACCCCTTTGTATCCAGGTCGCGCATCGCCTTCCCGGTGAGGGGGGTAAGGACCCCCTTCAATGCCTCGCCGCGGAACCCTGCCTCGCTGAAAAGCTGCACGAGATCTTTGCCGTAAATCCATCCGTAAATGAGCTTGTATTGACGCAGGATATCGATATCGATTCCGGGGTGACGGGCGCGGATGCGATTGATTTTTTCATACGATCGACCACTCTGCCAGGCCTGCATCCGTTCGGGGGGCACATAGATGGCCAGAGGCTCCTGTAAATTGCACCGGATTTCGGGTGGCCCGAATTTCCCCTCGCGGAGTTCCATGACAAGCGCAAATTCTTCCCAGGGGCTGTTGAATTCCGTGTTGATGAAATCAAGGAGCGTCCGGGTCTCAAGCGGCACATTTTCACCGACGCGACAGTTCTTGACCACCAGATCGAGGCTCTTGCCGGCAACCGGTTTTGTCGGAACCCGGTACACGGCGCTCGTCCCTTCCAGCCGCTCGCGCTTTGCTTCAAACCATGCCGGTTCATACCAGTTATCGATTTCCAGAAGGTCGGCGTGCTCTATACCGAAGCGCGTGAGGTACATATCCCCGCCATCGCTTGTTTTGCGGTGGGAATAAATGACCCCGAGCACCGATACGAGCGATTCCGATGTAACAAATGCCTGCTTCGTCGGGAGCATCTCTTCGGCGAATGCCATCTCCGGTTCTATACTCATTCCTCAACCCTGTCGATAATTCCACCGCCTAGTACCAGATCCCCCCGATAAAAAACTGCGGATTGACCGGGGGTAATCGAAGCCTGCGGCTCATTGCAGGTTATTCGCGCCGAGGTAGTATCGAGCAAGGTAACCCGGCATGCCACCGCGGGAGCCGCCGATCGGATTTTTATGTCCGATGAAAATTCCTTTTCAGCCGCCTCAAAACCGGGTCCTACACCATCCCTCACCATAAAGGTTGATTTAAAGGTCTCTTGCCCGGTCCCCACAATGACACGGTTATTTGCCGCATCTATCCGGATTACATAGAGCGGCTCCCGGAAAGCGATGCCGAGGCCCCTGCGCTGCCCGACAGTGTATTGCCAAATTCCCCCATGGCGTCCGAGCACTTTGCCGGCGGTATCGGTAATATCGCCGCCGGCAGAATCATGGCCGACAATGTCGCCATAGCTGCCGCTGCAGAAGTCCTGGCTCTCCTCCTTATCGTGAACCGCCAGACCGGCCTTCCTGGCAATATTCCTTACTTCATCCTTGCAATAGCACCCGAGAGGAAAGAGCGTCATCGCCAGCTGCTCCTGGGTAAGCCTATAGAGAAAATAGGATTGGTCCTTTCGCTCCTCCACGCCCTTTTGCAGAATAATGGCATTATTCTGCGAGCTCCTCTGCAGCCGTGCATAGTGGCCGGTGGCGAATTTTTCGAACTCAATGCCCATCTCCCTGGCCTTTTCCGGCAGTACGCCGAATTTAACCTCATGGTTGCATCGCACGCAGGGATTGGGTGTCCGTCCCGAGCGATACTCATTCCTGAAATAATCAAGAACAATGGTCTCATACGAGTCCGTACAATCGATCACAAAATGAGGAATTTCAAGGAAAGCGCACATGGTCTTTGCAGCCTCGATATCCTCGGACTCCTCCGGACCGTAGCAAGCATTACCCTTCGATACGGACGGCATTGCATTGCCGCGCCAGATTTTCATGGTAATGCCGGTTACCTCATGCCCCTCCCGCTTCAGGAGAAGGGCCGCGACCGAAGAGTCTACCCCACCGCTCATTCCGACGGCAATTTTCATGTTACCAAAAATACCTCCCTCCGGCTACCTGGTGCCCCGGATTCGGGGAAGTTCTGATAGAGAAGGCATGGGATTAATAAAGAGGATGGGCTCGATTGGAATGAATCTGCATCGGATCACGTTGGAAGAGGTGGCATCCAATCGCCACGTAAACTATTTTTAACCGCTTTCTTAGGCACGCCGTCTTCACCAAGGGGATGGTTGTAGCCACGATGAACAAAACCCCAAACGAGGAGGTAGGATGTTAGTTTCAAATTTCAAGAGATGGTGTTTGCCCTTAGCTGGTTGCGTACTCTGCGCAGCAAGTGCCTTTGCCCAGGGCCCGGCTCTTTCGGCTCCCACCAATGGAGCAACCGGAGTTGCAGTGCCGGTTACCCTGAGCTGGAATTCGGTTTTCGCAGGAGCGACCTACGATCTTCAGATTTCAACCAATTCGACTTTTTCCACTACCGTCGTCAGCAGTACCGGCCTCACCGCATTTTCCTCGGTTGTTGCAGGGCTCAAGGCGAGCACAAAATATTACTGGAAAGCCGGTGATGTCTTTTTTGGCACTGAGTGGTCCAGCGTATGGAATTTTACCACCTCATCGGGAACCACCACCGGCGGAACCGCTCCGGTGCTCGCCTCGCCTGCAGCGGGAGCCACCGGTCTTCCAACAATGGTATCTTTCAGTTGGGGAAGTGTCGCGGGCGCGACTTCCTACACGCTGCAGTTTGATTCGACTTTAGACTTTTCCACGGTCATTACTCAAAAGTCGAATATCACGACCACTTCCGTATCCGTTTCCGGGTTTGGCCAGAATACCACCTATTTCTGGCGCGGGGCAGCAGTGGTAAACGGCACTACCGGAGCGTGGTCGAGCGTGTGGTGGTTTACCGTGGGTTCGGTAGCTTCTACGCTGCCGCACGATGCTCTTGCGAATATCCCGAGCTTTTCCCTCAAGAACGGCGTGATTGCCTATTCGGTGACGAAAACCGGTCCGGTTGCGATTGCAGTCTATGACCTGCTCGGGAAAGAGGTCTACGGATTCAACCGGTTGCAGCCTGCGGGTAGCTATTCCCTTGCGCTGGCAAACACCAGACTTTCCGCCGGACAGTATGTCGTTCGTTTTTCGGCCGGGAACTTTGAAAAGCGTGAGCTGGTACAGCTGACCGGTAATCATTAAGGCCGGTGACGCGCAGGTTAGTTCTGCGCGAGGTTAGAATTCGCGGTGAGGAAGGCAATGAGCTCCTCACCGCGTTTTTTTTGCCGGTAAGCCGTCCGTCCTGAAATGGTTATCGAATCAACCGGATGGATGAGAAAGTAACTCCCGGGTTTGCAAAAGCCCCAGTCGTTTCATATGCCGCCAGAGGGTGCTGCGATCGATGCCCAGCGCACGTGCGGTTTCGCCGCGATTGCCCCCTTTTGCGGCCAGTGCTGCTACCAACCGGTCTCTCGTCAGTTCTTCGTACTTGACCGAGTCAGTCGAATCCGGCAAAGTTTGAGTTCCCCCGGCCGGAGGGCACGGAGTCAGCCGAAGCTCAACATGCCGGATTTCAAGCGGAAGATCGAAAATGCCGATCTCGTCTCCGCGACAAGTTACGAAGGCGTGCTCGATGGCGTTTTCAAGTTCCCGGATATTTCCCGGCCAGCAGTAGTCCATCATGGTGATCGCCGCCTCCGATTTGAGCCGACTGATCTCCTTTCCGGTGGATTCCCTGAATTTTGCTATGAAATGACGTATCAGAAGGCCGAGGTCTTCCTTGCGCTCACGCAAGGGCGGCAGGTGAACCGGGAAGACTTTAAGCCGGTAGTAAAGGTCCTCCCGGAAACTTCCCGAAACCACTAACGATCGCAGGTCGCGATTGGTTGCGGCGATGATCCGGACATCGGCCTTGCGCGTCTGGTTTTCGCCCACGCGTTCGAACTCACGCTCTTGCAGAAATCGCAGGAGTTTCACCTGGATAAAGGGAGTAAGATCGCCGATTTCATCGAGGAAGAGTGTTCCTCCGTCGGCTATCTCGAACCTCCCGGCTTTATCCTTGATGGCTCCGGTAAATGCTCCCTTTGCGTGCCCGAAAAGCTCGCTTTCGAGGAGCGATTCCGGCAGCGCCGAGCAATTGACCTTGACAAGAGGGCCGCCGTTCCGGGCGCTCCGGTTATGGATGGTACGGGCCGCGAGCTCCTTGCCGGTTCCGGTCTCCCCGGTAATGAGAACCGTAGCCGTTGAAGCCGCCGCCATCTCGATAAGGTCAAATACCTGTTGCATGGCCGGGCTTTTTCCAACGAGCAGCTGATACTTGCCTCCCTCGCGGTCCGCCGCCTCTTCCAGGACGGCGGTCTTCCTCTGGGCAAGGAGAAGATCGGAAATGTCGGTCAGGGTCTCCACACCGCCACCGATATTGCCGTCCGGGTCGATCAGGGCACGGCCGTTTTTAAGCACCGGAAGAAGGCTACCGTCGGCCCGTTTCAACCGGCATTCCATGTTGGAAAGCGCCCCTGCCTTCAGGAGCCCGCAATCGCTCATGGTATCGCAGGCACATACCATGATGTCGCGGCAGCGCTTTCCAACTATCGAAGCGGCTGGGAACCCGCTCATTCGTTCGAGCCCTGCGTTGCAGAACCTGATTATCCCTGAGGAATCGATGATAAGGAGCCCCTCAGCCATGCTCTGGAGCACCGTTTCAAAACATTCCTTCGAGAGGCGGTTATCGCCATCAAAACAAACCATAAATGCCTTCCTTGATTATGTTGCAGAACATTGCATGCAACATAGAATAATCGTGCATGCAACATAAATATATATTGCCGAGAGCAGCATGTCAACATTCAGATTTTGCAAAGCTATTCTATAACATCATCATTATAAATAAGATACAGCAATATATCCCCGGGTTGAATTATTTTGTTATCGTTGGCATTATCGTTGCATTGTAATTGGACGATAAAACAGTCACCCCAACCAGGAGATCGATATGGTACAGCCAACAAGCGGTTCAAATTTCAAAACCGATGTGCTCGATGCAAAAGTGCCGGTGCTTGTGGATTTCTGGGCACCATGGTGCGGCCCATGCAGGGTGGCAGGGCCGATTCTCGACCGGGTCAGCGAAAAAGCAGGAGATAAGGCAAAAGTTTATAAATTAAATATCGATGATGAACAAACTACGGCGACGCAGTTCGGTATAACAGCAATTCCGACCGTCATGGTTTTCCGGGAAGGTAAGGTCGATAAAACGCTGATCGGAGTCCAGCAGGAGCAGGCGTATTTGCGGGCCCTCGGACTTTAATGTTGCCCGGATACTTTAACGGTTAATTTCCATGCAGGACCAGGGAGTTCCATGAAACGAATCATCGTTGTTGGTGGAGGAGCGGGCGGTGCTTCTTTTGCCGCCCGCATGAGAAGGCTTGACGAATCTGCTGCCATTACCATTCTGGAGAAGGGGGACTATATCTCCTTCGCCAATTGCGGGCTGCCATATTATATTGGTGATACCATAAAGGAACGGGGCAACCTCCTCATCCAGACCCCTGCGGGATTCAAACAGCGGTTCAATATCGATGTCCGGATCGAATCGGAAGTAAGGAGCATCGATGCGCAAAAGAAAACAATCATAGTGCAATCCGCAGGAGAATCGCGGGAAGAATCCTTTGATTATTTGCTCCTCGCCCCGGGCTGCCTGCCGGTCAGGCCGAAGATCCGGGGAATCGAATCCCCGCTGGTGCACACCCTGCGGACCATCCCCGATACCGACAGTATTCGCGCACTCGTCGATACGGGCACGGTGAAAAGCGCCGTCGTGGCGGGCGGGGGGTTCATCGGCCTGGAAATGGTGGAGAACCTCCGGCAACGCGGCATCGAGGTGACGCTGGTCGAAATGCTCGACCAGATATTCGCCCCTGCCGACAGGGAAATGGCGGAGAATCTTCACCGGCATGTAACCATGAACGGGGTCCGGCTCCTGCTCAAGAACGGCGTAAAGGAATTTATCGACGACGGCACGGGAAATATCGCCGTTGTTACCGCCGACGGTACCACCGTTACAGCGCAGCTGGTGATCCTTGCAATAGGGGTGAGGCCCGATACCACGTTTCTTGCGGGGTCGGGCATCGCGCTTGCCGGAAACGGCGCTGTGATCGTCGATGACCACATGCAAACCTCGGCCGATGGCATATACGCCGTGGGAGACGGCATCGAAATCGAGGAGTTCGTCTCCGGGAAGAAAATGCTGATTCCGCTTGCCGGACCGGCCAATCGCCAGGGCCGCATCGCGGCCGATAACATCGCCGGTATTCCGTCGACCTATAAAAAGACCCAGGGAACGGCTATATGCAAGGTATTCGACCTCACCGCCGCGGTTACCGGCCTCAATGAGAAGAATGCTAAGCAATGGGGAATACCCTACCTTAAATCATATACCCACTCATCCAGTCACGCCTCGTACTATCCTGGCGCCTATCCGCTTTCGGTTAAGCTTCTGTTCTCGCCGGATTCAGGGCAGCTGCTCGGCGCGCAGGTAATCGGCAAGGACGGTATCGATAAGCGCATCGATATCTTTGCAACTGCTGTTCGCCGGAAGATGACGGTGGAAGAGCTTTCCGAACTCGAACTCGCCTATGCGCCTCCCTTCGGGAGCGCCAAGGATCCGGTCAACATGGCGGGGTTCGTTGCGCAGAATATCCTTGACAAGAGGATGCCGGTGTTTTACTCCGAAGAGACGGCGGCGTTTGATCCCGCCCGGCATGTGCTCCTCGATGTCCGGACCGTGCTTGAGAATGAACAGGGGGGCATTCCCGGATCGCACTGCATTCCGGTCGACTGCCTGCGCGAACGGCTCCACGAGATCGACAAAAGCAAGGAGATCCTTGTTTACTGCCAGGTGGGGTTGCGCGGATACCTTGCGACGAGAATATTACTCGCGAACGGGTTCCGGGCAAGGAATCTTTCCGGCGGCTATAAGACCTGGTCTTCCGCGACGACGGCCGACTATGACGGAACCTGCATAAAGCCGGTATCCGAACCCTCGTGTTCGACCCCGGCCGGCGGATCACCGCTTTCGGGAGTGATTAAAGTCGATGCCCGCGGGCTCCAGTGTCCCGGTCCCATTGCCCGGCTGAAAGCTGCAATTGACAAGGCAAGAGATGGGGATACGATCGAGATTTGCGCGACCGATCAGGGGTTTGCCGCCGATGTCCCGGCCTGGTGCACGAGGACGTGCAATACGCTCGAAACCCTTGCCCATGATCACGGCACCTTTACCGCAGTGATTAAGAAGGGAGCGCCGGAAAACCGGTGTACGATACCGGCCAACAGCCGGGATAAAAAAACCATGGTTATTTTCTCGAATGATTTTGACAAAATGATGGCCGCATTCATTATTGCAAACGGCGCGGTTTCCATGGGCAGCGAAGTTACCCTTTTCTTTACCTTCTGGGGACTCAATCTGCTCCGGAGAGATCGCCGGATTTCGGTTCGGAAATCAATCATCGAACGCATGTTCGGTTTCATGATGCCGCGAGGGTCGAGCCACACGACGCTTTCAAAGATGAATATGGGTGGGATGGGCACCGTAATGATGCGCATGGTCATGAAGCATAAGAACGTCGATACCCTCGAAACCCTGATGGAGCAGGCAAAGGCGGGCGGCATCCGGTTCGTTGCCTGTGCCATGTCCATGGATGTCATGGGAATCAAGAAGGAGGAGCTCATCGACGGCATAGAATTCGGCGGCGTTGCGGCATATCTCCAGAAGGCGGACGAGGCGGGGTATAATCTTTTTATTTGAAAAGCCGGCAAGGCACGGACAGGTTGATCAAATTTATCGGGGAGGTTTACATGGCTATTACCATTGCGATCATTGTTCTTCTCGCGGCAGTTGTACTACTGTCGCTGGGCAACAAAAATCCAGGCGTTCCGAACGTAAGCGTCGAATCCGCACAGAAAATGAGCACAGGTTCCGGGTCCACGATTCTTGACGTGCGTACATCTCGGGAATTTCTTGAGGGGCACATAAAGGGTGCCACGCATATTCCACTCGACGAACTGTCCGGGAGGCTCGGTGAACTCCTTCCCAAAAAGAATACGCAGATCCTGGTCTATTGCCTCGCCGGCGGCAGGAGCGCGGCTGCGTGCCGGATTCTCAAAAAAAATGGGTTCACCCGCATTGCAAATATGCAGGGAGGGATCAGTGCATGGCAAGGGAAAGGGTATCCCCTTGTTGCCTGAAAATCCTCCGGGTCCCAATATTGCAATCAAGAAAATTTCCTTTCTATTCCTAATGCTCCTGTGCCTGTGGCCGCGTATCGATACCGCCGTTGGGCTTACGGCAGGGATTCTATTCAGCCTGATTGTCGCAAATCCCTTCTCAGGAGTTACCGGAAAATGGAGCAAAATCCTGCTGCAGCTTTCGGTTGTAGGACTCGGTTTTGGAATAGGCATAGGCCGCGTGATCGGTGAAGGAAAACATTCCATAGTGTACACCATTATCGGCATCGCGCTGACGCTTATTATCGGCAATATGATCGGGAAAGCGCTGAAGGTGAATACGAAAACGGCCCAGCTGATAAGCTTCGGTACCGCCATTTGCGGCGGCAGCGCAATTGCCGCCATGGCCCCGGTGATTAAAGCTAAAGAGGAGGATATCGCCGTATCGCTGGCCACGGTTTTTACCCTCAATTCCGTGGCATTGGTTCTCTTCCCCTATGTCGGGCACCTGCTGCATCTTCCGGAAGAATTTTTCGGGCTGTGGGCCGGGCTCGCCATTCACGATACCAGCAGTGTCGTAGGCGCGGCGGCGTCCTACGGACCCTCCGCTCTCGCCGTTGGAACAACGGTCAAGCTGACGAGAGCATTGTGGATAATGCCCGTAGTCCTGGGATTCGCTTTTTTCAAAAAATCCGACCAGAAAACCAAATTTCCGCTATTTATCGTTGGATTCGTCGCCGCAGCACTGATCCGGTCTTTGCTGCCGAATTTACATGGAGCCTGGGACGACATCGCCTTCGGTGCCAGGAGGCTGCTGGTAGTAACATTGTTCCTGATTGGCTCGGGCCTTACCAGAGAGGTGCTGAAGAAGGTTGGATTCCGGCCCATGCTCCAGGGCATAGCGTTGTGGATATTAGTCAGTGTAACGACACTTGCCGTTATAATAAAAGGCATTATTCATTAACGGATCCGGCTATTGGCAGGTGCGGTATTCCTTTCCACCCCGGCAGGCAGTCGCCGGGGGGAGGGGGGCGAGGAGATCACGATTACCGACTCGGTACTGCGGCTATCAGTCGGGCCTGAAGATGTGGAATATTTGATTTAAGATTTGAGACAGGCACCAGAACTTCTGCAATTGATCGTGCGCTTACGTTGAAGCTGATGCCGCAATGGCCAATCTTGCAATTAAAAGTATGGCGGAGGATGAGGGACTCGAACCCCCAAGCCCTTACGGGCAACGGTTTTCAAGACCGTCGGATTACCATTATCCTAATCCTCCGCTGATGTTTTGTATTTACTTCAATATCAAAGTGTTACAACTTAAAATTTCCTACATTTTAGCTTGATTTTATCGGAACAAAGGCAAAAACATTGACGATATATTGACGATATTTTTCAAAATCTATTATATTTTACTGTAGTCACCTTTGAAGATCCTATAAAATACATAATTGGAGGACTCCCCTTTATGGGCAGAAAGGCAAGCCCGCTTTATCAAAACCCTGATACGAAAATCTACTATGCTCGGTGGCATGAAGGGACCCAAAGAATAATGCTTTCTTTGAATACCACAGATGAAACTGAGGCAATGAAACGGTTTCCTTTCGTGCAGAAGGCCAAAATCTCATGGTCGGACCTTCAAAAAAGCCTGCAGAGCATGAATTCATTGGTTATTAATCAAATCGGTGATAATAGAATTACTCCGCCTATTACCGCGAACAGAAACCCCGCATTATTAGAGAAATTAATCAGGGAGGAGGCAAAAACAGGCAACGCAGTATATGATCCTTCTCGTGGATATTGGATATTCACCGGAATAACCGCTGATGGCCAAACAATTCCGACTGATTCAACTGCCATGCCGGCCTTGCCAGGCCCTCCAAATGAAAGCTTATTGAGAGATGTGGAGGCCCTGCAATCATCCATTGGAACAACTGATGACTTCGAAGAGATCAAGCAGTTTTACAATGTTATCGTTCCCCAGCTATATACAGATAAAAAAACTGCCGAGCGATTCAGTTCCATTTGGCTTTCGTTCCTGGCTGAAAAAGGAGTGACCTCGTGGTTACAGATTGACGAGCCGTTATTAATCGAGTTCAAGGAATGGAGAAAAACGAAAAAGATTAATCGGGGGAAAGCGGTCGGAGTCCTTCCTTCGGCTGAAGTCATCAATCGACAGATTAAATTCCTGAGCAGAAGTTTTGAAGAAGCGCGAGATCGAGGCGCTATGAAGACGAATCCAGTGAAAAATTGGAAACCGGAAGCCCATCGAACTCCGCGTAAAACAGCACTGACGCTTAATGAATTGAAAGGCGTTTTAAATCTCTGCAAAGGAATTCTTCGAGATGTAATTCTTTTGCTCTTTGTGTCCTGCAAAAGGCGCACTGAAATCGTAAATCTAAAAATTGAAAACATCAACCTTTCCGAGCATTGGGCGCACTATGTTGAAACGAAGAATAGCAGCAAGGGAACTGCTTATGAAATCAATAAATCATTTCATCTGACCCCAGAAATGGAAGTTTTTTTGCGCCGGATTATTGGAGAAAGGATAAGTGGCCCTTTATTTCCCGGTCTTGACCCTGATCATGTCTCACAGGTATTTGAAGAACATGCCGATACCATAGCATCGAGCAAAAATGTTTCACTTCATAACCTCCGGCATACTGGAACAACGCTCATGGAGGCAGCAGGACTCACTGACGAAGAAATAGATGCGGCACTGGGCCACTACAATCCTAAGACCGCCTTGAGCCATTATCAAGACCGTAGCGCCGATGCAATAGCCAGGAGACTCTCGGAGAAAACGAAAAAAGGAATTTCAGTGCTAAGCAAGGCCGTTGAGGATTTTTTGATCTCTCCTCGGGATGAAAGGCAGGGTTCGGTGACAGGACCTGATGCAATAGGCTATCCAGTCTCTGGGGGTTAGCGCGAGTCAGTCTTAGGTGATTTGAAAGATCAACGGATTAATTCCTTGTGCTTTCCCCCCACCATTTAGGATATCCGATAGCGTGATACTGTCTGATGCCTTTTCACTTTTGCAATAAGCAGGTCCCTGACTCATTTTTTCTTTCGGTAGCAGGCAGGATCACTTTGAAAGGAAAAGGGAGTCTGGGTGGGGACGGTTAAAAACATCAATGTAACTGGCTGTACTTCAGACGTCCCCCATTGTCCGTTAGCATATTACATTTTTCACAAGCTCGTAGCTGCCTTTGCGCCTTACCCCCAACGCTACGCCAATTTCTGCTGATATACTATACCACATAGGGTACCCGCACATTTTTTATGTACCAGATATTGTTGCACTATATATTTTTGTAATACGCAGTACCAACCTAAACCAAGGAGGCACGATGCCCGTAAAAGCCAAGAAGGCCGTGAAGAAGGTTGCTGCAAAAGCAAAAAAGGTAGCGAAGAAAAAGTAATCGTTACCAGAATCATTGGAGCACTCTGGGGTAAGAGTGCGCAAGTTGCCCGCGTCTGTTTGAGCGGGCTTTTTTTATGAAATGTCCTTCAACTGCTACACTCACAACCTTATCCTCGCGCTCCGGCTTCCGACTTTTTAAGAGGTTTTCACTAGATATCTACGGCAATTTTTTATTTTATGGGATTACAAACTTGGAATACCTGGTAAGGGAGGTTTAAGACATGAATAGCGAAAAGGTTACATTTAAGCGCGATGAACTCTACGAGCAAGTATGGTCGGAACCGATGAAACACTTGGCGGTGCGATATGGAATTTCGGATGTAGGCCTTAAAAAAATCTGCAAGCATATGGGAATCCCGACACCGGAACGAGGCCGCTGGGCTAAACTGGCTTTCGGGCATAACGTTCCAAAAGAACCGCTACCAGCCTTCGAGGAAGGCAAACATATTGCGACTTACCTCTTCGACCCAGATAACCAATACGTGCCACCAAAGATTCCGGAAACCGAGCTGCAAAAAGTTTTATCAGTGATAAGCAATCTACCCGTCCATGAACGTCTGAGTACGCGTAATCCACTGATCCAAAGCACACAATTAGCCTATGGCAAGGTAAATTTGGGTGATAATACTATTGGATGGGGAGTAGAGAACGTGCTTTCAATTCACGTTTCGAAGCAGAGTCTTCAAAGGGCTTTATGCATTATGGAGGTAATTCTAAAAGGTTTTGTCGCATTGAAATTCATCGCTGGTTATGACAACGAAAAGGAAGGTGCGTATGTAATCGTCCATGGTGAAAAGGTCCATTTTTGCATTGAGGAAAGATATTCACGGACTGAGCACATACCGACTCAAAAGGAATTGGATGATCAGAAACGATATTCTTTCAATATTCCGCCCCAATGGGATTATTACCCGAGCGGCATCCTCTCACTCAGGATAAAAGACACTTGCGGAGGCGGTCATAGAAACTGGACAGATAGAAGTGATCGTATCGAGAAAAAACTCGGATTGTTTTTCAAGGGAATTCTGGTTTCGTCGAAGGCGATTCAGGACGAGCGACTTGAACGAGAAGAACGGGATCGGAAATGGCAAATTGAACAGCAACGCCGGCGGGAGGAAGAACACAGGCAATATGAGCAGAAAATCAGATTCGACCGGCTCGAACATGATGCTGCACTCTGGGCAAAGAGTGAACAATTAAGAGCATTCGTCAGGGAGGCGGAAAGGCGCTTTTTGACTAAGGTTCAGACAGAGGAACACAAAAAGGGGTTTGAGGAATGGAAAATATGGGCACTAAAAAGTGCAGATAGCATCGATCCTCTTAACAGGTAGAATGCGTTTCCATGCGGCGCTAAGAGTTCTAGGCAAACTAAAAGGATGGTGGTCCTAAGTAGCTCGGAAAATCATATGTGTGCCGGACCAGGTGAAAATATTGTTTTCAATGGTGGTTTTCCGAAACAAACATAGCTGCCTTTGTTCCTGGATAACCGAGATCGCCTGCGCCCAACCCATCCAGATTATGCCGCTTTCTTCTGCTGTAGCTATTGCCGGATTATGGTGACGCAGGGGTTCCCGTTTCCCGGATCCGGACGCCGCCCTGACTGGCTGAGTCCGGGGGATCCTTCAAAAATCCCCCGGAACGTTCCTGCTGGTTTATTATTTCAGTCGATAACTTTTAAAAGTTTGCCGCTGAATCCGGATATTCTATTTATACGCGTGACCTTCAAAGCAACCTTACGACATTCACCGCCGGGCCAATCCTTGACATCATCGCGCTGTACAGGGGTTATAGTCAGTTCAACATCACCTGGAGTTGGATCTAACCTTCCGTTTTTGCAGGGATAACCGCCAATTTCACCAGCGCTTTTAGTTGCCATATAGAAGTCAATCTCAGCTGTTTTCCCAATTGCATCATTACCTGCCATGATAATATCGGCAGCATCTAAATAATCATAATGTGGGGCCGGGACACTTGGCGCAGAAGTTTCAGTTGACTGTGCCTGAGATTGCTGCACAGGCTGTGGAACAGAAGCTTGCGCGGACTGCTCTTGAGTTGGAACCGCCGTTTGTTTTTCTTTTTTTGCACAAGAATTTAATACTATGACAATAGCACAAGAGGAAAACATCAACAAACATGATTTGAATAACATTTAACACCTCTTTCATTAATTGTTTTTAGTGCATTATTACATCCATTTTGAATAATTTGGATCCATTTCTCTTTTCAAATCACAATTCAACCCCCGATACTATTTCATAAGTACCTCCAGGCAGCTATTAAAATGAAAAGGGGCGCATCAATCATTCCGCCCTATCTCTGGGTACTGGCATACCCGACGTACAAGACGAAAGAAAGCGCGCCCCGTGAGGAGCGCATGCCTTCTACTCGTTCCGTACGTCATAAAACTGCCAGTTTTAGAGATAGAACAAAGCAAAAAGATGCGATTTTTTTACCAAGTCTTATTTTTTATGGACTTACTTTCAGTCCTTCCGTTAAATGATCAGGTCGTGACCCTAAAATATAATCAAAAGGCATAGGTCCAGGAAATAATTATTGACGCAAGAGTCTGTTATTGATTATCTTATATCCATTGGTACCTCCTTAGGTATAGGGCGATTAGGCTGTTTTTCGGCTTTCCAAGAGCCCAACAATGCCGGAATCCACGCTGAAGCTGGGGACAGTATCCCCTGACGCCGACCATGGCGGTAGCTGAGCAACCGGTACGTTTCGCGTGATTCGGCAGAAAAAGGCAGACACTGGGAGCGGGGGCTCGACTGCCTCATCGGAGAAGAAATAATCAACAGCAAAGGGCCATCCTTTCCACCTAGCATCAAGATTCCCCATGAACCTTCTTCGCGTTCCAGACCCGTTAATAAAATCTTTTTCAGCGATCTCTGTAAAAAATCTCGTAGCTGCCTTTGAGTCTATGTTCCGACCGCCGCAAGTAAGTAGTATCGAGGCTTCCAGTTAATTTCAAGGCTCAATTCAGGCTTCGAGCGGAAAGTATCCGACGTTTCTAAACTTGATCTCGAAGCCTGAGGCCCATTTTCAATTTTTGACAATAACGCCTTGGAATACTTATATTTTCCCTTCCAGTGCTCAATAACCTGATGAGTGAGCAAGACTTGCCCATTCCCAAAAACACACACATATTATTCTGAGGAACATTTTCCATGAAAAACTGTGAAATGAAGGTGACCGGCAACATACTTACGATAACGGTTGATGTTTCAAAGGAGTTTGGAAAATCATCCTCCGGTAAGAGCATTGTCATCGCTTCAACTGAAGGCAATGTATCCATCCCTGATAAAGATGATATAAAAATCGGTCTAAATGTTTATAAAAAGGCTTAACCGGTGTCGATTAAATTCATGTGAAAGGCAAAAAAATAAACCGTGATTCGGTTCCTTCATACCAGCGACTGGCAATTGGGCATGACCCGCAGCTTCCTTTCGGAAGAGGCCCAGGCACGCTATACCCAGGCGCGGTTTGATGCCATTCGAACAATGGGCCGTATTGCCGAAGGAAAGCAATGCCGGTTTATGCTGGTATGCGGAGATTCCTTCGAGTCCAACCAGGTGGAACGCCAAACCGTCGCACGGACAATAGAGGCCCTCAAAGGGGTAACTGTTCCTGTTTATCTTCTTCCCGGTAATCATGATCCGTTGAATGCGGCTTCGGTTTACCGCTCCAGCACGTTCATTGAAAAAAAACCTGCTTATGTCCACGTCATCGAGAACACGACTCCGATTCAAGTGGGTGAGGGTTTCGAACTGGTAGGCGCCCCCTGGCTTTCCAAACAACCGAACAGCAATCCAATAGTTGATATGCTCAAGGGGCTTTCTCCGGCAGGGACGATGAAACGCATATGTGTCGGACATGGGATTATTGACCTATTTACTCCCGATAAAGAAGCGGAAAATGTAATCGCGGTCTCCGGGCTTGAAGCTGCAATTTCTGAAGGCAAAGTCCATTTTATATCTTTAGGCGATCGCCATTCCCTCACGAAAGTTGGTTACGGCAACAGCATCTGGTATTCCGGTACTCCCGAATCCACCGATTTCCGCGAAGACCATTCCGGATTCTGCCAGATCGTTACGATCGACGGCACCAAGGTCACTACCGAGGAAGTGCCAGTCGGACATTGGCGTTTTATCGAGGAAACAGTTGATCTGAATACCGCTGACGATGTAGAGTCGATTCACAAAAAGCTGGAAAGCATCCCCAACAGGGAACGGTCAATTGTTAAATTGAATTTTAAAGGAACTCTCACCCTTTCAATGCATGGGGTTCTTCAAAGCCACCTTCTTGCGGCCAGGGACGTCCTGGCAGGGCTGGTGATTAATGATGATGCTCTCCACGTGGCTCCCAATAATGAGGACTTTTCCGATCTTGGTTTTTCCGGCTTTGCCGATGCAACGGTAAAAAAGCTTCGTGAACAAATAGACCGGGGTGGAGCCGAAGGCGATATGGCCCGCGATGCGTTCATGCTCCTTATCCGTCTTTCCAGGGAGACAGCATGAAACTTCTTCGCCTTAAGGTTACCAATTACCGTGGTATCACTGCCTGTGAGGTAAAATTCAGTCCCTTAGGCATTACCCGCATAGAAGGCCCGAACGAGTCGGGTAAGTCCAGTCTACGCGAGGCTATAAACATTATTCTGGATTCCGTGGATAATAGTAGAACCCAGGCCATTTGTTCAATTCAGCCGGTTCATCGAGATGTGGGGCCTGAAATTGAACTGGAAATGGAAACCGGAAACTATGCGTTTACCTATTTCAAAAGATTTTTGAAAAGGCCGGAAACAAGTCTTATTATTACAAAACCGAATCCCGAAAACCTCACGGGCCGACCGGCGCATGACCGGGTGATTGAAATCCTCAAGGAAACAATTGATGTCGATTTATGGAAGGCTTTGTCTATCCTGCAGGGTGAGGCGATAGGCCAACCGGATCTTAAAAACACCCAGGCGTTGTCAGTGGCACTTGATAAGGCCGCAGGGGTTCATCCGACCGCTCCGCAAGAGCTCACTTTGTTTAAAAGGGTTTCGCAGGAATATGAACGCTATTATTCTTTGGGTCGAGGAACCGAGAAGAAAGATCTCCAGGACCTTCGAAAAACCCTGGCCGACAAGGAGGCTGAGGTCCGGTTGATTGAACTAGAAATCCGTGATATAGAAACCGATATTGATCGCGTCCCAGTATTGGAAAGGGAGTTGGCTCAGCTCAAGACGCAGGAAGAAGAACTATCGCAACGGATGATAGACCTCACCAGCAAACTGCAGCAAATCAGCTTGCTCGAAAACACTCTTTCTGCGGCCGTTTTAAAACAGGAATCCGCTCAAAAAACACTTCAGGCAGCACTGCGTACCAAAGAAATCCGCCAAGAGATGATTCGTGCGGCAGAAACCGCCGCTATGGCTCACGGGGAACTTCAAGAAAGCAGTTCAATGACCCAGCCGGCATTGTCTCAGGCCGAGGTAGCTCGTAATAAAGCTACGGCTGCGGTCGACGAAGCAGAAAGTAAAAGAAAGGAAGCGGAATCACTTGCCGCTTTGAAGCGGTCGGATTTCGACTATTACCACGAAAAACTCGATCTGGACCTATTACTCGAACGCAAACAACGGATTGACAAGGCCCGCAAGGACGCCGCCCAGGCGGATACAGTGTTGGCGAAGAACAAGGTAGATGACGACGCATTGAATAGGATAAAGGAAGCTGAACTAGCGTATAAACACGCCTGTGCCAGAATGGAAATAGGTTCGCCGAGAGTTCTTCTTCGTTCTATTTCTAATTGTCTCCTGTCAATCGACGATACGGATACGGTGCTCAATGCCGACGAAGTCCGAAAAATTTCTGTCTCAAATAAAACCAGGGTGTCTATTCCAGGAACTCTTGATATCGAAATAACCGCAGGCTCCAGCATAGAAGGGCTTGCCCGGAAGGTCAAAGAGTCTCAACAAGCCCTCCAGAATGCCTGTGCCGCCGCCATGGTTGCGGGTCCGGACGAAGCCAGAAAGGCGTATGATGAACGCCGGGAGGCATTGCGCGAGGTTGAAAATAAAGTCCGGGTTGAGACGGAAGACCTCCGGGATCTTACTTACGAAAGCCTTGAACACAGGTTGCACAGTCTTCTGCAGAGCGTTCCGAGCTACCTTGCACGTAGAGTTACCGATCCCGCGATTTGCCCGGATTTAGACTCGGCAAAAAAGGAACGGACACAGGCCGAAGCAAATCTTCAGGCAGCGAACGGCGAATTGGAAAATGCGCGCAAGGCTCTGGAGTCGGCAGGCTCTTTCTACGAAGAGGTACATATAAAACACCGGGTAGCCGGGGCAAAACTTGAGCAGTTGGCCAAAGACCTCAAACAAACCCAGGAAAATCTCGATAAAGCCCGTAAAAAAGAAGCTGACGAAACACTTGATGCCAACCTGGCCGCTGCCGACAGAGTTGTGCATGCCGAAGATATGGCATACCATTCAGCCTCTTCCACACTTGCGGCCTGCAACCCTGAACAAGTGAAAGCTCTTACAGATTCCACCATGGGTTCCTTGAAGACGATAAGGAATAGTCATGAATCAAAAGACAGGGCACTGCATGAGATCCAAATCCATCTTAAAATAAAGGGCGAAGAAGGACTTTACGAAAAACTGAACGCGGCAAAGAATCAATTTGAAAAACTGGAATCCAAAAACCGGGCTACCACCCACAGGGCCAATGCGGCCAAATGCTTGTATGATATCATGCTTGAAGAGCGGGATAAGGCGAGCCGGGCTTATGTGGCCCCCCTTACAGAAAAAATTGAAAGACTCGGTCGTTTGGTCTTTGATCCCTCATTCCAGGTGACTATCGACGATGATTTGAAAATCGTCAGCAGGACGGTTTCCGGCGTCACGGTCCCCTTTGATTCCCTTAGCGGAGGTACAAGAGAACAGATTTCTTTGATGTACCGGCTCTCATGCTCCATGATTGTGGCAAAGGAAGGAGGGACGCCGGTCATCCTGGATGATGCGCTCGGTTATACCGACCAGGAGCGTCTGAAGCTGATGGGCGCCGTATTGGCAGTAGCCGCCAGGGAATGCCAGATCGTCATTTTTACCTGTGTTCCTGAAAGATACGCTTTTATAGGAGAGGCTGCTGTTGTGGCGCTGTAGCTGCAAAGATATCTTTGGGATAGATTTCAACAGGGTAAAATAAGAGCGAATGCCGGATCCTATTAAATCAGGCATTCAAACTGCGTAAGACGCATCTCTTTTCGGCGAACTTTCTGCTCGGCCTGCGGCATGGGAAGCGGCGTTTCCGGAACTTGCGAAAGAAATCGGATTGAAGGTTGAATTTGATATGGCATTTTTAGAGGTGATAGATTTTTATGGAAAGATTAAGGAATAGACATATGAATAATCGCATTTTAGGAGGTGCTGCTTGACCATACTACAGGAAATATTGAGATGGTCTGAAGGATTACCACCATGGCAAAGTGATGCAGCCGCACGGTTGCTGATAAAGCAGACTCTTACAGCGGACGATTTGGATGATCTGTTCGCACTGCTCAAAACCGAAAATGGCATTCCTGATCCCAAAGGGCGCATCCCAAAGCCTCTGACTGCAGACCAGATCCCGGCCCCAGTCATAGCATCAACACATGTCGAACTACTTGCCATTAAGAATATGCTTAATGTCAATGCTATCGCCGAAAGCCAGACCTTGCCGATAGGGCCTTCCGGGCTTACCGTGATCTATGGAGATAATGGCTCCGGGAAATCTGGTTATTCACGAGTTCTTAAGCGAGCCTGCCGCGCCCGAGATCAATTGGAGCATATTCATCCAAACGCCAACCTGTCTGCAAGCCCTGCTAGTGTCGCAGCTGCAGATTTCGTAATTGCAGTCAATGATAAATCCCATGAAGTTCATTGGACCAATGATAAAACAGCTCCATCCGAGTTGTCATCGCTCGCGATATTTGACTCACGTTGTGCACGTGCCTATCTCGATAGCGAAGATGATTTCTCTTACGTCCCTTATGGGCTTGATGTTTTCGAAGGATTGGGAAATGCATGCATGCAATTGAAAACCAAGATTAACTCCGAACTCGCGCAGTTTGCAGTCGATCTGACAGTGTTTGCGACACTTCATGGTGATACCGCTGTAGGCAAGCTTATTTCGTCATTGTCAGGTAAAACATCGACGGCTCTGATCCAAGCCTTGGCGGCCCTGACTCCGCAAGAGTTGGCTCAGCATGCGGAATTGGAAAAAAGCCTAAAAGAGAACAATCCTAAGGAGAAAGCTATTCAGTTTCATCAGCGCGCACGCCGTATCGCAGCTATCGCAGCGAATGCAATCAATAAAGGAGATTTAGTTGCCTTGCCAGTAGTTACCAAGATTCGGGGATTGGCAGACAGCTTCCGTACCGCTCAAGCAGCCGCAGCACTCGCGGCCAAGCAATTCAAGGAAGAGGAGAACTTACTGCCAGGGACTGGCGGCGTGGCCTGGCGAGAGTTGTTCGATGCGGCCCGCAAGTTCGCGCTCGAATCACATCCTGACAAAGTTTTTCCTGATTTGGGGCTGGATGCACCATGCCCGCTGTGCCAGCAACCTTTGGGCAAAGGCGCCACCCGTTTGTTGCGGTTCGAAGCATTTATCCAACAAGAAGCCGAGAAAACGTCTCAGGTGCGCCGGGCAATACTGGCTGAAGCCTACAAGCCATTTGCATCTCTAATATTGGACCTAAACCTTGATGATGTTACTCACGGAGAAATCGCGGCGCTGGATTCGCAACTGGCCATTGATATTCGTACCTTTGAGCAAGCATTGAAAATTCGTCATGAAGCCATTAAATCGGCCATTGTGTCGCATCAATGGACCGGGTTCGACAATGAACTTGTCAATCCGTCGCCGCGACTTCAGGCGTTATCCGACATACTTAATGCTGAAGCTGAAATATTAGAAAAGGCGTCGGATGAAACTACCCGCACTATGCTACAAAAACAGTTCAATGAATTGGATGCGCGGATTAATCTTAGCAAAGTCGCGGAAGCAGTCGTTGCAGCGGTATCTCGCCTAAGCCATCAGGCTAAACTTACTCGATGTCTGTCGGCCGTCAAAACAAATGCAATATCGTGGAAATCGGGGGAATTGACGGAGAAGGTTGTGTCGAAAGAACTAGCTGATGCCCTGAATCGAGAATTCAAGTTGTTAGGCGTTGGCTCACTCAGTGTTTCTCTGGCAAGTCGCTCCGGTAAGGGCAAGGCTTTACACAAGCTGAAGATGAATTTACCGCAAAGTTGTAGCTTATGTGAAATTCTCAGCGAAGGCGAGCAAAGTGCTATTGCTATCGGATCCTTCCTCGCGGAAGTTAGGTTAAGCGGCCACAAGGGAGGAATCGTCTTTGATGACCCCGTGTCTTCACTCGATCATCGCCGGCGTGGACATGTGGCGAAGCGTTTGGCGGCCGAAGCGGCTTATCGTCAGGTCATTGTGTTCACGCATGACATCTACTTTTTATGCCTTCTATTGGAAGAAGCTAAGGTCGCTCGCGTGCCGTTCACTACGCAAAGCCTGATTCGGCGCAGCGAAGGGTTCGGTATTGCTGATCCAGAGTTGCCATTTGAAGGATTCCCCTCTTCCAGCCGGTTTGAAGCGGCCGCACGCGAACCCAAAGATAGCTCCAAAACTTTATGTTACATGGGCCGATACGCCGGGGATGTAGGGCCTGTTCACACTACCCCGGTGGGTGCCGCTGCCAGCGAAAATCCGGCTAGACCGGAAGCCGAGCCCGAAGGCTGTGGCGGGTCCACCGTCGAGGGCAAGAATGAAGTATGGCCGGATTTTCGCCGCAGCCCGCAGGGACGGGGCCAATTTCCCCCAGCTCTTCGTCCATCGTCGCTCGGATACACCGGTATCCGTCACTCCTGATTCCTCGATCTAGGGAATCGGCCCCTGTCGCCGCCCACCTGGGTAGTTGAACAGGCCCTATAGATGCGCGGTTTGAAAGGCACACTGATAGAATTCTGGGATTCTGTTCTGGGCTCTCGATCCCGAAGTCACCGCTGCCGGTGGAAAAGAGCCTTTCGGCGAGGCCGTCGAAGCGTTCGACAACTATCGGACGAATTTTCAACTCAACACGCAGCCGCCACTGTTTCCCACCGACAGCCAATGAAACTGAAAATTCTATTGCTCATCGCGGTAATTGCGATGGCCGGAAGCACTGTCACTGTGCTGATGGTTCAGTCGAACGCCCGCAAGATGAAAACGCAACCAGCGGCGGAAAGCCAGTTGCCGACCGCCATCAGCAATTACAGCAAAACTTTCAAGCTCAATACATCGCCGCCAATCTGGACGCAATCCACCAATGGAAACAAGACCCACTGAATTGCACGAAACGCCCGTTGCGGGCAACGGCCAGACCAAAATCGCGGAGGTAAAGCCGCGTTTTGATCCGACGCGAATCTTTGTCCAGAAAGACCGGCTCGTATGGTTCTGGTTTGGCTTTGCCATGCTCGTGCTGGTCGGCGCGGCGGTTGACCGCTATTTCCTTGTTCAAAGCTTCAAACAACGCGAGCGCGTCATTGTCATTGACCCCGCCAATACTTTTTACGTTTCGCCATTGCTGAAGTTCGAGGACGCGAAGGAACTGCACATCGAGCAAAGCACGCTGGCGACGACCGCCTTTTTGGAGCGCAACCCAAATGGATTCGACAATGATAATTTGTTGAAGCAGATGTTTTTGAAGCAGGCGTATCAAAAAGCATTGGCCTACCAAGCCGCCGAAGAACCCGAATTCAAATCCAAGCAGTTGCATCAAAAGGTGGAAATCAGCGGCATCAACATTCTGAACACGCGCGAGGATTTTGTGCTGACCCAGGTATCCGGCCAGCTTATCCGGGATGGTGTCTTTGAGGACAGGCCATTCACTGAAG
>CAWDOZ010000166.1:0-23932 GCA_963803935.1 uncultured Fibrobacterota bacterium | reverse complement strand
TTGTGTGCATCTTACTTGGTTGGGTTTCTCGCCGTCTTTTGTAAAGCGTCGGTTTCACGGCCGGCGGTACCGTTGCCCACGGCGATAAGCTCTATGGAATATTTTTCGACGAGCGACAGAAGCCTCTCCCTTGCGCGCTCGGCCCCGGCGTCGCCAAGAGTGGCGTACAGAACTTCATCGGCGAGCATTTTGCCGGTTGCGTCAAGCACCGCCACCTTGCAGCCGGTCCGGTACCCCGGATCGATGCCGAGCACCGGGCGGTGTCCGGCAGGGGGTGCCATGAGGAGCGCGCGCAGGTTTGCGCCGAACACGGCGAAGGCCTCTATCTCGGCCTTGTCCTGGAGGGCGAGGCGGATCTCCGTCTCAATGGCAAGCGAAAGAAGCCGGTCGAAGGCATCGGCTGCCGTAGCCCGGAGGAGGCTCTCCGCGGCGCTGCGGGGGTGCTTGATGAGCCGCTTTTCGAGCATCGGCAATGCCTCGTCGCGCGGCATCATGACTTCGACCCGCAGCACCTTCTCCCGCTCTCCCCGGAACATGGCCAGTATCCGGTGTGACGGTGCAGTTTGTACCGGCTCCCGGTAGTCGTAGTACATCTGGAATTTGGTCTTCTGCTCTGCAAATTCCTTGCGCACGGCGGCAATGATGAGCCCCTTCTTCCAGGCGAGCTCGCGAAGCAGCTTGCGGGAATCGGCATCGTCGGAGAGTTCTTCGGCGAGAATGTCGCAGGCTCCCTGGAGCGCCCCGGCCGCGGTACTAAAGCCGAGTTCCACGGCCTTGTCCGTTACGAAGAGTTGCGCTTCGGCAATGAAATCGGCGTTTTGTTCGGCGCAGTCGACGAGTCGCCGGGCAAGCGGTTCGAGCCCCGCATCGGCAGCTTTCTTTCCGCGCGTGACCCGCTTCGGTTTGAAGGGCAGGTAGAGATCTTCGAGTTCGACCTTGCTGACGGTCGCCTCGATCTTCGACCTGAGATCCGGCGTGAGCTTCCCCTGCTCCCCGATGCTCGCCAGGATAGTTGCCCTGCGCTCATCGAGCTCGCGGTAGTATCCGTATCGGTGTTCGATTTCGCGCAGAACCGTTTCGTCCAGCTCGCCGGTTCGCTCCTTGCGGTAGCGTGCAATAAAAGGGATTGTCGCGCCCTCATCAAGAAGTGCGACGGTGTTCTCCACCTGAAATTGCTGAAGCGAAAGATCCTTGATTAATTGGGCTATGATATTCATGAAAGATGCCGATGGTTGATGGGTGATAGCAGCGGGCGTCTCAGCCGCAGCGATTTTCCTGCGCCGTGACATCGAGGCCGGTAACCGCAGGATCCATTTGCATTTCGGTTGGCAGTCCCATGCCGGCTAAGAGCTCGATGAAGGGGTCGGGGTCGAGCTCCTCGACATTGACCATGGTCTTGACATCCCAGACCCCCCGTGCGATAAGCATCGCGGCCGCCACCGGCGGAACACCGGCGGTGTAGCTTATTGCCTGTGCCTCCACCTCCCGGTAGCAGTCGGCATGGTCGCAGATGTTGTACATGAACAGTTCGAAATCCCCGCCCTCTTTTTTCCCTTTGATGAGCGTTCCGATGCAGGTCTTTCCGGTATAGTTCGGCGCGAGGGAGGAGGGGTCGGGAAGAAGCGCCTTCATCACCTTGAGCGGCACCACTTCTATCCCCTCGGCAGTCCTCACCGGCAGGTTGGAGGTGAGCCCGAGTTTCGTCAGCACGGTGAAAACATTGATATACTGGTTGCTGAATCCCATCCAGAAGCGGATGCTGTTGACATCGAGATTCTTCGACAGGGAGTGCACCTCATCGTGGCCGGTCAGGTAAACGGTCTGCTTGCCGACCACGGGAAATTCGTGCACCCTTTTCACCGAGTGGACTTTTCGTTCGACCCATTTCCGGTCGATCCAGCTCCATACCTTCTTGAACTCCCTGAAGTTGATCTCGGGGTCGAAATTGGTGGCGAAGTATTTGCCGTGGCTTCCGGCATTGACATCCATGATGTCGATGGTATCGATGATATCGAGGTGATTTCTGGCGGCCTGGGCACACCACGCATTGACAACCCCGGGGTTGAACCCGACACCGAGTATGGCGGTGATCCCCTTTTCGCGGCACCGGTCCTTTCGCTTCCACTCGTAGTTCCCGTACCATGGCGGATCTTCGCACACCTTGTCCGGTTCCTCGTGGATGGAGGTATCCATGTAGGCAACGCCGGTCTGGATGCACGCCTCCAGCACGGACATGTTGACAAAAGACTGCCCGAGGTTGATCACGATATCCGATTTGGTCTCTTCGATGAGCTGCACCAGTGCAGGCACATCTTTGGCGTCGATCTGGCGGGAGTAAATCCTTCTCCGGGGATTTTTCGAGCTTCCCTTCCGGTTGATGCTGTCGATGATGTGATCGCATTTTCCGAGGGTTCTGGAGGCGATGCAGAGGTCTCCCAGGACATCATTGTTCTGCGCCACCTTGTGGGCCGCGACATGGGCGACGCCGCCCGCACCGATGATGAGAACATCTTTTTTCCTCATGCAGTCCTCCCCGTACTACGATAAATTATTCAGAAAGTCGGTATACCCGAAGCTGCGCACCGTTTCAACCGATCCGTCACGGCGCTTGACGGCAATGGCGGGCATCGCAAGTCCGTTGAACCAGTTTTTCTTGACCATGGTATAACCCGCGGCGTCCTCGAAGCGTACCGTCGAGCCGACACGCAACCGGCGCGGAAACGTAAAGGTGCCGAAAATATCCCCTGCGAGGCAGGAGCGCCCTGCGACGGTATAGACGTGGCCTTGCCCTTCGCCGCGAAGCGGGAGTTTGACGGCCGCCGGTAACCGGTAGATCAGCAGGTCGGGCATGTGCGCCTCGATGGAGGCATTTACAATGGCGATGTCGGCCTCGTTATGGACGATATCGGTTACCGTGGTCACGAGCTCGGTCGAGCGGGTGACCGCCGATTCGCCGGGTTCGAGGTAGATCTGGAGGGAGAACCGCTTCGCGAACTGCCTGAGTATCCGGCAGAATTTTTCTACCCGGTATCCCTCCTTCGTAAAGAACAGCCCTCCCCCGAGGCTGAGCCAGTCGAGGCCCGACAGGAGAGCTCCGTACCGCGCGGCGATAACGTCGAGGTTACGGGCAAAATTGTCGACGTCGCCATTTTCGCAGTTGAAATGGACCATGGCCCCCTGCACCAGGGGAGCAAGCGCCAGCAATTCATCGGGGTCGCTTACGCCGAGCCGGCTCATGCGCTGCGCCGGGTCGGCAAGCTCGAACGGGGAGTAACTCACCCCCGGATTGATCCGTATCCCGATATTCTTCCCCTTGACATCGCCGTAAAACCTCCTGAGCTGGGAGGCGGAGTTGAATATGATCGTATCCGCATGTTTCTTTACCAGGCGTAGTTCGTCCGGCATCCAGGCTACGCAGTAGGCATGGGTCTCTTTTCCGAATTTTTCGTGGCCGAGCCGCGCCTCGAACAGCGAGCTCGACGTCGTACCGTCCAGATACTCCCGCATGGCATCAAAAACACACCAGGTGGAAAAACACTTAAGGGCGAGCAGGAATTTTGCGCCGGATGCTTCGCGGATATGGCTGATGACGCTGAGGTTGCGAGCCAGTTTTTTTTCATCAATGAGATAATAGGGGGTGGTCAGATTCATAGTCCCGGCTCGAAAAATTGTATCGTATCGGTCTACATATTTGAACAGAGCGTCTCCGGATGGCCGCGGACAATTGGTGGTACGCGATAAAAGACGGATGAAATATACTCCCCTTTGAGGAGATTTTCAATCGGTTTCCTGCAATAAACGGCCTTCTACTCAGGTGGGGATCATTGGATACCAGCTCTTCTTCAGGTGGGGGAACCGCTAAGGCGGTTCCCCCTGGTCGGAGCCGCGCAAAGCCGCGTCTCCGACGCACCCCTTCCTGCGGAAGTGAGCGGCGATGTTTGCCTGAAGGCAAACGCTCGCCCACTCCCGCAACGCTCACTTTGGGTAGAAAAAACAGGGCAAGACAATGATTGGAATAAATGATAAGGAAGGTGTCGGAAGAATGAAGAAAGATTTGAATTCAAAAGCAAACAAAAGGGCGACCGCGGGTCGCCCCTACGAAGGCAATTTCAACGATAGCTTTTCTATGTTTTTTCTACCACATGGGAGCGTTGCGGGGGTGCGAGAGCGCCTGCTGAGCTTTAGCGAGGCAGGCATCGCCTCGCACCTCCGCAGGAAGGGGTGTGCCTAAAGACGCGTGCCTTTCGCGGCTTTAGGCCAGGGGAAACCCGCATAGCGAGGTTTCCCCACCAGGGGCCTTAGACTTAAGCCAGGTTCCCCCATCAAAAGCCTTTACCGGATTACCGGATTATTTAAAAACCAGTATCGTCGCCGTCTGGTTAATATGACCGATATACTCTTCTCCATAGGTGCTGAATCCAACCGTAGGAATCGACGAAAAAATCTTCCCGTACGGCTCCGTCTGATTCTTCTGCTCCAGTTCAAGCGTCCTGAGGATGCAGTTGAAATTGATCATGCCGGCAACCGATCCGTTCGAGGTTACGGCGCGAGTCACCGCTTTCTGCGTATCCGCAACGATATCGGTGGATTCGAGTAGGCTTAACTCCATCCCCTCCTTGATGGCGCAGAAGAACGCGATGGCACTCCCCTTCACCTGCTGCGGGCTGCGAACGTACGGCTCGCCGGCCCCGGTCATGAGGCCCAGCGGATGGTTCATGAAGTTTGCGGCAACCTCGGCGGGCCCGATGCCGAGCGCCGATGCGTAGGCCTCGACCGCGGGTCTGCCGTCGAATTCGAGCACGGTCCGGACCGCTTCGTCTACCTTCGTTGCCGTAAGCGTTTTATTCATCAGGCGGAAACTCTGGGTCTTTATGATGTCAAAGCCTTTTTTCAGCTTCAATACCGCAATCACCGCCGCATCGGTATAGGATTTTCCGCCCGTATAGACGAAGGTTTTCCGGAAGGCCAGATTGTCCCCTGCAGAACCGCCTATAAACGGAATATCGGTCAGGTCGCCGATCTTCATCATCAATTTTTCCTCGGCCGACTGCAAACCGTCGACCAGGATCATCCCGGCGAATTTTTCAAAGTCAAGCGCACCTATCGAGGTCCCGAAATGCCGTTCGATGGCACCGAATGCGGCGGCGATCCGGTTCTCGGACCTGATCGACGAAACGACCTCAACGGCCGCGTCGTCGATGATATCCGACCCGATTCCCATGGCGACAATGGTTTGTTTCAGCATTTTTCCGCTGACAATCTCGCCTGCGGTCGAGCACCCGAGGGTCAGGCTGTCGCCCCAGAATTCCTGCATTGAGGCACTTATCGCGACCGGGTCATAGTGTGACGATGCGAAAAAAACCACCAGCCGCGGCGCAGCCGGCAGCAACTGAGAGCCGATCTCCTGAGCGGCCTCCCGTGCATCGGATTTGGATGAATAGGCGGTTAGAATCGACATATATATGCTCCTCTGGAAGGTATCGGTTTTAAGCAAAGATGATTATGGTCACAGGGTGATCCCGAATTCGGCAGCCATTTGACTGAGCGCGGCAAGCGACGGCGGATCATCCGGGGAAAATTCATGCCACTTTTTCGGGTTAACTCCTTTAAGGATCATCTTCGTTTCGGTAGAAAGAGCGATGATCGGATTTCCTTTTGACCGCTCCTGAATTATTCTTTCAGCGAGCGCCTTTACCTGGCCGGCCATGAGTGCAACTCCTTTTCTGTTCTGTATGCTGGAAAGTATGGAAGTGATGGGGTATGGAAAAATGATACCATCATTCCAGCCTGGAAGCAAGATGCTGCGCCATTGCAACATCGCGAACGGCCGAAAAGGGCGGCAAATAAGCCGCTGGATAGAACTACCCTCTGATGGGGATTCGGGGAGGCATGGAATCATTGGGGCAGAGACGCACCTCGGTGCGTCTCTGCAGAGCGGTTACTTCTTATTGATGACGCGATCCACAATACCGTAGGCTTTTGCCTCTTCAGCGGACATGAAATAGTCGCGGTCGGTATCTTCCGCGATCTTGGCCATGGTCTGGCCGGAATGCATGGCGAGGATTTCATTCAGGTTGTCGCGGATACGCAGCATCTCCTCGGCCTGAATCTGGAGATCGGAGGCGGGACCGAACATGTTACCCGAAATAAGCGGCTGGTGAATAAGCACCCTCGCGTGTTCCCATGCCTCGCGCTTGCCTTTGGTTCCTGCGCAGAGAAGGACTGCCGCCATGCTGGCTGCCTGACCCATGCAGACAACGCCGATATCGGATCTTGCCTTCTGCATGGCATCGTAAATTGCCAGCCCCGAAGAGATGACGCCTCCCGGGCTGTTGATAAAAATCGTGATATCATCGGCAGACTGGCCATCGAAAAAAAGAATTCGCTTGACTATTGCCTCAGCGGAGTCGTCATCGATCTCGCCCCAGAGGAAAACCTCGCGGCGTTTTAAAAACTGCTCTTCCATTTCAGACCCTGCCATGAGGCGCTTCAAATTCTTTTCCAACCCTTCCTTCTGATCCTTCCCCATCTGGTACCTCCCTATCGGAACCTGCGCTGGCGCAGTGGTAGATTCAGGTAATTGCAGCATAGAAGCACTTACAAAAATAATTAAATCGACGTGCGCACGTTCGCCCGGGACGTAATCCGGCGTTCGTAAGCGGTGCGCGAAACCGCAAACCGGGCAAACCGCTAAAAATTCACCTCGGCACTGCCGTCGGGCAGATCCTTGACGATGGCACCGAGCTGCAGCAGCTCCCTGCGGAGTGAATCGGCGGCAGCCCAGTTTTTATCGCCCCGGGCCCTCTGGCGCTCTCCGACTTTTTTAACGAGTTCGTTTTTTTGCAGGTCATTCGGCATCCGTGCTGAAAAAACCCGTATCGGGCCGCTTATTCCAGCGAATTCCTCGAAAGACGGTTGCGGATTTCCGGCAAGGAGGTCGAGCCCGAGAATGTCATCGGCCGATCCAGCAGCAGCCCTCCGCAATCCCGGCGCTATGGTATCATCGTGAATGATCTCCCGGAGGGCGGCCATGGCCTTGGGCATGTTGAGGTTGTCGTAAACGGCCTGGTAAAAACTATCGAGAATGTGCAGGACTGCATCGGGATTATACTTCCGGTCCGGATCGCCGGCGGTCGCGGGAGCGGCAAGTCCGGCTATGCTTCGGAGAAGATTAGCATAGCTTGTTCCGGCTCCCGTTATCCCTTCAGGGCTGTACGTCAGCGGACTTGCATAGTGGGCGCTGAAGCAGAACAACCGATAGGCCAGGGGAGGAATATCTTCGCCTTTAAGCCTGTCGAGCGTAATGAAATTACCGCCCGACTTGGCCATTTTGGCCCGGTCGATAATGAGAAATTCACCATGCAGCCAGTAGCGGACGAATTTTCTGCCGGTAGCCGCCTCGGACTGCGCAATTTCATTGGTGTGATGAATCCGTATATGGTCGGATCCGCCGGTATGGATATCTATCGGCTGCGGCAGATAGGCAAGGGACATGGCGCTGCACTCGATATGCCATCCGGGAAACCCGACACCCCAGGGACTCTCCCACTCCATCTGCCGTTTGGAATTTTTGGGCGAGAATTTCCAGAGCGCGAAATCGGTGGGGGACCGCTTTTCTCCCATCGCGACCCGTTCCCCTGCTCTTATGGAATCCGGTTCGAGCCGCGCAAACTCCCCATAGGCAGGGAACTTCGCCGTATCGAAATAAATTCCGTCATCGGTGCGGTAGGTAAAACCCCTGGTTTCGAGCTCCCGGACCATGGCGATCATTTGAGGAATATGGTCGGTAGCTTTGGGGCAGAGATCCGCTTTCAATATATTGAGGTTGTTGAGATTTTCCATGAACTTCTGCGTGTAATGTGCCGCCAGGTCCCAGACGCTCTTCCCCTCCTTCCGTGCGCTTTTCTCCATTTTGTCTTCACCGGCATCGGCGTCGGATACGAGATGGCCGACATCGGTGATATTGAGGACATGCCGCACCGGGTAACCAAGGGAGAGCAAGGCACGCTTCAGGACATCTTCAAAGATATAGGTTCGCAGATTGCCGATATGGGCGTAGTTATAAACCGTTGGACCGCAGCAGTACATACCGACCGTATCATGCTGGAGCGTGAAGAGCTCTTTTGAACGCGAGGCGGTATTGTAGAGGTAGAGCGACCGGGGCATGGGAATCCTATTCCAGAATCACTTTCCCGGTGCCGCCGGCGATCCGCCCGATTACCCTCGGCTCAAAACCCGCGATTTCGGGAGCTTCGAGTACCGCTCCGACGTTGCCGGAATCGACGACCATCACCATGCCGATGCCCATATTGAAGGTATGGTACATTTCGTCGGATTCCACATTCCCGGCATCCTGCAGAAATTTATAGATCGGGTCAGGCTTCCAGGAGCCGGTGTTGATGACGGCATCGCAATTTCCGGGCAGAACCCGGTCGACGTTGTCCTGAAACCCGCCGCCGGTGATGTGCGCGCATCCTTTTATTAATCCGCGACCCATAAGCGAAAGAACCGGACTATAGGCTCGATGGGGGGTCAGGAGCACATCGCCGAACGACCTGCCGGCCGGCTCAAAGAGATCCGAATACTTCCTGCCCGCAACCTCCCGGACAATTTTCCGCGCCAGACTGTAACCATTGGTATGCAGCCCGCTGGAGCGAAGCCCTATCGCCGTATCGCCGGGCGTGATCGTGCGGCCATCGACGATTCCGCTCCTGTCGACAACCCCGACGATGCAGCCCACAAGGTCATACTCGCCCACCGAATAAACGCCCGGCATTTCGGCGGTTTCCCCGCCTATTAAGACGCATCCGCCGGCCTTGCAGGCTCGGGCAAGCCCCTGAATGATCTGTTCCGCAACCGCCGGGATAAGCTTGTTGATGCCGATGTAGTCGAGGAAGAAGAGGGGGCGGGCGCCAAGGACCAGGATATCATTGATGCAGTGATTGACTATATCCTCTCCGACCGTGGAATGGATGCCGGTTTCGAAGGCTATTTTTACCTTGGTGCCGACGCTGTCGGTCGAGGATATGAGCACCGGGTCGGCCATATTTTTCAGGGATGCTGCGCTGAACATGCCGCCGAACTGACCGAACCCGCCGACAACGGCATCGGTAAAGGTAGAGCTCACGAGTTCGCCGATTCGCTTCTTTGCGAGATTCCATACGCCCAGATCGACGCCTGCATCTGAGTATTTCAGGGATTTTGCCATGGGATTTTTCAGCCGGTTGGTTGTAAGGTGATAAAGGTCGGGTAAGCCGTCAAAAATAGATCACGTATGAGGATGAATCAACCGGAGACAGTTGATGATGCTTCTTTTTACAAGCAGGGTAACCTGATCGCGACCAATCCGCAGGACCTTTCCGGTTGCTTTCCAGCGGCGTGCCCGGAAAGAACCAACGCGGATAAATCAGGTATATTTTATAGTGAATTCACCGGTTAAACGAAAGGAAGATGCCATGAGCGCTTCAAAACGTATTGCCCTTGTTGCTCACGATAATTGCAAGAAAGACCTCCTCGAATGGACGGAGTGGAACTGGGAGGCCATTCTTAACCATAAGCTTGTCTGCACCGGTACCACGGGAAAGCTCGTTGAAGAGGCCCTGCAGAGAAAAATAGGTGAGGGAAACAGGCTCAAGCACCCCGTTGTCAAGCTTAAATCCGGACCCTTCGGCGGCGACCAGCAGCTTGGGTCGCTCATCTCGCAGGGCAAAGTCGATGTGCTTATTTTCTTTTGGGACCCCATGCAGCCGCAGCCGCACGATGTGGATGTAAAAGCGCTTCTGCGCATCACGGTGCTGTATAATATTCCATCCGCCTGCAACCGGTCGACGGCCGATTTTATCATTTCCTCGCCGCTCATGAAAGAGTCGTATTCGCCGATCGTACGCGACTATTCGACCTATCTCCAGCGGACACTTCCGGTCTGAGCTTCTGCAGGGCCAAAAACAGCCGCAGCGAGGGACTCGCAGCGCAGCGGCCGGTCATGCGGCGGGGGAGAGCAGGTTCTCCACGTACCTCGCAATTGCCAACGACGCGGTGAGGCCGGGCGACTCGATTCCCACCAGGTTGATGAACCCGGGCAGGCCGCGGTCGCGCTCATCCCGGATGACGAAATCCCTGAAACTCTCACCGTTTCGCTGCAACTTCGGCCTGATTCCGGCCATCCCCGGCGAAAGGTCATGCTCTTCGATGAAGGGGAAAAGGGTTCGGCCGGCGCGGAAAAACTCCCCGCTGTGCGACGCATCGACGCTGTAATTAATCGAGTCGACGAAAAAGGCATTCGGTCCAAGCTTGAGGTTTCCATCCAGGCCGATAACGCAATGGATACCGAGGCTGATAGTTGAAGGTGCAGGATAAACCAGGTGGGTGAGCTTCCCGCGATGACGCGGCGCAACCTCGAAGTATTCGCCCTTGCAGAACCGTATGCGGTACCCGGCGAGGTCCGGATCGATACCGGCCAGCACCGCAATTCGATCCGAACCGAGCCCGGCGGCATTGATCACGATACCGCACGAAAGCGTCAGCGTCGTGCCATCGGTATCGGCGACCACTACTTCATAGCCCCCATCCGTGCGATTGACGCCTGTCGCCTCGCAATTATAGGCAAAGATAACGCCCTGTGCGGAAGCAATCTGCTCAAGCCGCTTCATGAATGCATGGGTATCGAGGATGCCGGTTGACGGGCTGTACATTCCGGCGCACCCCGGAAGGCTCGGCTCCAGTCCGGCAATTCCCCTTTTATCAAGGAGCACCAGCCCTTCGACGCCGTTTTCCCCACCCTGCACGAACAGGGCGCAGAGCGCATTCTCCTCCTCGGGCGAAAGGGCGACGAGCAGCTTGCCGAGGCGGCGATGGGGGATCGAGTGCTCCCGGCAGAAATCGTACAGAAGCCGGTTTCCCTCGGTACAAAGACGGGCCTTGAGCGAGCCGGGCGGGTAATAGAATCCTGCATGGATAACTTCACTGTTGCGGGAGGAGGTTTCGCGTCCGAAAGAATCGCAGCGTTCGACGACAACAACGTTTTTGCCGGTACGCGAGAGGCGTTCCGCCAGGGCAAGCCCGACAACACCGGCACCGATGATGACAACTTCCGTTTTTTCCATGCTTCAGCCGCCGATCGCGGTATCCGTCGCGCGATCCGATCGCCCATATATATCGGTAAGGTCTGCAGCGAGAGCAAAATATTTCTCATGCAGGTATTTCTCCGCAACGCGCCATCGCCAGTTGCCGCTCTCGCTCCCCGGAGTGTTCATGCGGTCTTTCCCGGGAAGCCCGAGAATATCCTGAAGGGGAATAATGCAGAAGCGCGAAGGCGACTGGTAGGCAAGTCGCAGGAATCGTTCGATAAAAGTATGCACGGTACATCCCAGATAGCGGCTGACATAGGTGCGCTCTTTTTTGCCCAGGGAGGCAAACCATCCGCAGGAGGTGTCGTTATCGTGGGTGCCGGAATACATGATGCTGTCGGAATTAACATTACTGGGGAGGTAGATATTATCCGGATTTCCATCAAAGGCAAATTGCAAAACTTTCATTCCGGGCAGCCCGGTCTGGCGACGAAGCGTCTCGACCCGCGGGGTGATGTCGCCCAGGTCCTCGGCAATGAGGGCCGCCTCCCCGATGACCCTCCTGACAGCGGTAAAGAACTCCTCTCCCGGCCCATCCTCCCAGGTACCATTTACGGCATTCTCACTCCCGCCGGGAACAGCCCAATAGGAGTCGAACCCCCGGAAGTGGTCGAAGTCTGAGGTAATCCACCAGTTCAAGTGCCTTCCCGATGCGCCGTATCCACCAGGCATAGCCGTCCTGCTGCATGACATCCCATCGGTAGAGTGGATTCCCCCAGAGCTGCCCGGTTTTGCTGAAATAATCAGGCGGTACGCCGCCAAGACGCAACTGGTTCCCCTGGTCATCGAGTTCAAAGAGGTGCGGCGCACTCCAGGTATCCGAGCTGTCGCCCGCGACATAGTACGGCATATCGCCGATTATCCGAACGCCTTTGCTCTTTGCGTAGGCGTGCAGTTCTGCCCACTGGCGGAAAAAAACAAACTGCAGGAACTTATGGAAGCGGATAGTGTCCTGCTCCTCCTCCCGAACTTGCCTGAGGGCGTGGGGAAACCGAAGCCTCAGGGGAGCGTCCCACCCGGCCCATGCCCTGCCCTCGTGTCGAGCCTTGATAACTGCGAAGAGCGCGAAATCATCAAGCCAAGACTGCTCCTGCGCGCAAAAGGCAGTAAACTCCGGCGTATCCCTGAATCGTCGATAGGCCTTGTGAAAGAGCTTCTCCTTTTCCGGAATGACCCGGCCATAATCCACAGCATCAGGGGAAAGATGCGGGAAATCCTCAATTTCCTCTTTCGTCAGGAGATCCGGGAGAAGCGTCGGGGCGATCAGCAGCGTATTGCCGGCAAACGAGCACAGGCACTGATAGGGAGAATCGCCGTAGCCCGTGGGGCCAAGGGGGCATACCTGCCACAGCCGCTGATGACTTGCAGCCAGCAGATCGATCCATTGCCGGGAGGATTCGCCGAAGTCGCCGATTCCGAACCGCGATGGAAGTGAGGTCGGGTGGAGAAATATGCCTGCTGCTCTTTTCATTGAATTCCCTGGTTTATAAAAACCCTGTTCAGGTGTAAAGAAACAACCTGTCACACCTGTCCGACAGGTCCGACAATTCAGATTTGTCAATTGAACTCAGCCGGGGCCCGGCAGCTACTCTTCCAAAAACTTTAAGAGCATCCCCTGCTCATCGAACACTCGCTGCGCCCCGCCGGTGACCTCAATACTGTCGCCCAGTTCCTTCATGATTGACGATGAAACCTGGATGGTTTCCAGGCTGAGCGTATCGCGAATCCGGACAATCCGTTCAGCACCCCGTTCGATTCTTCCGCAGCACTTGAGCGCCAGAGCAAACCCATCCGCATCGGATTCGGCAATAAACGGCACCTTCACCCGTTCGAGAAAGAGGCTGGCCCGAACATTGACATACATGGCTTCGAAATCGACCGAATTATAGAGCTTCCGGGTAATGACATCGGCAAGTCCCATGCCGATCGCATTCCCGTACGAATGCGGGGAGAGTGATGATACCACTATCGCTTTTATGCGCGGGGAAGCCGGCTCCGGCTGCCCGCGGATGCCGAGGCGGCCGATGATATTCGGATCCATGCCCACCCCGCTTATCTCCTTCCCCATCCGATCCAGGATCAGCACGTCGATATCTTCGACAGGCAGTCGGGGCATGTTGCGGCGAGCCACTTCCAGGAGCTCGGGTTCCCGGTCAAGGATTCGATCCGAAGGAATGGCTTCAATACAGGCAATTTTATCGCAGGCATTTTCAACAACCGCCAGGCCGAACAGGATTTTTCCGGATTGCAGGATTCGTTGAAACGATTGGGGAACCCGCACAAGAAGACCGGGAATACCGAAGGAATGAATTTCCACTGCGGCGGCGTGTTTCCCGAGCCCGATAACCCCCATCTTCACCAGGCCGCTTTCATAGCGGCCATGAAAATCAGTGTGCGGTTTGATGCGGTTTATGAGAATTACCCCATCGGATTCAAAGGCGTTGCGATCCATGAATACCCGGTGCCCTGAATCCGAAACCGGCAATTCAACGACTTCCATGGACGAGCGGACCGGTGCTCCCACGGTTTTTTCGGTTATCCCGGCTTCGGCGAGGATCCGGGCCTGCCCTTCTGCGCTGCCGCTTCCGTGGCTCCCCATCGCCGGCACGATAAACGGCCTGCAACCGGACTCCCTCACCGCTGCAACAACCGTTTTTACGATGCTATCCAATCCGGAAATGCCGCGGCTCCCGGCGGCTATGGCTATCGCTGCCCCCGGAATAAGGCTGCTTTTCACCCTTGCCATCTCCCGCTCTACCGCCTCTATGATATTTTCACTGCTCGACCGGTTGAAGCGCTGCCGTATGGTATATAATTCCAGGTTCATTGCGAATGGTCCTCCGGGCCACGATAATTCGTTCTTGCCGACAAAAATACATAGTGGTATTATTTAGCGTATCTTGTCTGAAGATTTTCTGAAAGGAGTTATTTTGCCTATTACCTCGCCATCCGGCGGAAGCCGGGTGCTCATTATCGACGATGAATATTTGATTGCCAAAGGAATTTCCGAACTTCTCCAGTACCTCGGATTCAACGCGGAATTTGAACAGAATCCGCTCCGCGTGGAAAGCTATCTGGCAAAAAACCCCGATCTCGACATTATACTGCTCGATATCAATCTCGGCCATTTCATGAACGGAATCGAGCTTTTATCACTGATCAAGAAGAAGAACTCGTATGTTCAGGTCATCATGTTTACCTCCGAGGATAAGCTCGAAATCGGCCTCGAATGCATGCGGCGGGGTGCCTACGATTATATGACCAAGCCCTTTGACGAGAAGGTATTTATCGCCAAGGCGTCCGGCGCGGTCGAGCGGAAAAAGAACCTCCAGCTTAACGATCTCTATCTCGGCATTCTTTTTCATGACCTGAAAAACCCGTTGCAGGGGATCACCGGCGGCATTGAGCTGCTGCGCATGTCCCTGCCTCAGGAGAGTCTTTCGGACCTGCAGAAAACCGGATTCAGCCAGGCGGAGCGGGCTACCGATCAGATCGTGATGATGATCAATAATATAGTGAGTGTCTCAAAGTTCGAAAATGGATCGGTTGTGGCCCGGAACGAATCCTTTGGTCTCCGGAGTATGGTCGAAGAAGCGCTGGCGCTTTTTCTCGACCCTGTCGCCGCCGATGCGGATATTACTATCTCGATCGTTTATCACTGCAGGAGCGATCTCACCATCACTGCCGACAGGGATATGTTTGGAAGGGTGCTGGTCAATATTGTCAGCAATGCATTGCGGTTTGCAGCGGATAACTCGACCGTTTCGGTTGAGTTATCGGAAGAAGATGACGGTTGCGTTGCCGTCAGCGTCTCCAATACCGGTTCTTTCATCGAAGAATCGGCGCGCGAAGCGATATTCAATAAATTCTCCAGCGTGCAAATCGCGGCCGGCCGGTCCGGATGCAAAAATTTCGGCCTCGGACTTACCTTTGCGAAAATGGCGGTCGAGGCAATGAATGGCCGGATCTGGATAACCTGCGATGAATCGATTCCCTCCACGACCTTTCATTATACGGTCAAAAACTTCACCTCCTGACGAGCGCGCTTGCGCCGGCGCGGATTTGCCGGGCAATTATTGCCGCCATGAAATTTGTGTTTTTTTCTTCCGGTCGAATTAGTATATTGATCCTGCCGGCAACGTGGCTCGCCACGTGATACCAAAAATCCTGTGGGCGAAAATCATGCGCCCCCCCCCCGGCACGAAACGCATCTCTGAGGTCCGGAGCTGGTATGGCTTTTGAAAAAGTTGCAACGGAGGCAATACTCGATGGCTGCTTCCGCAAGGAAAATGCCTGGAATATAATCAGCGATTATGAGCGATACCCGCAGATCATGGACAATGTCGACAAGGTGGAGATCACCGGTCGCAGCGGGGAGGAAGGCACATCGCAATGGTTTATCTCCGTTGAGGAGGCCCCGCTCACCTGGGTTGAAAAGGACTTTTTCAATCCCCGGAATTACGAAATCGTCTTCAAATCCATCGAAGGGGATTTCGACGCCATTAACGGTTACTGGGCTATCAAAGACAGTATCGATTCCGGAATCAGCATTCGCTTCGAAATTCAGTATAACCTGGGGATTCCGGTTATTGAAGAGGTCCTTGGACATATTCTGTACGATAAAATGAAGAGCAACATCGATAAAATGATGGCCGCAGTTAAAAAGGAACTCTGCTCGACGGCCCGCAACGAACGGCGCCACACGCGGCATGCGATAGGGAATTACCATGCCTGCATGCTCAATGACCAGCCGCTGAATCTGTTCCTCCTTAATTTTTCGGCCGGGGGCATGATGACGCATTTTGTTCCGAATATAGCAAAAAACGGCTCCCTCTCCCTTGCCGGGTCCATGCTCGATGTTGCAGCGATCTACGCAAACGAATCGCAGAACCGCTGCCATTTCGTTTTTCACCGGCCCGTTGGGGAGGAGCTCTTAAAAAACCTGGTGTCGAGGCTCACCCTGGCGAGCGGAAGGTTGAAGTCGCCCGCCTCCGGTCCGCAGGAAGCCCTCGTCTTCGGCGATGTGCAGGAAGTTCCGATCCGACTCCTTGACCTTACCAGAGACGGCCTGAGCTTTCTCGCGGAAGGCGGCGATCTTCCGCCTATGGAAACCTTCACCGTCGGCAATACCGCTTTTCCGCTCAAAGAGGTGGTCCGGGATCAGGGGCGCAATACCGTGAAAATCCGCTTTTCCGATCACCTGAACGACAACCAGTTTCGCTGGATGCGTGAAAAAATCAGGTTGGTGCAGGAATAAAGCCCTCTGCCGGAGGGACAGCAAGAGCACCCGGATCCTGTAATTGCAATCGATAGCTATGATTGGTTTTCAGAACGCAGGCATGAAATGCCTGCGGCGGAGCAAGACGACCGAATTGCCATTTATCGAACGGCATGGTATCCATTATACCTTCAACTTCCTGTAATCACATGACCGACCCCAAACCGAAGTTTGCTCTCATTGGCCACCCGCTGGATATGCCGCTTTACCGGGCGTACATCAACTACCTCAAACCGGGAAAATCCTTTCGTGACGAGCTGATCCTGAAGCTGTTCGAGTGGACTCCCTCCTACAAGGCAAGTTCCTGGAACGATATTTCATTCGACAGGAAGAATGCCGTGGACGGCATTCTGGTCATGGTTCCCTTTCTCCCGGAGATGCGGGACATAAGCCTCAAGTCGGTCATCGAAAAAGTCAAGAGAGCCGTTGCGATCGCTGCCGACGAGGGGTGCTCTGCAGCTGCGCTCGGCGCCTTTACCTCAATAGTGCTTCAGGGAAAGGAGGAGGCGCTGGCCGCCCGCTGCGGCATTGCGCTCACCTCCGGCAATACCACAACGGCAGCGCTCATCGTCCGCTCGATCGAGGAGCTCATGGCGCGTCGCCGGCGTGACCTTTCCGAGGCGGCAATTGCGGTAATCGGGGCATCGGGAGATATCGGCGGCGGCGTCAGCCTGTGGTTCGGCGACAAAGTACGGAAACTGGTCCTGAGCGCGCGAAACCGGGCGATTCTCGATCAGTTTGCCGCTGCGCATAAGAACGAGTTTGCCTGCGACCTTGAGATCACCACCGACAACAATGCCGCCATCAAAAACGCCGATGTGGTAGTGTTCGTAACGAGCGCCTATCAACCGCTCTTCGGCCCGGAGGATTTCCTGCCCGGCACCATCGTATGCGATGCGTCTGCACCGCTTAACGTCAAGATCGATGCCGGTCGCCGGTCCGATATTCTCCTGTACCACGGCGGTATCGCGAAACTTCCCGCTGCGGTGGACCCGGGATTCGATATCGGCCTTGCGGCACCGGATCACCTCTACGGCTGCATGACCGAAGGAATCCTGATGACCATGAATCCCGGTCTTCCGCCATCGCTTGGCAGAGGAAAAATCACGAAGGAAAAAATTCAATTATATTCAAAAGAACTTGATCGTTACGATATTCCGCCGGCATATTCGTGCGGGAAAGAAACGCTTTTTCCGGGAGGTCGCTGATCCCATGGCTGCAATGCGGGTGTATGACAGGCTTTTCGCGCTCCTCGACAGGGACTTCAATGTCGACCTCACGGGAATCGATCCCGCACGGTCTATTTTCGAACAGATTCCCATCGATTCGATGGTTCTTGTCGGGATCGCCGCCGGCATTGAGCAGGAGTTCGGCGTTGAGCTTCCGCTGAGCTTCATGGAACATCCGACGCTCGACAATCTGCTGAGGCTTATTCCCGGAGGCACCTGTCCCTCCGAGGGGAACGCCGGCTTTGCAGGTTGAGCAACCCGATTGCCTGCAAGGACAAACCGATCGATACGCTATGCTTACCGACCATATCCGCTTTAACCGTGTTATATTCCGCAATCGGGTTTTCACCGCCGGATATCTTGACAATGCCGTCGATGCCGTCGCCGGGTACCTCGACCACCATGTCCGGTCCAACTCCCCGATTGTTTACCTTCATGCCCCCAACCACCTCAAAACCCTCATCGGTTTCCTGGGCATACTGAAATCGGGCCGGTCCTGCCTGCTCGTAGATCCGAAAATCGGGGCGCTTGAATACGAGGAGATGCTCGCCGACACGCCGCCGTCGGCGATTATACGGATCGACGGCGCGCCGATCGAGTTCGATTTCGACACGGAGATTCAATGCACCGACTACCGTATGGAACCGGCTCTTGCTGCACAACTCGGCGACGTGTGCCTCATGCTCTATACGGCAGCTGAGGACGGATACGCGAAGGCGGCAATGCTGACCCACGCCAATATCTTGTCGAACGCGAGAGCCATGTACGAGGATATCCTGGTCCGGGAAGACTTCGACCACCTGCGCAATGCTCCCCTTCCACCACCTGTTCGGGATCCAGAACGGCCTGCTTTCGCCCGCCGTCGGGGGCGGTTCGATTCTCATTGCCGATATCTCCGATATCCGGAAACTTTCATCGATTGTCGACGACATCCTCCTGCACGGGGTATCGCATGTTTACAGTGTCCCGCTCGTTTATTATTTATTAAGCAAATCCTCCCGCATGCATGAGGTCTGCCGGCAGGCTTTCCAGCTCATCACGGGAGGCTATAAGCTGTCCGGATCCCTCCGCGACCGGTTCGAAAAAAAATTTTCTACGCACCTCTATGAAGGCTATGGACTTACCGAGGCCGCCCCGGTTTGCACTTCGCAATCCCGCAGCCGGCCCTTCGCAGCCGATTCAATAGGTCCGGCGCTGCTTGATTACCAGGTCGGAATCCTTGACGATGCCGGAAGGGAACTCCCTTTAAACGAAAAGGGCGAAATCTGCATTCGGGGCGACAACGTCATGAAGGGGTACTTTAACCGGCCTGATGCGACTGAAGTCGCGCTTCGGGGCGGCTGGCTCCATACGGGCGATTGGGGCAAAAGAGATGAAACGGGCAATATTTACTTTCTCGGCCTTATAAAAAAGATGTACAACGTCGCCGGAAACAAGGTCTATCCCGAGGAGGTGCGGCGACTGATGCTGCGCAACGGGAATGTTGCCGGCGTGGAGCTGGAAAGTAATTATGACCCGTTGACCGGAGACCGGATAACGGCAAAAATCAGATTGAAGGACAATGCGGACGGGGCAGGGCAGGAATTTTCACGGTGGTGTGCGAAAGCGATCGGGCCGCATAAGATTCCCCAAACCATATCTTTCGAACAGGATTGAAATCATGGAAATGAAAGTTGCCGACGTCATGGTAAAATGCCTGGAAGCGGAAGGCATTGAGTATGCGTTCGGCATCAGCGGGTCGCATTATATTGCATTTTTTAAGGCCTTGAAAAATTCTTCCATTAAATTTATCTCGGTGAAACACGAAGGGGTCGCGGGCTATATGGCTTCTCATTATGCCCGAGTGGGACAAAAGCCTGCCCTGATTATGGGAACCGCAGGGCCCGGTGCCATGAATTTATTGAATGGTATAGCGGAACTGTATAAATCGAATCTGCCTGCATTCGTTCTAACTCCTACCGTTGCAACACATTTACATGGCAAACACGCCTTGCAGGAGGACACGGGGTTCGGGAATTCGTATTCTTTTGCGAATATTATCGGAGAAATCACCAAAAAGAGCCTGACCTGCATTCATCCACAGAACATTGAGTCGTATATGCAGGATCTCTTCCGGCATATGTTAAGCGGCAGAAAAATGCCGGTGCACTTGCTCATGCCTTCCAATTTTTTCGAGCAGATGGCGGATTTTCGGTCAACTCCTCCCCATCAATATCGTAACGTCGACGAAGAAGGGTTCGAGCCGCATAAGATCCATCATATTGCAAACATGCTCAAAAACTCAAAGCGTCCTTTACTTTTTGTCGGCAATCGCGCCTGGTATCCAAACATTTCGCATTCGGTCAAAGATATAAGTCATACCTATGGCATTCCGGTGATTTTATCGGGTTCCGCCAAGGGGTTGTTTGATGAAAATTCCCCTTACTTCGGAGGCATTCTCGATATTTACGGCCACCGATCGGCTGAGGTATTCGTAAAAAGAAGCGATTTGGTTATTTCATTTGGCGAGGACTTCGGGGAGTTTACGACGCTTAAATTTGAGCCGGGGCTTTTTGCCGATAAACTGGTTCAATTGGATGTGGACGGTTATGATATCGGGCGAAATTACCCTGCAATAGCATGTTCCTGCGGCAATTTAAGGTCGATGATCGATGCTATTGCCCGCGAACTCAACGCTTCGGGTACTCCGAAATTTTTCGATGAAACTTTTTCTCAGGAATTTTTAAATGAAAACAAGTCGCTCGCGGAGGATATGAGGGAAGATTCTACGCCGCCGAAATCTCCGAGAGTTTTCAAGGAAATTGCCGATCTTCTTCCGCCGGAAGCGGTGGTGTACAGCGAAATGGGAATGGCGGGGTTTAATGCACTTCGTCACCTTCCCGTTCGGGAAGGCGCAAATTCCTCTTCGATGAGCCATTTCACGATGGGTCAGGCAGTTTCGGGGTGCATCGGCGGAAAGTTGGCTTCCCCGTCGCAAATTGCGATTGCGCTTTCCGGCGACGGGTTGTTCATGATGAACGGCATGGAAATTGCCACGGCCTGTCAATATTCCATTCCCATAATCTGGATAATTATGGTCAATAAGAAATACGGCATGGTTGAGACTGCCCATAAATTGCTCTACCAGGAGCTCGACTTTTCGACCGATATTTATGTTCCCGAGCTCTCGAAACTATCCGAGTCCTTTTCAATTAATTATTTCAAGGTAACGGATATTTCTTCATTGAAAACCAATTTTCTGAAGGCTTTGGAGTTTTATAAGGAAAAGAGCGAGTCGTCACTTATTGAAATTATTTCGAATACCGATGATGTGTTACCTCTCAAACCGAGATTGGTAAAAATGATTCAGGATATTGCCACCACGGAAGATGCGGGAAAATCGGCATATCTTATGAAGGGTTTCAAACGCATGCTTCGCGAAAAAGTCTGACCCCGCCACGGAATCGGGCCCTTGCGGCCGATTCGCACTATTTCAACATATTGTATCTGCTTCTTTAATACCCCCAACAGATTGAGGCACGAATTTCTCCAAGCCCTCTTTCGACTCGTTCGGCATTTTTTTCTATTGCCGCCTTCAAGCATTAATGGGTACAATCACATAGTCTAACGGTCTTATTTTGTGGTAGTTACAACGGGTCATGTAAAGCAAAACTTAACATAAGCAGGAACGCTCAATGACTACAAAAACCATGTCGGCCAGCTATGAATACCTCGATGCGCTCTCTTCCTCAGGCGACAGCGACGTCTCGGTTATCCGTCATCGGGAAAGCGGGGAGCAGTTCCTTCTCAAATGCCTCAGGGAGATGCCCGTGGCGAATACGGGCCTTCTGCACCGCAAACTGCGGTTCAAACATGAAATGGATATCGTTTCCTCACTGAACCATCAGAACATCGCCAAACCGGTTTTTTCACTGGGCGAGAACTCCATCGATTCCATCGCCTATCCGTACCGGAAGGGAAAAACGCTTGCAGCGCTCCTTTCCGCCTCGAGCATTATGCCCCTCGAGGCGCTGCATATTTGCCGGCAGCTTCTTGACGCGCTCGAATACATCCATTGCCGCGGCATCGTTCATTGCAACATAAATCCGGCGAACCTGTACATTGACGACGACAAAGGGCTGCAGCTTCTCGAATTCGGATATTCCATGACCGAGGGCGAGGCGGCACGGATACCGGAAGGCAGCGTCGTCGGCTCCTTTCCCTACCTGTCGCCGGAGCAAATGGGGTTTACCGGCTTTAAAATCGATTCGCGTACCGATCTCTATGGAGCCGCCCTGGTACTCTACCAGATGCTTTCCGGCAAAATGCCCTTTGATCTCACGGAAAATACCGTTGAAGAGCTGCTTAACCAGGCGATCCGCACCGAGGTACAACCGCTCCATCGGGTTCCGCTCTCCATCAATGCCATCCTTCTCAAAGCGCTCAAACCCACCCCTGCGGAACGTTATCAGACCGCCGCCGGATTCAACCTCGACCTTGCAGCGGCTATGGAGCATCTCAGAAACGAATCGCATCACGATTTCGTTGCCGGAAGGCAGGATGCCATCAATGCCGTCAACCGCTCACGGCTGTTCGTGGCACGAAGCAGGGAAATAGACACCTGCAAGTACGCCTACGAGCAGTTTCTCCAGGGAAGCGCAGTTTCGCTCTGCATCCACGGGAAATCCGGCATAGGAAAATCCGAGATCGTGAACGAATTCCGAAGCACGGCGTCCACAGACAGGGTTTTTTTCCTGTCGGTAAAATGCAACAGCTTTACGCCCCAACAGCCCTACTCAATTTTCAGACACCTGGCACTCGACTTCATAGCAAACATTAATGCAGGCGGGAAAGAGGCGGTCAATGCCTTTTCCGTCACCGCCGAAAAACTCCTGCTCAATTATTCAGGCGTCATCTGCCGCATGGTTCCGGAAATGAAACCGTTTTTCCGCGAAGTGCTGCCCATCGATATCGTTGAATCCGAGAAGGAGGCCGACCGTACCGCTCATGTTCTTTTTACCCTCCTTTCCACGTTGTGCTCATTCAAGCCGATGGTCCTCTTTATTGACAACCTTCAATGGATCGACCGCGTTTCCTTCGAAATCATCCGGCGACTTTTGCGGGCGCAGACTCCCTGCATGATCCTGGCTACGCTGCGGGCCGAGCAGCTCGAAGGAGAACTGCATGTGTTTGAATTCGACCTGCGCCGGATCGGGTTTAAAAAATTTCTTCCGATCATGTCTTTCAACCGTCTGGAAATCGGCGATCTCATCAGTTCCCGGTTCGGGGCAGTGAACGATTTGGAAAAGCTGCAGGACCTGCTGGTGACAAAAACCGATTGTTCGCCGTTTTCCCTTACCGAGGCTTTTCGATTCCTGGTGAACAACTTTATCGTAATAATGACGGAGAAGGGCTGGTCGCTCTCCCTGAGCGATCTCTCCCGCCTGCCGGATAAACTCGATCCGCTTTCCCTGATCCTCCAGAAAATCAAAGAGCTCGATCCCCGCGAACTTCAGTGGCTCGAAATTGCCTCGCTGGCCGAAGGGAAATTTCAAAAAAACATTATCGAATCCGTGGGAGATTTTTCGGCAGACGACTCCGATATCATTGTCGACAAACTCGACCGGGCCGGATTTTTCCGGACCCACCTCGGCGGCGATTTTCGATTTGCCCATGATTACATTCAGGAATCGATACGAAAGCAAATATCCCAGGAAAAAAAATTCCTCCTGTACGAAAAATTCGGCGAGACCTACGAGGCGCTTGCCGCCCGGGACCGGGAATATCTCTTTCATGCCGCAGAGGCGTATTTAAAGAGCAGAAACCTCTCAAAATCAATTTCCCTGAGCTATGAGGCGGCGCGGTATGCCGTGGAGAAAGTTGCCCTCGATATTGCGGCGGGGTATTTCACAAAAGCGCAGCTTATGGTTTCGCATTGTGTGGACGTTGGTATTGCGTCTCCAATCGACGTTACGAAAATGCATATCGAATTCGGAGATGTGCTGATGCTCACCGGAAGGAATGAGCAGGCATTGAAGATGTTTGAAAAATTACTTATTCAGGACGATGCCCTCGATAAGGCGACGGTTCTTGACCTCAAGTATAAAATCGGCAGCATCCACCATAATACGGGCGATTTCGAGAAATCAATTCAGTATTTCTTTGAGGCACTCGGTCAATTAGGAATTAAATTCTATTCGAACAACATTTTAATCGTCATTACTCTTTTATGTGAAATCGCCAAGCAGACCATTCTTTCGCTCGGATTTAAGGCTTTACTTCCTAAAAATGCTCGTGCGGATCGAAGGCTTGCGGTCACC
>CAWDOZ010000165.1:0-3828 GCA_963803935.1 uncultured Fibrobacterota bacterium | reverse complement strand
TGCAAAAGGGCTCAGAATGGGGTCAAGCGGGTCACCCTATGCATTCCTTTGCAAACGGCTGCGCGTATCGACCCGGGATTCAACGGTAGAAGCCGATTCGATAAACTATTATCCTGCAGCAGGCGATGAGGAATTCTTCAAAGGGTCTCAATATAGAAGAACACGATTCACGGTGGTGATTCCCCGATGCACGGTCCGGGGCCTGGCCCTTATAGATCTGCTGCAGGGAAAGAGGTACTGTACCCGCGAAATTCAAATTAATGGCGCGGCATTCGATATTCTGGTTAACAAGGAAAAACCCGCCGCACCGGAGACTTCATCCCCACTGATGCCCAATGAGCTTCTTTCGGCAATAAAAGGAGACGTTGCAATTGATTCCCTTATTTTATCCGATGGAAAGCTTAAATACGGCGAGAGATTTGCCGTTGGCGCAGAGCCGGCCTTTGTTACGTTTGAGGATATGATGGTTTCGGCAAAGGGAATTGCGAATCATGGCAGCCGGAAATCCCTCCTCACCATTCGCGGGCAGGGGAAATTCATGCATGCGGGTACGATGAAAGTTCTCATGGAAATTCCTGTCTCCTCGCCTGAGTTCTCAATCCACTACTCCGGATCGCTCAGCGGCATGGACCTCAGCGCTCTCAATTCCTACCTCGAGCCGGGTGAACAGATTCGAATCAAATCGGGTACGCTCCAATCGGCAACCTACGATGTCGCTATCGAATCGGGACACGCCGGGGGCTCGCTGCGGGCAATCTATACTAACCTCAATTTTGCGGTTATAAATAAGAGCTCGGGAAGCGAAAAAGGGCTATCCAACCGTATTGTATCGTTCATCGCGAATACCTTCAAGATCCGAACGAGCAATGTCCCGGATAAATCCGGGGCCATAAAGATTGGCAAGGTTGATTTTTCGAGACAGCGGGATACCACCTTTTTGCAATTCCTGTGGTTCTCAATCCGCAGCGGGATAAAGGATGTTGTCGGATACTAATACGTGTTCCTGATTATGCATCAGGTTGGGGAACCGGGCTTAGATCAAATGCCTTTGGTGGGGGAACCATTAAAAAATGGTTCCCCCTGGGCTGAAGCCGCGCAAAGCCGCGTCTTCAGCCACACCCCTTCCAGCGGAAGGGGGAGACGATGTTTGCCTGAAGGCAAACGCCATCCCCCTCCCGCAACGCCCTCTTTTAAGGTAGAAAAAACATAAAGACATTTGCATATCTGTAGGGATTCAACACGTTGAACCCCTCTTTTGACTTTGCCTTTTCAAAAAAAATTCCTTGAATAGTAACGCTACCAGTCATTCAACAAATTCGGTTTCAAACCTTCTGCATGTCCTGCATAATGCCGGGCATGGTTATTGCTCTTTTGTACTTTAAGAAGAATTAATTATTCCAAGAGGTGCATTCGTGCTCAAAAAGTCATACAGAAAATTGCCGACCGCGCTGGTCCTATGCCTTTATATGTGCATGTTCTGCAGGATTTACGCATCACCTGAGGCTACTTTTCATCCTCTAAAACCCACATTCCTTTCCAACGGCAGCTTCAGCGAAGCTTTCGAATTGAGCGCGGTGCTTGAAGACGGGACCTTCATTCAGACGCAGATGATGGTGACCAACATCGGGCTCAAGGACAGCAATGCCGTCTGCCAGCTGCTGGTGCTGCGCAAGGGAGAACCGCCACTCAACGATTCAAAGCGGTTCGGAAAGACCGAATGGAGCTATTCCGATACGCCGAACGAGGCATTGTCTATCGGTTATTGCCGGATAGAACAGGTACATGATTCTACAGTTTGCATAATGTCATTTAACAATGCAACCGTGGTGCTGGCCTTTCACGAAATGATCAATCCAATTGAGACACCTTCAACCCTCGATGCAGGTGCCGAAAACGATTCAAAGCCGGGTAAGTCATCCACCAATTTTTATTCCTATCGGGTCCTCATCCCCTGGTCCGGGCTGCATGCATCACTGCGTCTTCGGGACAGACCGGAAATGGAGGCATCAGGCTCGGGTATCCTGGTGCACTGCCGGACAGTAGGGTATCCTAAGAATTTTTCCAGAGGTTGGGTCTATTTTTATGGCTGCTCGACGGGCTGCCGTTTTCTGGTGGACTTCCGTTTTCCTCCTCACAGCACCGGAGGCGTAGCCGGCTGGGTATGGAAGGACAATGCTGCGGCGCCGCAACCGGTAGTTGCCATGCAAGTAGCGTATGGTTCGGCAATAGTTGACGGGAAAAAAATGACCACCGTGGCAGTTTCCTCTCCGGACAGCTCATTTACGATAACGAGCGGCTATGAGCTCTATAGGTTTTCGGTAATCGACAACCTTGGGCCGATTCTCGGCAGCATCATTAAAATAGCAATAGGGAACCCAGTATCCCGCTTCTACAAAGCTCAGGTCGTGCAACGTTCCGTCGACACGGTGGAACAGGGCATACTTGAGGTAATGCGTTTCGAATAGGAGCGGGGAAGCCAATCCCCGGAGTCTATGGCCGAACAACGTTTAAGAATTCATGTCATTTCCGAGACCGCCTATATCATGAAGGGCCAGGGAGTCCACACGGCGTTTCTTGATTGCATTGCCCTGCTGAAAGGCGGCGACGATGTTGCGTGCATTGTCAACCAGGAAGGGTGGGGAGATATTCTCCATGCGCACTCCTACGGTCCTTATTTTTTCCTGAAAGGTCTCCGGCGCCGGTATCGCGGAAGAAAAATTCTCACCGTGCACGTCATTCCCGATTCGATACGGGGATCCCTGCCTGCCTGGCGGCTGCTGATGCCGTTTGTCCGATGGTACTTCAGGATTGTCTATTCCTTCGCAGCTTACCTTATCGCAATCTCTCCCATGGTGGAAGAGGCGATACGGTCACTTAACGTGACGACGCCCATTATCCGCATCAACAATCCAATCAGTGCCGAAAAGTACCACCCCGCAGCAAAGAAGCGCGAGGCAGGGCGGCAGCTTCTGAACATCGCCGGGGACGCCGTTGTCGTGCTGGGCGTCGGCCAGCTCGAAGCACGGAAAGGCGTGGAAGATTTTCTGGATATTGCCGGAAAACTGCCGCATCTTACCTTTATATGGGTCGGCGGGCGGCCCTTCGGACCATTGACAGAAGGCGTTGCGCGGCTCGATCGCAAAATCGCATCCGCCATGGCAGCCAATCCCTGTTTGAAAGTGGCGGGAAGCTTTTCCCTGGAGCAGATGCCCCTTATCTACAACGCCGCCGACCTCCTGCTGTTTCCGAGTTTCCAGGAAAACAGTCCGCTGGTTCCCATCGAGGCGGCGGCGGCAGGCCTCCCGGTCATTTTCCGCGACCTGCCGGAATACAAGAAGCTCTATCTTCACTCCTATTTAAGCGCAAATTTCCCGGATGGTTTTGCCGACCTGATCCGCAAAATCCAAAGCGATTGTAAATTTCGCGGACAAGCATTAACCATGTCCGAAAAGCTTATCGGGCAGTTTGATAAAGATGAAATTCGAAGACAGCTGCTGCGTTTATACCGGGAGGTACTCGAGGAACATCCGCTGCAAAATCCGCAGAAATCGGTGAAGAAAAATTATCCCCGCCGGGTACGACGCACCGTTTCTCTCGCAAAGCAAATTATGGGGATATTTCTAAAAATATCCCCGTTCAGGCGCAGGACCGTGCGAACTCCTTCAGAGAATCACCCCGGGCCTGTTTACAGATTGCCCGAGGTTCGTTAAGATATGCCCCGATCCGGTCTTCAACGTTAAAAAGCCGTGCTCACGGTAACGCCCACATGTTTACCATCCGTAGTCGGCCGTATAGTGAAGTGATGGAATGGTTTGGTGAAAAGGTAGC
>CAWDOZ010000164.1:0-11876 GCA_963803935.1 uncultured Fibrobacterota bacterium | reverse complement strand
ATTCATCGCCAGAAATGCTGCATGGGGAGGCGCGATTCAAAGAGCGAGGACTGCCGATTATCGGTGACGACATAAAGGACAGCTTGGTGCTACGATTACTCACCGTGCGCTGACCGATCTTTTCCGAAAGTGGGGCGTAAAGCTCGAGCCCACCTACCAGCTCAATACCGGAGGCAACACCGATTTCCTCAATATGCTCAATCGATCCTACAGAAGGAATCCAAGACCGAGGCGGTACAATCGGTCGCCGGAGTGCGTTTGAACAAGAGAGATATCCATGTCGGGCCCTCGGATTATGTCCCCTGGCAGAACGACCAGAAGGTCTGTTTTATCAGGATGGAAGGCCGTCTGTTCGGCGATGTGCCCATGAACCTGGAGCTCCGCCTCTCGGTAGAGGATTCGCCCAACTCTGCCGGTGTTGCCATCGATGCGATACGCTGCGTGAAACTGGCGCTCGATGCCGGTCTCGGGGGTGCTCTAATCGGTCCGTCCGCTTTTTTCTGCAAACACCCGCCGCGTCAATACCCCGATGATGAGGCTTACCGCAAAACACAGGAATTTATCAAGCAATACAGTGCAGTGCCCCGTGCCCGGCCCGAGGCGGAAAAAGTTCCGGTCTAAATAGCGTCTGATTTATCGCTGCCAATTCTTCTTAAAATGCAGGGAGAGGTTTTAAGCTCAAAGAAGCCCGAAATTCGTCTAGTTGTGCCTTCCGCAGGCCGGCAACAGCTTTGCCTCCTATATGATAAAGTAGCACTGAAGCCACTTCTGGCATGGTAATTGCAAAAAAATTGCTGTGTCGTCACGAAAAGCCACCATGATATTTTCATCGGAGGCCGAATATGAATAAGAGAATTATGCGGCTGTTTCTTGCTGTCTATACAGTACTCTCCACCTGCTCGGTCGAAGGTTCAACCATGCCGTTGAAAATAGGAGATAAAGCCCCGGATTTCGCCCTTGAGAATTCAATGGGCGATACCGTGCGCCTGAGCGATTATGCCGGAAAAAACTATGTAGTTTTGATATTTTATCCCGGAGATGAAACACCGGGATGTACTAAGCAGCTTTGCGCTGTGCGGGATGATTTTTCCGGCTTCGAAGCGAAAAATATCAAGGTTTTCGGCATCAACCCTGCCGACACCGCCTCCCACCGGAAATTCGCCGAACGCCATGGCTTTCCGTTCCCGCTCCTTGTTGATCCGCATCGCATAACCGCAAAGACCTATGGTTGTGACGGACTGCTTTTTATCAAGCGAACGGTTTTTGTGATCGATCCAGGCGGCACGATCGTCTATCTAAGGCGCGGGATGCCTGCAGACACAGAAATTCTCAAGGCAGTGCCCGACGCATCCAAATGAAGTCGCGCTACGAGCGGCATATTCGGGAGCAAGCCGCGGAGAACTTCACATACCGAATTCGAGAGTAGGTAAACCTGTAAAACCGGCTCCTGCGCTCAATAGGGCGTGACGGGCCGATAACGCTGTATTTTTTCCTTCAGCATGCCATCCTGTTTATGTCAAGAATCAGGCAGTATCCGGATTAGGTATTGGTCATTGACCATTGCCGTCCTTGCGATGACCGTGGTGCTACCCTGCTGCCGGCATGAAAAGCAGAACTCCTCACAATTCCCCGGGTTTTCTCCGCGCACTGTTTCCGGCATGCCGAATGCTGCCGATACGATCAGCCTTGGGTTTTATAACGTTGAGAATCTTTTCGGTCTGGCGGACCAGGGAAACGAGTACCCGGAATTCCGTCCCGGCTCGGGCAGCTGGAACAAGCAGCTCTACGAGATCAAGGTCGAAAGGATCGCTTCAGTGATTGCTGCAATGCATCTTGATATTATCGGTCTTTCAGAGGTGCAAAACAAGGGCACGCTCAGGGATTCCAGCAGGAAACACGGAGGCTTGGTGTCGATTACCCGTACAGTGCGATTGCCGACGAGCCGGGTGAGCCAATCAACTGCCCGGCCCTCCTCCGCGGTTTCCTATAGTGGAAAACCACGGCTTTCGCTCCTCTCGCCTCTTCAACCCGAAATATCCTTGAGGCCCGGGTCGATTGCAATGGACCCTCGCTGCGAATATATGTAAACCACTGGCCGGCAAATTCCAGCCGGAATCCGAACGGATTGCTGCGGCCCAGGCCCTTGCGCAGGCGATTGTCCGTTATGGCGCCGGGGTGCCCTATGTATCATAGGCGACCTGAACTTGGATTACGATGAGTGGCGCACGTTCCGCACCCGGGGAATCGATGAACAAAAGGGATCACCGGGCTAAAACACCGTCCTTGAACCATTTTTTCCGATTCGACAGGTAGCCTCACCCCAGTTTTTAAAACCGATCTCTGCCGCGATGTGAACCATATCCATTTCGATCCCTGGCTCGACATGCCTCCTGAAAAGCGCATGAGCATGAGTTTTCGCGGGACGCCGGAGACCCCGACCATATTCTCCTTCCCCGGGAACTGGTCTGCGGAAGCACGTTTACTCACTGTGACTCTTCATTCACCGCCTTTCGCTCGGACGGCAGGCTATTGCGCAGCGGTGAACCCTTCGGCTGGCAGGAGCGCCGATTCGGCAAACACAGGTTTTTTACCGGAGAAGGGTACTCCGATCACCTGCCGGTTTTTCTGAGGTTGGTCGAGCGCAGGGGATGCCACGGGCTCAACAACGGGATCTCCCGCTGCCGGTGACCAGACTCCCCCGCGGAGCGCCATTCAGGGGAGACTGGTCAGGAGTGCTTCAGCGGGGGACCGGCTTTACCGTTACTTACGAACCCGATGATGCCCGTTACGGGCCGCAGATGCCTGCGCGTTAAGGGAGCGGCGCCGGAGAAACTGCGTTGCGGCGCAAACGGTTATGCGGCTGCCGCTGCTCAACCGCTCACGCCGGAGCATGGTGACCTTTGACATCCGGGGCAGCGAAAAAATTCAGTTCCGCATGAAAAGCGGGCATGGCAAATGGCGATTTTATAAGGGCGAGAAGTTTCGGTATTATAAATCTTCGCGGTATCTGCTCTCGCAGATCTCCACCTGGCGCCATGAGACCCTAAGCTTGAACTGCACCACCTCGCCGCCCCCGACCTCAGGATAGGGCTTCGCGCCGGGAAAGACGAGCCATCTGCGTGCATCTGGAAAATTTCACGGTTGAATGAGCCCCGGCAGTAAAGAATGCCGCTGCCGGGGCTCATTCAACCGTGAAATTTTCCAGATGCACGCAGAATGGCTCGTCTTTCCCGGCGCGAAGCTCTATCCTGAGGTCGGGGGCGGCGAGGTTGTCGGCTAAAAACTCCAGGGTCTCATGGCGCCAGGTGGAGATCTGCGAGAGCAGATACCGCGAAGATTTATAATACCGAAACTTCTCGCCCGTATAAAATCGCCATTTGCCATGCCCGCTTTTCATGCGGAACTGAATTTTTCCGCTGCCCCGGATGTCAAAGGTCACCATGCTCCGGCGTGAGCGGTTGAGCAGCGGCAGCCGCATAACCGTTTGCGCCGCAACGCAGTTTTTCTCCGGCGCCGCTCCCTTGACGCACAGGCATCTGCGGCCCGTAGCGGCATCATCGGGTTCGTAAGTAACGGTAAACCCGGTCCCGCCCGGAAGCCACTCCTGACCAGTCTCCCCTGAAATGGCGCTCCGCGGGGGAGTATGGTCACCGGCGGCGGGAGAATCCGGTTGTTGAGCCCGTGGCGATCCCCTGCGCTCCACCAACCTCAGAAAAACCGGCAGGTGATCGGAGTACCCTTCTCCGGTAAAAAACCTGTGTTTGCCGAATCCGCGCTCCTGCCAGCCGAAGGGTTCACCGCTGCGCAATAGCCTGCCGTCCCAGCGAAAGGCGGTGAATGAAGAGTCACAGTAAGTAAACGTGCTTCCGCAGACCAGTTCCCGGGGAAGGAGAATATGGTCGGGGGTCTCCGGCGTCCCGCGAAAACTCATGCTCATGCGCTTTTCAGGAGGCATGTCGAGCCAGGGATCGAAATGGATATGGTTCACATCGCGGCAGAGATCGGTTTTAGAAACTGGGGTGAGGCTACCTGTCGAATCGGAAAAAATGGTTCCAAGGACGGTGTTTAGCCCGGTGATCCCTTTTGTGTCATCGAGTCCCCGGGTGCGGAACGTGCGCCACTCATCGTAATCCGAGTTCAGGTCGCCTATGATGACATAGGGCACCCCGGCGCCATAACGGACAATCGCCTGCGCAAGGGCCTGGGCCGCAGCAATCCGTTCGGATTCCGGCTGGAATTTGGCCGGCCAGTGGTTTACATATATTCGCAGCGAGGGTCCATTGCAATCGACCCGGGCCTCGAGGATATTTCGGGTTGGAAGAGGCGAGAGGGAGCGAAAGCCGTGGTTTTCCACTATAGGAAACCGCGAGAGGAGGGCCGGGCAGTTGATCGGCTTACCCGGCTCGTCGGCAATCGCGCTGTACGGGTAATCGACACCAAGCCTCCGTGTTTCCTGCTGGAGATCCCTGAGCGTGCCCTTGTTTTGCACCTCTGAAAGACCGATAATATCAAGATGCATTGCAGCAATCACTGAAGCGATCCTTTCGACCTTGATCTCGTAGAGCTGCTTGTTCCAGCTGCCCGAGCCGGGACGGAATTCCGGGTACTCGTTTCCCTGGTCCGCCAGACCGAAAAGATTCTCAACGTTATAAAACCCAAGGCTGATCGTATCGGCAGCATTCGGCATGCCGGAAACAGTGCGCGGAGAAAACCCGGGGAATTGTGAGGAGTTCTGCTTTTCATGCCGGCAGCAGGGTAGCACCACGGTCATCGCAAGGACGGCAATGGTCAATGACCAATACCTAATCCGGATACTGCCTGATTCTTGACATAAACAGGATGGCATGCTGAAGGAAAAAATACAGCGTTATCGGCCCGTCACGCCCTATTGAGCGCAGGAGCCGGTTTTACAGGTTTACCTACTCTCGAATTCGGTATGTGAAGTTCTCCGCGTTGCTCCCGAATATGCCGCTCGTAGCGCGACTTCATTTGGATGCGTCGGGCACTGCCTTGAGAATTTCTGTGTCTGCAGGCATCCCGCGCCTTAGATAGACGATCGTGCCGCCTGGATCGATCACAAAAACCGTTCGCTTGATAAAAAGCAGTCCGTCACAACCATAGGTCTTTGCGGTTATGCGATGCGGATCAACAAGGAGCGGAAACGGAAAGCCATGGCGTTCGGCGAATTTCCGTGGGAGGCGGTGTTGGCAGGGTTGATGCCGAAAACCTTGATATTTTTCGCTTCGAAGCCGGAAAAATCATCCCGCACAGCGCAAAGCTGCTTAAGTACATCCCGGTGTTTCATCTCCGGGATAAAATATCAAAACTACATAGTTTTTTCCGGCATAATCGCTCAGGCGCACGGTATCGCCCATTGAATTCTCAAGGGCGAAATCCGGGGCTTTATCTCCTATTTTCAACGGCATGGTTGAACCTTCGACCGAGCAGGTGGAGAGTACTGTATAGACAGCAAGAAACAGCCGCATAATTCTCTTATTCATATTCGGCCTCCGATGAAAATATCATGGTGGCTTTTCGTGACGACACAGCAATTTTTTTGCAATTACCATGCCAGAAGTGGCTTCAGTGCTACTTTATCATATAGGAGGCAAAGCTGTTGCCGGCCTGCGGAAGGCACAACTAGACGAATTTCGGGCTTCTTTGAGCTTAAAACCTCTCCCTGCATTTTAAGAAGAATTGGCAGCGATAAATCAGACGCTATTTAGACCGGAACTTTTTCCGCCTCGGGCCGGGCACGGGGCACTGCACTGTATTGCTTGATAAATTCCTGTGTTTTGCGGTAAGCCTCATCATCGGGGTATTGACGCGGCGGGTGTTTGCAGAAAAAAGCGGACGGACCGATTAGAGCACCCCCGAGACCGGCATCGAGCGCCAGTTTCACGCAGCGTATCGCATCGATGGCAACACCGGCAGAGTTGGGCGAATCCTCTACCGAGAGGCGGAGCTCCAGGTTCATGGGCACATCGCCGAACAGACGGCCTTCCATCCTGATAAAACAGACCTTCTGGTCGTTCTGCCAGGGGACATAATCCGAGGGCCCGACATGGATATCTCTCTTGTTCAAACGCACTCCGGCGACCGATTGTACCGCCTCGGTCTTGGATTCCTTCTTGGACTTGAGGCGACTTCGATTGAGCATATTGAGGAAATCGGTGTTGCCTCCGGTATTGAGCTGGTAGGTACGCTCGAGCTTTACGCCCCGCTTTCGGAAAAGATCGGTCAGCGCACGGTGAGTAATCGTAGCACCAAGCTGTGCCTTTATGTCGTCACCGATAATCGGCAGTCCTCGCTCTTTGAATCGCGCCTCCCATGCAGCATTACTGGCGATGAATACCGGCATATTATTTATAAAGGCCACACCCGCATCGAGTGCCGCCCCGGCGTAAAATCCGGTTGCAGCTTCAGAGCCTACGGGCAGGTAATTCAGGAGGATTTCGGCACCCGTTTTCCGAAGGATCGAAACCATCTCTTCGTGCGACGGCTCCGGTTCCGGCGAAATGACAAATGAATAATCCTCCTCATAGTCTTTCATATGATCGGCAACGCCATCGAGCACGCTGCCCATTCGCACGACTACTCCCGTTTTTGGCATAGTCGGACAGAATATGGCCGTGCAGTTAGGCTTGGCAAAAACGGCTTCGTTGACATCGTAACCGACCTTCCGCTTATCGATGTCGAAAGCCGCCACCACCTCTATATCCGAGGGAGTGAACCTGCCGATTTCCCAATGCATGAGCCCGGTCGCTTCGGTCGACTTTTTTTGTCGATAGTATTCGATCCCCTGGAGGAGTGAACTGGCGCAGTTCCCTATACCGATAACGGCAATCCGAATTTTATCCATGCTTCCTTAAGCCTCCACAAGAGTATTGCCGCCCGGCCCACAGTGCCCCGGGAAAATTCCGGGTATTGCATCAATAAATGGAATCGTACTATCAGGATATTCTCTTCGACGGCGGAGAGAACAGGCTTTAGAATTGTTAAACTACTCAATTCAAGAGGTTAAAGTCAAATTCGGCGTAGCTAAAACGGATACGGGTTCATTATTTGGATGACGCCCCGATCCGTAGCAAACCACAGGTTCCCTTTTTCATCGCTGTGCATTTGAAATACCTGGCTTATCGGAACCCCGAATGGCGTGGGATCCGGCAACCAATCATCGCCGTTAAATTTCAGGATTCCCTTTTCGGTACCAAACCATATCCGGCTTTGTGAATCCACCATAATGGTTCGAATACCCGGCTGGGTATCCATATACGTATTCCATTTCTGCCCGTCAAAGGTGTTGACATCCTTATCGCCGACTGCCGCCCAGAGCACTCCCTTGATCCGATCGTAGGCAAGCGCCTTGGTATCATCATTTTCACTCATACCGTTCTGAGAAGAATAGGTTTTCCAGGCGGTACCGTTCAATACGCAAATGCCCTTATCGGTCCCAACCCAAACCTTTCCCTTATCATCGATGGCAAGAGCCTGTATTTTATCCGAAACCAGTCCATCTTTAACGGTATACTGCTTCCAGGTTTCACCGGTAAATACATCCAAGCCGCTATCGGTTCCTACCCAGATTGAGCCGTCATCGGCCGCAACAATAGTGCTGACCCGATCGTTGGAAAGACCGGTTTTTGCTGTATAGACATTGATTTTAGTCCCGCTTTTCACGGCTAGGCCATGAGGCCCGCCGAACCAAACTCGCCCTTGCCGGTCCGCTGCTATTGTAACAATACCCAGTGCAGACATGGACCCAATCGTGGGGTATATGGTTTTTTTCTCGCCGTTCATTGGAATGGAAACTATTGAGGACTCCGCAGCACACCAGATGACCTCCGCCTGCACCGCAAAGGCTACTACCGGGCTGCCGGAACCATAGAGACGATAATGGGTTGCTGTCGTAGCACCGGTGGTATCGGGATGAGTCCCGCTGCCCTGGTTCTGTGATGAGACCGTCAGGGCAATTGCTGCAACCAGTACGGGCATCAAATGTCGTTTCATAGGTATTCTCCTTGTATCATGCCGATAAAAAAATACGAGGCCTTAACCGGAGGGTGCAACAATTTTGGCGCCAATTTGCCCCGCTGGACATTCTTATTCGACGACCGTGAACATTGAAGCTCCCCGAAGCAAAAGGTTCGGGGACCGCGAAAGCAGCCTGCCATGCGCTCGCTGTGCCTGTTCAAGGCATGATTTGCGAGTACGTCCAGAAATTTGCCATAACCTTCTTGACATAATTTCTCGTTTCGGAAAAAACGATACCCTCTACCATGAGGTCAGGGTCTTTATCCTTACCTCGGTCCTGCCACTCCTTCGCTTTAGGAGGGCCCCCATTGTAACCGGCCAGGGTGAATTCATGGCTGTTATTAAATTCCTTTAAGAGTTTGTGCAAATAGTAAGTCCCATAGCGGATATTTGCCTCAGGAGTATACAGCGTCTCAATTGAAAAAGGCTCGCCGAGTTCCCGGGCAATGGTTTTTCCCGTCGCCGGCATGATCTGCATGAGGCCGATTGCCCCTGCAGGGGACACTACTTCAGGATCGAATACGCTCTCCTGACGAATTACCGCATAGGTAAAGCTCGGATCAAGATTCCACTTTTGCGCCTCGGCTTTGACAACCTCTGCCCATGGCTTCGGGAATAAAAGCGTTCGGGCGGGTAGTGGAAGATGCCCCTTAGCTTCCTTCGGCAGCCGCGCCAGAATTCTGCGGCCGGCTCTTACGCACTGTGTTATTGCTCCTGTTGATTGATAGAGACGAGCCATGCGAAAGACAAGAGAAGGGCTTCCTTTCATGGCCTGCTCAACCGGCTCGAAAAAGGCTTCTGCATCAATAATCCGGCCAATAGTCGCGCTTACAATCGCACGCCGGAGATTGATACTGTCCTCTAACGACATGGTCCTCCCGGAAGACGGGCAGAGCGAATCGAGCACCCGGATTGTGCCGGCAGTATCGGTCACGGTATCAAACGGGGCTGCTGCCAGGGTTGAATCGTGCAATTCGGCAAGTATCGTGCGCGAACGATAGGCATAGTAGTCATAGGGATCAACCGTTACCGCCTCGGCGAAAGCCATCCCGGCTTTTCCAAGGCTGTCAAGCCCGAGCCAGGACTTGCCCTTCCAGAACAATGCTGCCGGGAGGATCGCCGATATACCGTGACGGCTCTCTAATAGCGAAAGTTGGCAAATCGCCGAGTCATACTTGTGCTGCTCATAGCTGCACAGAGCATGGCGCAAAATCGCCTCATCGGCATGACTCGACCGGGAGTTGAACAGGTAAATCTTCCTGAAAAATTGCGCGGCCTCCTCCGGATTGCCCCGTTCTACCTCGATCCAGGCTCGCCTCCACAGGATTTCGGCCATGCCATGGTAGCGTGGCGAATTAGCGATAAAACGATCGTACCACAGTGCAGCGCTATCAAGATTATCGAGCATTTTGTAGGCACGGGCTATGAGAAATCCGATTTCGGCTTCATAACCGTAGTGATGGATATAGGAACTCAGGGATTCAATAGCCTCTTCATTTTTCCCTTCGCAAAAGAACAATTTTCCTTGAAATTTGAGGTATTTCTGCCTCCCGACCACCTTTCCAAAGTCCTTTCGTTCGTAAGCATAACCTAGCATCCGCTCGGCAAATGCATACCGATGGTTATCCGTCGCTATGCGCGCCAGAAGAAAAAAACACGAGGTGGTAAATGCCGATGCAGGAGGATTTCCTTCAGCGATACTGCTGATAACGGCAACTTGCGAGGTATCATCCAAGGCGGTAAGCGTGGTAATTACCAGGTGATTGACCTGAGACCACTCCCCCATCCTGACAAGGGAATCAATCCTGGAATAAACGGGGTCAAGGGGAGGAGGCCGGTGGGCATTCCACCATCGGCTATACTGCCGCCGCAGCGAATCGATGCGGATTCGCAGAGTATCGTTGAGAACAATATCATGGATTTTGCGATAGATGGTTGCTTGATAGCGGAGCGGCAATCGCATTGCTATGACCTGTTCGTAGCAGCCGATCGCACTATCATATTGTTTTTTTTTGACGCAGCAGTCGCCTAGCCCCTCCCAGGCGAAAGGTGAAAGTGCGGCATCGCGAAGCGGCGATCCGGCGAAGCACGGCATCGCCTTGTCCGGATCGCCGGAAAGCAGGTAAACGGTACCGAGTCTGAAAAACCGGGAAGCGCTATCCCTGTCGCCGGGATGCTTCAGCATGCTGTCGATAATCTGCGGGTAAGTGAGGTCGCGGAAGGCGCCGGTTCCGTTCCAGTTTATAATTAAATCTGATGGTTGAGGCTGTTGAGCGAGTCCGATGGATAACAATGCCAGAAGCAAAAAAAAGGCTCGACTTGATACGGTTTTTTGAAACATTGGGTATTGCCGGTGGATGAGATTGATGGGATTTAATGGTATACTAATTGAGACTAAATATAAAAGGTGGCGGAGGACCCCTTCGTTGCGGCAAGCTGACGAGGGATAAGTTATCCGCTGGTATAGGAGGAGCGATATATTTGCAAGCTATTGTATCCGGAATACTAGTTCTCCCGGCAGCAATCCCTTCCGGAAAACGGGCAATCCAGAACAGAAGCCCTTCAGAAAAGAATGCGATTATTTTTCTGCACCTCCGCGCTACCGCAAGACATTTCCCCTTGTTTTTCATTCCTCATTTGTAATCCCATCGCCTGCAGCATCCAGTTCCTCTATCGGCAATTCCCGTATGGTATCTTCCGCCTCATTCGTTTCGGGCATATCCTCGGCACCCTTTTGAACGGCTACGTCGTTCTTCCCGTTCAACCATGCCCATCCATCCTTTTCAAGGGAGACGGCGTCAATTTCCTGTCCGGGCTCCGAATCTTCGCTTTCACCGAGGGGAGATTCCGGCTGCTCATGAGCCCGGGATTGCGCCGAAGCAAGCTCTTCGATCGGGAGATTTTCAATCTTTTGGCGCACCATTGCCTCAAACTCTTCGATATTGGGGAGATCTTCAAGCCTGTTGAGGCCGAAATATTTGAGAAATTCCGGGGTGGTACCGTAAAGCAGGGGCCTGCCGGGTTTATCGCTTCGGCCAATGATGGTAATTAATCGCTTTTCGAGAAGCGTTTTCATTGCGCCGTCGGAAATAACGCCCCGAATGGCTTCAATCTCGGCTTTGCTCATGGGTTGCCGATAGGTGATAATTGAAAGACATTCCAGCGCTTGGATTGAAAGACGTTTCGCCGCCTTTTCCTGAAAGATCTGCCGGACCCAGGGGTGATAATAAGCGACGGTCTTAAACTGGTAGCCCCCACCTACCTCCACAATTTCAAACGGGTGCCGTTCCTTCTGAAGTTGCCGGTTGATTTTTTCAACCATAGAGGAAATTTCCCGGCTACCCGGGTTACCCGGCAGAATTGCCCTGAGGCGGGCCGCGGTAAGAAACTCATCAGAGGCAAAAATGAGCGCTTCGAGAATGCGAAGACCCTCAGCGGAGGCGCTTCCTGACACCTCTGCCGGCTTTCCCCCCGATTCCTCAGGCATGGGGACATCGTCCTTATTATGTTCTTCTACACTCATAAGCATTCCCATCCCTTAGTGTCCACCGGTGCATGGCAGATGCCGCACTCCTTCGAACCCATTCTCATGGCAGTTGGACGCGCCGGCCATCTTCTTGGGCATCCTGCGCGGATATTTCTGCCGGTAAAGAGGGGAGCTCCGCAGCCGGGCCTGCTTCCTGAAAGCTTTGCCGGCGCGAAACCATGATCGGCCCGAACCGTTTCTCCTGACGAAAAGAAATTTCCTGCATTTTTACAAGCTCAAGGATGGCCATAAAGGTCACCACAATGACGATTTTCCGCAGGTTGTCGAAGAAAAGCGATTCGAAACTCACCTGCGC
>CAWDOZ010000163.1:0-4189 GCA_963803935.1 uncultured Fibrobacterota bacterium | reverse complement strand
ATTCGGATGAAGATGCGAAATCGAGCCTCTACGACTGGACGGCGGCCAGCGCCTGGCTATCGCCCTGGCTCGCGACGGGCAGGCGCAGCACAAACACCGCTCCGCCTTCCGGCTTCTGTCCCTGGCAGGTGATTTGTCCGCGATGATCCTGCACCACGCCATACACGGCGCTCAGTCCCAGGCCCGTGCCTTTGCCGATCGGTTTTGTGGTGTAATAAGTATCGAACACTCGATGCGGCTCTTTTATGCCCGGTCCGCTGTCGGAAAACTGCACGACGACTTCTCCTGCGTGATGCTGGGCGCTGACTTGAAGCGAGCCTCCGCCCGCTTCCTCGAGCGCGTCCAAAGCGTTCTCTACGATCTGGACGAACGCCTGGAACAGCTGGTGGCCGTCACCCCACACGCGCGGCAGGTTTGGATCGATCACGGTCTCGATGCGGATTTTCTGATCATGCCGCTGGAGCTCCCGCATTTGCACACTGCGCTGCAGAAGCGTGCCTAAATCCAGCATCGTTTTCTCTCCGGAACTTTGCTGCGCGAAACTCAGCAGGTTCGAGATCAGCTCGCGCGTCCGTTGAGATTGATTCACGATCTTGCGCACGAGCACTTCGATGGCTTCTGGTCGTCCGCGCCCTCCAGTTCCAGCTTTTCCATGTCACCGAACCCGCCAGACGGCTGGCAATGTGACCGGAATCAAGGGGATCGCCTTCGAGCGTCGTAACCACGCCCACCACGTCGAGCTTTTCTTCGCTGCCCTGCTGTAATTGCGGTTCGACCCGGAACACATCAAGCTGTCTGCCCTCAAGGTTGAATGAGGCGGGCGTCAATCTTTGATTTCCTCCCTCGCGCGCTTGAAAATCCGGGGAAATGGGAAGCCCGAAGACTTTGTTCTTGGTGATGATCAGAAACGCCACCGGATGAATGGGCAAAAGACTGCCGGGGGCCAGCACCGGACGTTGGACCCCTTTTTCACCCTCGTTACTGATGAAGCCGGGGAGATCTGTGAAGTTGCCAATCTCCTTCTTATAGCGCGCCGACTTCGCGCCGGCGGGCAAGGTCTTGCCAACCTGCGCAATCAGGACGCCAATTTCGTTGGCCGGCACCTGGACCCATGGGAATTTTTCCACTTTGTAAAGGAACCACCATTTGAAACGAAACCCCGGCATCAGGAGTTCCGCCTGATACCCCGCCTTGCCATGGAATGCGATCGGATTGTCGCTGGGCAGCTTGCGGCCGAACCGCTTCATTACCAGGCCGACTTCCGCCGGTCCGACGACGCGGATTGAATTCCAGACCGTCAACAATATGAGCACGGCCAGCGCCGCGATTCCCAAGGCGAGGATGGCATGGTTTGCCGCGAATTGCATCAGATTGGGCATAAAAGATTTCCTTTCTGTTGGGGGGCTGCCCCGCAATCTGTGGAGGATTGTGGGCTGATGCCGGGCCATCGCAAGCCTTTTTACCGGCCGATTTTCGAACCTCACCGGCGCGCCTCGGGGCGGGGGATGCTGTACACAAAAAGAGCCGCCCTCACGGGCGGCTCCCTTTGCGCTAAATTTAAACAAATCGAATGGTCAATGTTGCTTCGACCGTTTACGCCTTCACGGCGCGGCGGGAATAAACACCCAACCCGGCCAATCCGAGAGCCATCAAGGCCAACGTCCAGCCTGAGTCAGGAACCGTGCCGGTTGTGCCAGTCAGTGTTCCACCATTGATGCCAAACTCGCCGATGGCTTCACCTTCCGCAGCCGGATCAGTGGTGACAACGATTTCGGTGAGGTAAGGGCCGCCAACAGCGGTTTCATAAAAACCAACGCCTGCCGAACCGGATTCGCCGTTAATGGTTTGGGTAACGCTCACACCCGAAGAGTCCGTGGCCGTCATGCTGTACGTTGAAAACTCGTTCGGCTCCTCATAGAAGTCCACCGCTTCGACGTTGCCGTGCAAGAGGAGGGTGATGGTCGTGCCGAGATCAAAGTACACGTTGCCCGTGTAAAGTTGCCCCCAAGTAGCCCATTCATTAGGCACACCAGTCCCGACTCCGCCTACGATGCCCGCTTGGGATGTTCCAGTAATCGAGCCTGGGTCAAACGGATTCATGGTGTAAGGGCCAAGCGATGCTGGAGGGAACCCCGTGCCGATGTCAACGGGAACCACCTGAGCTGAGGCCTGTAGAAGCGCCCCAACACTGAGGGCCGATATTAACGCGACTATTTTCATTTGTTTCTTCATATATTTATTCAGTTTGATCGTTTCGTATTTGTTTAAATTGCTCAACCACTAGCAATACAATTGAACTATCGCAGGAATGATGCCACTTTATTTGCATTCGCGCCTGTTGTGGCCTATGCTGTTGTAATTCAGCATGTTACGACTAAATAAATGCTCAATCCCCCGGCCACAAGTCCCGTTAAAACTGTAAAGAACTTCGACGCCAAGGATGCAAATGCCCCAATATTTAATCCGTAAGTTGCTTGTGATAAATAGGATACGAGTTTTTTCAGCGTTTTGTAAGGATTTCCGACGCTTGCTCAAGGCCAATCAAGATCATTAAGCAGGGGCGGGGCGCATCTCTCCTTCGTCGAGGTTTCCACTCCCGGAGATGCTGCCTGAAGGCGTCCTTTCCGGGAGAGTGCCCTTATTCCCCGCAACCCCTTTGCGTTGGGCCATTTCTTGCGTTGCAACGGTTTGGGCAACGGCTTGCAACGGGTCATGCACACCGTCACAAATGTTAATTATCAAGGACTTGCAAAAGCCCGACCCGTAACGTATGCCGTCACAACCCGTAACAGACCCGTCACAAATGGCTGTTTACTTCGCTCTTGCACATAAATGACCACTGCATTGATAGGCGCGGGGCTGGAGCGGGTAAGGAAAAAAGCCGGGCGCAAATCCCCTTCCGTTGAAATACGCTTGCCCTATTTTCGGCCATTGGCGAACATCCATTTGTCATGGTTTCTGACTTGCTTGTCGGTTTTTATCGCGTGGTTCACGGCCGTTTGCATCTGCCGGGCGCTGGATGGCTGATCAAAAGGCTCGCGCCCATCCTCCCTGGCCTGCAAGCGTATCCGTTCACCGTGCCGGAAGTGGGAGTGGCCTTGCTGGATTTTCGGGATGCGGAAGTCTTTGAAATGATCAATCTCTCGCTGGGCGAACTTGGGAACAAAGCGGATTTGTATCGGCTCTTGGCAGAGGTCCTCCAACCCGGAGACGTGTTTGGGGACGTGGGAGCCAATGTTGGCATTGTGTCGGGGTATGTCGCGCATCCGCGGTTCAAACTTTCCAGTTTGCACGCCTTTGAACCCAACCCCGGCCCATTGAAAATCCTCCAATCTTTGTTTTCGGCCAATTCGCAGTGCGTTGTGCATCCCTTTGGCCTCGGAGATAGAGGCCAGATGATCGCCCTGAACCTTTCTTCGGCTGGCAGCAGCTATGGATCAATGACGCAAGATCTGCGCGAGGGAAAGCAAATTCAGGTCCAGGTTCGCCGCGGCGATGACATGCGGAGCGAATTGCAATTGCCGCCACCCCACGTGATAAAAATTGACGTGGAGGGATTTGAGTCCAGGGTGTTTGCCGGCTTGACGGAAACCATCGCCGAGCACCATCCCATCGTTGTCTTCGAGCATATCTTCTTGTCCGATGAACAGATCAAGGAACTGACGCCGAGGGACTACGCGCTCTTTTTTATCCAGGACGGCGGCTCGATCACAACGGATTTTTCCGCGCGGCACAAAGGGCATGACGCCATCGTTGTGCCGGCAGAGAAAGTGGGGCGACTCAGCCTGGCCCATTGACGCTTGATTTTGACGATGCGGAAGCCTTTGAAATGAGCACCCCCTTATGAAGCTCAAAACTCGAATCAGAGAAGCCCTGCTCTCAGCCGGGCAGCTTGTGCCCGGCATGGCCGTGCGCAAGCTGGGGAATTTTTTTCGCGACCTGGAGTTGCGCGACTGGCTGAAGGCAAACGGCCTTTTCCTGGACAATCCGGTGGACAAACGCGAAGAGCTCTTTGAGTTGGTTGCGGCCGAGGTCGGTGACAAGCCCGCGCTCTACCTTGAATTTGGAGTTGCCAAAGGCGATGCGACTCGCATTTGGTCCCGTATCTTGAGACACCCTGATACCGTTCTTCACGGCTTCGATTGTTTTGAAGGACTGCCTGAAAACTGGGCTTCCGACATTCCAACGG